>DPAC01000061.1:6175-11661 GCA_003517675.1 Porphyromonadaceae bacterium | reverse complement strand
AGGGTTGGAATGTACGTTTCATATGAGATCTTGTTTATGTGTTGCGTTTCGAATTTACGGGCTGCAAAAATAGGTAAAAAATATGAGTAATCCAATTATAAGCGGATAAAAAAATCATTTTTGCTCATTTTGAAGCTGTAGAGCAGATTGAGGAAAATATTTAGGGGAAAAATAAAAGAATTATTTTGCACTTTCACAAAAAGGCTCTATATTTGCACCCGCAATTGAGACAGCAAGCTGTTTAGCCAGGGTTTACGCCCCTTGAAAGGCCCATTCGTCTATCGGCTAGGACATCAGATTTTCATTCTGGAAAGAGGGGTTCGATTCCCCTATGGGCTACCAAAAATAGAAAAAATTAAACATACATACATACATACATACGCGTCAATCAAAATGGCAAATCACAAATCATCAGAAAAAAGAATCAGGCAAACCAAAGTACGTCGTTTAACCAACCGGTATGCTTTCCGCACCACCCGTAACAGTGTGCACAAGTTTCGTAACCTGACCTCGAAAGAGGAGGCGGTAAAGTTGTACCCTGAAGTTTGTTCCATGTTGGATAAGCTGGCGAAGAAGAATGTCATTCACCAGAACAAGGCCAACAACTTGAAATCGAAGCTGGCCGCACATGTGAACAGCTTAAGCTGATTGCTGCCAACGCATACGCATAGCGAGAGCCGGACAGGATTGTTCGGCTTTTTTCTTGGTATGTCCGCTGATGAATAGCGCTAAAAAAACAAAAAGGGTTGCTTAAGAGGCATTTTTTTCGTATATTTGTTCGTTTTTAAACAATCGCGAGGTGCCTCCGTAAGGCATTCAAATATAAAGTGATATAAATTAGCAAAAGAATATGTCAGAAGAAGAAAAAAATGTGGCCAGCGGGAACTATTCCGCCCAAAATATACAGGTACTGGAAGGTCTTGAAGCGGTTCGCAAACGCCCGGCCATGTATATCGGTGATGTGAGCGAGAAAGGATTGCACCACCTGGTCTATGAGGTGGTAGACAATTCGATCGACGAAGCCCTGGCCGGTTACTGCAGTGAGATCAATGTGATCATCAACGAAGACAACTCTGTCACGGTAACGGATAACGGTCGCGGGATACCGGTTGACTTCCATGAGAAGGAGCAGAAATCGGCACTGGAGGTGGTGTTGACGGTGCTTCATGCCGGTGGTAAGTTCGACAAGGGGACCTATAAGGTTTCCGGAGGTCTGCATGGTGTGGGTGTTTCCTGTGTCAACGCGCTCTCAATATATCTGAAAGCTGAGATCCACCGTAACGGTAAGATATATGTGCAGGAGTACTCACAGGGCAAGCCATATGCTGAAGTCCAGATTGTGGGTGAAACCAATGAGACCGGCACCATCATCACTTTCAAGCCCGATGACACCATCTTCACCGTCATGGAATACCGCTACGACATACTGGCCACCCGCCTGCGTGAGCTGGCGTTCCTGAATGCGGGATTGACGCTGACGCTCACCGACAAACGTCATCCAAGGGAAGATGGATCGTTCAAGACTGAACGGTTCTATTCTGAAACAGGCCTTGAGGAGTTCGTGCTTTACATTGATAAGAACAAGGATTCGCTCATCCAGGAGCCGATCCATATCATTACCGAGAAAAACGGTATCCCGATCGAGATCGCGATGACCTATAACGACACCTACAACGAGAACATCTTCTCCTACGTAAACAACATCAACACCATTGAGGGAGGCACCCACCTTACCGGTTTCCGCAGGGGGCTCTCCCGTACGCTGAAGAAGTATGCCGAGGACTCCAAGATGCTGGATAAGGTGAAAGTGGAGATCAGTGGTGATGACTTCCGGGAAGGGCTCACCGCGGTACTCTCGGTGAAAGTGGCCGAGCCGCAGTTCGAAGGACAGACCAAGACCAAGCTGGGTAACAGCGATGTGATAGGGGCCGTAGACCAGGCCATCGGCGAGGCACTGAAATATTATCTTGAGGAGCATCCCAAAGAGGCAAAGCTGATCGTGGAGAAGGTGATCCTGGCAGCCACGGCTCGTCAGGCAGCACGCAAGGCTCGTGAGATGGTGCAGCGCAAGTCTCCCCTCTCAGGAGCCGGACTGCCGGGTAAGCTGGCGGACTGCTCCAGCAAGGATCCCGAGGTGAGTGAGATCTTCCTGGTGGAGGGTGACTCTGCCGGGGGTACCGCCAAGCAGGGCCGCAACCGTACCTTCCAGGCGATCTTGCCGCTTCGCGGTAAGATCCTTAACGTGGAAAAGGCGATGCCACACAAGGTGCTGGAGAGTGAAGAGATCAAGAATATTTATACGGCACTGGGCGTTACCATCGGTACCGAGGATGACTCCAAAGCACTCAACATAGCCAAACTTCGTTATCACAAGATCATACTGATGACTGACGCCGACGTCGATGGGAGTCACATCGACACATTGATCCTCACCTTTTTCTTCCGTTACATGCGGGTGCTGATCGAGAATGGTTATGTCTATATTGCCACCCCGCCACTTTACCTCTGCAAGAAGGGGAAAGTGGAGGAGTATTGTTATAGCGAGCGACAGCGCATGGATTTCATTGAAAAGTATGGCGACGGCAATGAGAATGCGATTCACACCCAGCGATACAAAGGTCTCGGAGAGATGAATGCCGAGCAGCTTTGGCAGACCACGATGAATCCCGAGAACAGGCTATTGAAACAGGTGACCATTGAGAATGCCGCCGATGCGGATATCATCTTCACCATGCTGATGGGTGAAGAAGTGGGGCCGCGGCGTGAATTTATCGAGGAGAATGCCACCTATGCCAATATCGACGCATAAGTAACAGCCTCGAGACAAGAGATGAAAAGACCTCCCGCCCTCAAACAAAATGACAGAGCCGTGATCCTTTCCCCTGCGGGAAGAATCGAAGCTCAGTGGGTGCATGGGGCGGCTGAAGTGTTGAAAAGATGGGGATTGCAACCTCAGATTGCCCCTCATGCACTTGGCAACCATGGTCGTTACAGTGGCAATGTGGAGGAGCGGCTGGCAGATCTTCAGCAGGCGATGGACGATCCTGCTGTGCGGTTGATCCTTTGCTCCCGCGGTGGTTACGGAGCGGTTCATCTGCTTCCGCACCTCGATTTCACGCGCATCCGGTTGAACCCCAAATGGGTGGTGGGTTACAGCGATATCACCATCCTGCATGCTGCTCTTCAGTTGCAGGGTATTGCTTCACTGCACGCTCCCATGGCAAAACATCTGGCACAGGAGGGAGAGAGTGACAGGGCAACCGGCTATATGAAGGATATCCTGTTCGGCAAACGGGTGAGCTATCAGATCTCTCTCACCGCCACATCCACCTTGAACCGGAGGGGCATGGCTGCCGGACGCCTCTTCGGCGGCAATCTCTCGGTTTTCACCTCTCTGCTTGGCACAAAATTTGCAAAAATACCCAAAGGAGGCATCCTCTTTCTGGAAGATACCGGTGAGCATCCCTATAAGGTGGACCGGATGATCCATCAGCTGCAGCTTGCCGGTCTCTTCGACAGGATTGGCGGTATGATTGTGGGACAATTTACCGACTATGAGGAGGATGATCAAATGGATGCTCCTCTTTTGCAAGAGATCCGGAAAGTAGTGGAGCGGTATGACTTCCCGCTCTGCTTCGGTTTTCCTGTGGGGCATGTGAAGGAGAACTATCCCCTGATTGCCGGGTTGCGGGCAGAACTGACCGTAGCGGAGCAGTCGGTCACCTTCATGCAATAAAAAGATAAGAGTGGAAATCATGATGATAAGTACGGAGCTGTTGTTGCTGACCGGTTCGGTATTGTTCTTTATCAGCATACTGTTGGGTAAGGCTGGCCACCGTTTTGGCGTGCCAGTCTTGCTGTTGTTCCTGTTGGTGGGGATGGTCTTCGGATCCAATGGTTTCGGTCTGTTATTTGAGAACGTGCAAACAGCCCAAATCATCGGCACCATTTGTCTGGCCATCATCCTCTTTTCGGGTGGCCTGGATACGAAATTCGGGGAAATCAGACCGGTGATTGGGCCGGGCGTGGTGCTGGCTACCCTGGGAGTACTGATCACAGCACTGCTGACAGGCTTTTTTATCTGGTGGCTCTCGGGTTTCATGTTCGCAGGTATGGGCATTGGCCTGCTGACGGCCATGCTGCTGGCATCCACCTTTTCATCCACCGATTCGGCATCGGTGTTTGGCATCCTTCGCTCTAAAGGGTTGGTACTGAAGCACAATCTGAGGCCACTTCTTGAGCTTGAGAGTGGTAGCAACGATCCAATGGCCTACATGCTCACCATCTTGTTCTTAGGCATTATCCAGTCGGGTCACAATCCTCAGATCGGTCATGTATTGCTGACCATTGTGATACAACTCGTAGTGGGTGCCGCCAGCGGCTACCTGGGTGGGAAGGCTGCTGTGAGCATCATCAACCGGATCCGGATGGAGAACGCCTCTCTCTATCCGATCCTCCTGCTCATATTGGGGATTTTTGTTTTTTCAGCTACCTTTTTCTTGCATGGAAATGGTTATCTGGCCGTTTATATAGCGGGACTTGTGATCGGCAACTCCAGATTTACACATAAACGCACCTCCAAGAAATTCATGGATGGATTTGCCTGGATGAGCCAGATCCTGCTCTTCCTCACATTGGGACTCCTGGTCAACCCGGTTGAGCTGATCGATGTGCTGATACCTGCACTGATCGTCTCTTTCTTCCTGATCTTTGTTGGACGGCCGCTGACAGTGTTCCTCACTCTTGCTCCCTTCCGTAAGATCGGATTCAAGGATAAACTTTATGTCTCATGGGTGGGACTGAGGGGAGCTGTGCCCATTATCTTTGCTATTCTGCCCCTTGCAGCCGGCATCCCCGATGCCAGATGGATCTTTAACATGGTGTTCGTGATCACCCTTGTTTCACTCCTGGTGCAAGGCACATCGCTACCACAGGTAGCCAAATGGTTAAAGGTGGCAACCAAACCGCGCAAGTACAAAGCATTTGAGGATTTTGACGTGGAATTTGCGGAGGAGATCAAATCGGCCATGACAGAGATATTGATCACCGAGGAGGCACTTCGCTACGGTAAGAACCTGATTGAGATGCCATTTCCCGACAAGACACTGGTGGTAATGGTGAAGCGTGGTGAGCAGTATTTCGTGCCGACAGGGCAAACAGAGCTGCATGTTGGAGACAAGTTGCTGGTGATCTCAGACGATGAGGAGGCACTGAAAGAGACCTACCGGAACATCGGTATTTCGGAATTCAACTATCAACGGAATCTGTAGGATGAAGATTGAATAAGATTGACGAAACAACAATAAAGGGATGAGAAGAGCAGGGATGTTTTCACTGGTGGTTGCGATGATAGCAGGTTTGATGCTTACCCTCTCATGCAACTCTTGCCAATCGGGTAAAAAAACGGCGGTTGCTGAGCCCTACCAGCCGCAGTCGCCGGCGTTCAATGCAGACAGTGCCTACCGTTACCTGGAAGAACAGGTGGC
>DPAC01000061.1:0-5952 GCA_003517675.1 Porphyromonadaceae bacterium | reverse complement strand
CGCCCCTTTGCCGACCAGGAGAACGACCCGATGCGCAGGCAACAACCCATTGCAGGTGCCGATGATGGTGCCAGCGGGGTGGCGGCGCTGTTGGAGATCGCCCGTCAGTTGCAGCAGAAGCCTCTGGAGATGGGCATTGACATCATCTTTTTCGATCTGGAGGATTGGGGACAACCCTCCTTTGAGCCACAACAGGTGGCAGGCGACTGGTGGTGTGTGGGTTCACGTTACTGGGCTGAAGAGCCGCATGTGGAGAACTACCGCGCTGCTTACGGCATTCTGCTCGATATGGTGGGATCGGGTGGAGCCACTTTCCTGAAAGAGGGTTACTCGATGCGGTATGCTCCTGCTGTGGTGGAGCGGGTCTGGAGCACTGCCCATAAGCTGGGTTACGGCAACTATTTCCCCCAGCAGCAGGGGGGATACATCACCGATGACCATCTGCCGGTGAACGAGATGAAGCGGGCTCCCAGCATCAATATCATCAATCTGAAGACTGACTCGCCCACGGGATTTGCTCCCCACTGGCACACCCTCCGTGACGATATGCGTAATATCGACCGGAACACACTCAAGGCGGTGGGACAGACGGTGCTGGAGGTGCTTTACACTGAAAAGTGACATCTGCTGCGGTGGGTAGAGCGTTGATCATTATTTTTGTGAGATTATGCAGACAATAGAAGAGATAGAACAGGAGATCATTGATGAGTTCAGCATCTATGATGACTGGATGGATAAATATGCGTTGATCATTGAACAGGGGAATGCCCTGGAACCGCTCGATGAAAAATACAAAACCCCTGCCAATATCATTGAGGGGTGTCAGAGCCGTGTATGGCTCATATGCGATTACCGCGACGGGAGGCTCTGGTTTCAGGCGGAGAGCGATGCCATCATCGTGAAGGGGTTACTGGCGCTGGTGTTGCGTGTCTTTAACGGGCGCACGCCGGATGAGATCATTGGCGCAGACCTGCGCTTCCTGAAGGAGATCGGCCTCACCGAACATCTTTCACCCACCCGTTCCAACGGATTGCTTTCCGTAATCAAACAGATCCGCTTCTATGCCATCGCCTACAAGGCGAAAGAGGAAAAGAATTAGCCTCCGTTGCGGCTCATTTCCTCCGAACGGCTTCTGGCTGCATCGAGTACACCCTCGAAATGTTTCCCGATCTTGTGGGTGCGAAAGTATTCAAGTCCCGCCTGCGTGGTGCCGCCCTTGCTGGTGATGTTGCGGATCAGTTCCTCGATGCTGTGTGCCTGTTGGTTCTCGGTGAAGTAACGGGTGGTGCCGCGGGTAAGCTCCAGCAACAGCTCGTCGAGCAGCGGTCCGGGAAGGTTAAACTCCTGCATCTTATCCTTGAAGATTTGGATAAATGCCAGTATAAAGGCGGGACCGCTTCCGAAGACGGAGGTGAACAGGTCGAATCCGCTCTCCTCCAGTTCTACGGCCTTGCCCAGCTTACCCAGCAGGGTGAAGATCTCCCTTGCCTTTTCATCGGCGGGACGGTTGGCGGTAAAGGCTGTCACCGACATGCGGTAAGCCATGGCCAGATTGGGCATGATGCGCACCACCAGCTGTTCTTTTCCCAGGTAACGTTCTATGTATGCGATGCTTTTCCCTGCCACAGGAGAGACAATGGTTTTACCCTCCCGGTTACATTTTTTCAGCTGTGCGAGGATGCCGCCCAAGTCCTGCGGCTTCACCGCCAGCCAGAGCACATCGGAAAAGTCGACCAGTTGTTCCAGCTTTTCATAAAAAGAGATGGGCACCTCTTTTCTGCTGCGGGCGAAGTAGGCGAACGTCATCCCCTCTTCCTCTTTGAGGCCCTCGTAGATGGCCCGGGCCAGGTTACCGAACCCGATAAATCCATGTTTCATGTGCTTACTTTTTTTGCTCTGGTTGCTGCTTATGGTTGTTGTGAAAACGGGTAAACGGTATCTCTCCCTTTATTGCCTGCAAAATATAGTTGGCCCGCCCTCCGTTCACGATCCACATCTCAACGCCATTCCGAATACAGATTTCGGCAGCGTTTACTTTTGACGACATGCCTCCCGTGCCCAGTGTGGAGGTCTTTTCCTCAATACAGTTTTTGATGTCATCCAGGTCGGTCACCTCCGAAATCAGTTGCGCTCCGGGATGAAGATGCGGATTTTGATCGAAGATGCCGTCGATATCCGACACGAGCACCAGCAGGTCGGCTTCCGTAATCACCGCAACGAGCGCCGACAGTTTATCATTATCTCCCAAAACGATCTCCTCGATGGAAACGGTATCATTCTCATTCACGATGGGGATATAATCGGCTTGCCAGAGCCGCTTGATGGTGTTGCGCGTATTTTCATTGGCTACCGGATTCTCAAAATCGCGATAGGTGAGCAGAATCTGTGCGATGTTCAGCCCGAATGTGGCGAAGATGGTGTCGTAGAGCTCCATCAGCTTGGTCTGACCGATGGCCGCCATGGCCTGTTTGGAGTCCACGTTCTTATGATAACCGTTGATCTCCACAAACTGGCGTGCTGTGGCAATGGCTCCCGAGGAGACGATGACCACATCATGGTTTTTTTTCAATTCCACGATCTGTCGTGCCAGGCTTTCAATCACCGCAAAGGAGATGCGGTTGGTACCGGCCGTCAGTGTGGAGGTACCTATTTTGATGATCAGTTTCTTCTTCATTTGTGCGATTGCCCGAGTGTCTGTAAGTTACGATTTGTGTGCATTGTACGGTCTTGTTTCCCTTATTCCCGGATATGACCTTCGCCGTAGACAAACCATTTGTTGGTTACCAGCTCCTGTGCTCCCAGAGGGCCGCGGAAGTGCAGCTTCTGCGTGCTGATGGCAATCTCGGCGCCCACGCCGAACTGACCCCCGTCGGTGAAACGGGAGGAAGCATTGTGATAGACCGCAGCACAGTCGGCCTGCAGCATGAAACGGTCTGCTTTTGCAGGGTCGTTGGTGACGATCACCGCCGAGTGTCCGCCAGAGTAACGGTTGATCATCTCTGTCGCCTCCGTGAGATCGTTTACCAGGGTGAGATAAATTTTCGGAGCCAGGTATTCCTCGCACAGGGTAGCGACATCGTTCTCTTCCCGGACCTTGTTGCAGAGGGAGACGATGTCGCGGTTACCCCACACATCGATTCTTTTTTCCTGCAGTGCCGTTGCCAGCCGGTTCACCTTCTCCTGCAATTCCGGCAGATGTCGGTCGATCACCACCTTGTCGATGGCGTTGCAGACGCTGATCCGCTTTTTCCCGTTGATAACCAGGCGGATCGCCATCTCAAAATCGACATCCGCATCGATGTAGAGGAAGTTGTTGCCCCTGCCGCTCACGATCACCGGCACGGAGGCGTTCTCCTGCACGAAGCGGATCAGTCCTTCTCCTCCGCGGGGAATGATCAGATCCACCTTGCGGCTGTTCTCGCGAATAAGCTGCCGGGTTTCCTCCCGTGAGAGGTTGAGGTAGGTCACATACGATGCATCCGCCCCGTTCATGGTCAGTGCTTCCTGCCAGAGACGTGTCAGCAGTGAGTTGGTATGCAATGATTCCTTGCCTCCCTTCAGCAGAATACGGTTTCCTGCCTTGAAGGCAGTCGCCGCCGCCTCGATGGTCACGTCGGGCCGTGATTCGTAAATAATGAGAATGGTACCAAACGGGACTGTGCGGTTGATGACCCTTAATCCGTCTTCCCGGATATACTGATAGATTGTTTTCCCTTCCGGGTCATCCTGCAAAGCTACCTCCTCGAGTGCCTGCATCATCCCTTCAATTTTCCGGTCATCTACCTTCAGCCGGTCTCTCATGGCCTCGTCCATGTCGGGAAAAGCCAGCATATCGGATCTGTTTGCCTCCAGGATCGCCTCTTTCTGCAGCCGGAGAAGTTCAGAGAGGGTTCTGAGCACACTATTTTTCTGCATCCTGTCCATCTTCTGTAAAAAAAGAAATCATTCAGGCTGCAAAGATAGCAATTTATTCTTTATTTCACCCTTTTGGTTGCAGACTATCCATTTGTAGAAGGAGGTTGTCGCGGACTACCATGAAGCTGTCCCTCAATTCGGGTTTTACGGGGTGGGAGGGAGGAGCTTCCATGGTAAGGGGATTGACAGGCCGGTTATTTTGATAAACCCTGTAATCGAGGTGAGGTCCGGTGGAGAGGCCGGTGGAGCCCACATATCCAATCACCTCTCCCTGTTTTACGGAGCTGCCTTTTTGGATACCTTTGGCAAACCGGCTGAGATGCATGTAGGTGGTGGTGTACGTATGGTTGTGTCTTATCTTCAGGTAGTTGCCGCCTCCGTTTCTTTGGTATCCTTTCTCAATCACAATCCCGTCGCCGACCGTTTTTACCGGGGTACCCGTGGGTGCGGCATAGTCCACACCGTGGTGCGGACGGTAGCGTTTCAGTACGGGATGGAAGCGGGCATTTGAAAATTTGGAGCTGATGCGGTAAAAGTCGAGCGGCGCTTTCAGAAACGCTTTTCGAAGGCTGTTTCCCTCCGCATCGAAATATTCCCTTGTGGAATCCTGTGTAAAGGGAACTGCCATAAATTCCTGTCCCCGATGCGTGAAGATGGCGCCTTCTATGGATACGATATCCACAAAGGTGGTATCATCAATCCAGGCTTCATCATAGATCAACCGAAAAGAATCACCCTCTTTGACATCGAAGAAGTCGATCTGCCAGGCATAGATTTCCGACAGTTTCATTGCCAGCAGGGGAGAGGCGCCTTCTTCGATAATTGCATTCCACAGTGAAGAGGTGATGGTATTTTCGATATATCTACGCTGCAGGGTCACCTGTTTTTTATCCGGATATACTTTCAGGGTATCCGAGGAGAGATCCACCACCACAAAATCGGTCTTTGAGCTTTCAAAAACAAGGTACCGGATTTCTGCAGTGGAGTCAGGCGTGGCTATGGTGGCATAGACATTGCCAATCTGCAGTTTGGATGGAGGGTATAGGGGCGAAAGGGCTGTGGTGATTCGTTCGGTATCCGTTCCGTTGAATCCGAAGCCGGCGAGGATAGATGCCAGGTTATCACCCTTTTGAATGGAGTAACGATGCACGTTGAGCGAGTCTACAGATATCCCGTAAGCGTGCAGGCGAACGGTTTCTTCAGGGGCATCGGCCTCCGCATGCTTCTCCCGTGGCTGTGTGCAGGACGATGCGAGATATATGATCAAAAGTAGGCTCCAGGCCGGTCGGAATATATTTTTGCGTTTGAACATGGGCCAAAGATAACTTTTTGTGTTTTCAATCGCAACAAACAGGGTAAAAAATTAACGCTTTTTGCTCTGTTTTCTCATGCCAGCTTATTTTGTTGTATTTAAAACGACCAGTTGATTCCGGCGAAGCAGTGGCGGGGCATACCGGGATAGTAGTATCGGGGCTCGGCATCTCCAAAGGCGACCGCGTTGACCGTAATCATGGGTGAGTAGTGGGTGTTGGTCATGTTGTTTACCCCGGCAAAAAGTTCAAAAATGCCTGTCTGGCTGGTCGGGAAGCGGTAGGAGGCTCTCAGACTGACCAGCGAATAAGCATCGTTTTCGAGCATGTTGGCATCATCCATGTATTGTGAGCCGACGTACTGAAATTGCGCATTCAGCCCAAATTGTGCTGCCGGCTGCCACCGGAAACCGGCCTGAGCAATGTGTGCGGGTATACCGGGAAGTTTGTTTCCGTCGTAGACCTGTTCATGATCGGTAAAGTCGATGAATTGGTTGTGCGACCAGGTGTAGTTGGCATGCAGTTGCAGACTTCCCGGAAAAGAGGAACGCCGGAAGATCCGTTGCTGAAGCATCAGTTCGAGGCCTGTATGACGTGTTTTGCCGGCGTTCATGCCAGTGAAGATATCTTCGGTGAGCCGTTTGGTTACCAGTAAGTTGGTGAGATCTATCCGATAAAGCGATGCTTCAAGTTGGGTAGCATTGGCAAAAAGATTCAATCGCACCCC
>DPAC01000084.1 GCA_003517675.1 Porphyromonadaceae bacterium | reverse complement strand
GAATGCCGGTGTAAAAGGGAACAGTGGAGAAGATACCTTTCAGAATGAATCATGGTCGTCCAAAGGCAGCTTGACAAACAGTCCCAATTTTACCGGGACAGTGTGGCTCAACATGCTGGGAACTACGGAAAATGGGTTGCATGCCAGTGTAGGCAATGTCACCTTTGCTCCGGGAGCAAGGACACACTGGCATGCACACCCCGGTGGCCAAATCCTTTTTATCACAAAAGGAGAGGGGGTCTATCAGGCTAAAGGACAACCCGCCCGATTCTTACAGAAAGGCGATTATGTGGAAATACCTTTGGATATTGTACATTGGCATGGTGCCACCCCTGATAGTGAGTTTTCTCACATTGCTGTTAGCCTGAATACCGATTTGGGTGGTGCTGTATGGTCAGGTCCCGTTACATATGATGAATACGATGTGAAATAAGACTCTTTTTTTACTTTTCGTTAAAACAAAAAGGGCGGTCAGCAGTGATTTTTTACATTACAGTCAGATGCCGGCCTGCCGGCAGACAGGGGAGCATTGACCATTAAAAATTATCGGTTCTGAATGGTACCATCGGAAGTTCGCGGGTGTTTGCCATATTTCCGATCTGAAAATTCCGGAAACAGTATCTTGCAGCCACAGGGTTGGAAATCTCCTTGTGCGATACAATTATTATCCGGTTATTTAAGTCAATTTCCACGTCGGCAGGAACAAAAACGTTGTCGCTTCCGGCTATTTCGAATCCTTCGGCACTGATCATTCTGTTGAAACCATCATCGGCGTGATGAAACGACAAATGGATTTTACCGTCTTTTATTTCCATCGATTTATATTCAGGGCCGCGTGAAGCAATATTTTTCATGCCGTATGTTTGCGATAAGGCCATATAAGCCAATCTTCTGCCTACCTCTGTTTTATTTTTAGGATGAATGTTCCTTTTTTCCTGTTTTTCCACCAAATCGTTGGTAGAAATCATTCCGCTGTTCGGTATGATCGATTGTGCCTTAAATTGTGCTTCCCGCAGATATGCGGCCGAAGTGCCTGTTTCACCGTCCCCGTAAACGAAGGGAGCAATCTCGACATAATAAAACGGTAATTCGCCCAGGCCCCAATCATTACGCCAAAGCTTTACCATATTGGCAAGCCGCTGTGCATATACATCGTGACGGCCTACATTCGATTCGCCCTGATACCAGATAAATCCTTTTATGGTATAGTTTATTAATGGTTTAATCATTGCGTTGTACATCACTAACGGACGAGCCATCGGGTTCAACGCTTCAATCGCTTTTTCGCTCAAATCTACATCGGAATAGGTTTCCAGTATTTCGCGGCTGGTCCATCCTTCCACCCTGGTACCTCCCCAGCTGGAAACGATAACTCCCACAGGAACATCCAGCGCATCGTATAACATTTTTGCAAAATGATACGCTGTGGCACTAAACCACGCTGCGTTTTCCGGAGTTGATTCTTTCCAGCTTCCCGCTACAGTTTCTTGTGGCGTCATCGCTGCGTTTTTTGGAATCGTAACGAATCGTATGCCTTTGTTTTTTCCTGACAAAGCAATGGTTTCATTAGCGTCCATAACCGGATTGTTCCGGAAACCGTTCAGCGGCATTTCCATATTGCTTTGACCGGATGCAAGCCACACCTCGCCAATAAGTACGTTGTTGAGTATAACAGGTTCCCCATCGGAGATAGTCAGCGTGTGTTTTGTAAAACTACCTGCCGGAGTTTCCAATACAGCAGTCCAGTTGCCATTTTTATCCGATTTTGTTTGTGTTTTTTCGTTACTCCACGAAGGAGTGACTGTGATATTGGCATTCGCCTTTGATTTTCCCCAGATTTTTACTTTTGCGTTCTGCTGAAGAACCATATTGTCGCTCATTATTTCGGGGAGTGTTACTGTCGCAAAAAGGGTTGACGTTGCGAATAAAATCAGGGTAAGAAGAATGGATAAATGTTTCATTTGGATGATGTCTTTATATTATTTGACAAATTTAAATGAAATGAATGAGAATGCACAATTTTATCTAAAAATAAATCAATGAGGCAAACACTTATCGGAGAAATTTGGTACGTGGTTTTCTTTTACGATTTGTCAAAAATATATCGGTTAAATCACCAAAATTTGCAATATTTTTTGTTCTTTTGCAAGTAAACAGCTTCAAAATAACAGACGTGATGATCCGTGATTTAACCGAGCTTATTCAGCGGGCCAAAAGCAGGCCCAAACGAAGAATGGTTGTTGCTGCAGCTGAAGACCAGGAGGTGTTGTTAGCCATTCATACTGCTGTGAAAGAGGGTATCGTAACCCCGCTGCTGGTGGGGAATAAACAGGAAATAGAACGCCTGGCCCATGTGGCCGGTGTTGATCTGAGCCATATCGACATCTTTGACAACAGGGCAGGAGCGGTTGATTCCGTCCGGATAGCCGTTGAGCGGGTCAGGCAGGGCGATGCCGATATTCTGATGAAAGGCTTTGTAAAAACAGGTGATCTGCTAAAAGCTGTCCTGGACAGGGAGGCCGGGTTACGTACGGAACAACTGTTAAGTCATGTGGCATTCTTTCAGTCTCCCTATTATCACAAAATTTTCTGTGTGACCGATGTGGCCATGAATATTGCCCCCAATTTGGATGAAAAGGTGCAGATCCTGAACAACGCGGTAAACGCCTGTCATCTTTTGGGCATTGAAAATCCCAGGGTGGCTGTAGCAGCTGCGGTGGAGACGGTGAATCCCAGGATGGAAGCAACGGTGCACGCTGCACGCCTCAAAGAAATGAATAATGCCGGATTGCTCAAAGGATGCGTGGTGGACGGCCCCTTCGCGATAGATATTGCAGTGAACAAAGACGCTGCCCGCCATAAAGGTATCGAGAGTGAAGTTGCCGGCGACTGCGACATCATCCTGGCGCCCGATATTGAGGCAGGGAATATGTTTTATAAAGCGCTGAACTTTTTGGGAGGGGCAACTACTGCCGCTGTGGTGATGGGTGCAGCAGCACCCATTGTACTTACCTCCCGTTCCGACAACCAACGGAGTAAGCTGCTCTCCATCGCCCTGGCAGCTTGTCTCAGATAATGTGTTCCCGGATACCTGTCCCGAAAACAGGAGATCCGGCAGGGATTATTTCCGGAAAGAAAATCAATATGTACTTAAAATATAAAACAACATATGGGAACAAATACACGTATCCTGGTCATTAACCCCGGTTCAACATCGACGAAGATTGCCATTTACCAGCAGGACAAGGTGATCTTCCTGAAAACCATCAAGCATGCTCCCGAGGTATTGCGTAAATTCAAACGGATCACAGATCAGTATGAATACAGGAAGAATGTTATCTACGAAGAACTGAAAGGCGCGGATGTCCCTGTCAACACCATTGATGCCGTGATCGGCCGGGGCGGGATGGTGAAACCGATTGCATCGGGTGTTTACCGGGTGAATGAAGCGATGCGAAACGATCTGCTTGCGTGTAAGCGGGGAGAACATGCCAGCAACCTGGGAGCGCTCATTGCAGCCGATATTGCAAAGTTACTTCCGTCAGCCGAGGCATTTATTGCCGATCCGGTAGTGGTGGATGAATTACAACCATTGGCAAGATATTCAGGTCACCCGAACTTCGAAAGAAGATCGGTTTTTCATGCGTTGAATCAGAAAGCGGTTGCTCGCTCACATGCCAAATCGATCATGAAGAAATATGAGGATCTGAATCTTATTGTGGTGCATCTTGGAGGCGGTATAACCGTAGGTGCCCACCAAAAGGGGAAGGTGATCGATGTAAACCAGGGGCTGGATGGCGATGGTCCTTTTTCTCCGGAGCGCTCCGGCTCATTGCCGGTGGGACAATTGTTGAAAGTAGCCTTCAGTGGCATATACAGTTACGAAAAGATGACTGAAATGATCGTCGGTAAAGGTGGAATGATGGCCTACCTGGGTACCAACGATGCCTATATTGCCGAGCGGGAAGCGAGAAATGGCGACAAGAAATGTATGGAAGTGCTGGAGGCGATGGCCTACCAGGTAGCGAAAGAAATAGGTGCCATGTCCACTGTACTAAAGGGGGAGGTGGATGCAATCCTGATCACAGGGGGAATAGCCAACAGCAAATGGTTCTGCAACCTGATCAGCGAACGGGTCTATCGGATTGCACCGGTTCACCTCTATCCGGGCCAGGACGAAATGAGTGCGCTGGCTGAGAATGCACTGCTGGCCCTCAATGGTGAGATTGAGATAAAAGAATATCAATAGATATTTTCTTTACCCAACAGAAAATCATAAATCACAAATCAGGCAGAGATTAAATCAAATATACTACTGTAAATGCATCTTTTTAATCCCTGGCACGATCTTGCGCTTGCAAACTTTGCTGCCAACTACACCCCTCCGGCCTCTGCCCTGCAAATGACGGAGGAGTTGGCTCTATTGCCTGTCTGGTATGGCGAAGGCGATGCGGTGATCGCAGAGGGGAAGGAAAACCGATCGTTTTTGGATACCATCAAAGAGGTGCTGCCTGTTTCCGCTGAGCTGATTTCCTTCGCAGAGATTGCTTTGCACCCCCGTGAGAAAATTATTCCCTGGGGCTGGAATCCGGCACTCTGCAAAAAACTGCTGTCTCTGGGTGCATCGGAGGAGCAGATTCCAACAATGGAGGAGCTGCAACGGCTGCGGGACTATTCCGACAGGCAGCATGCAGTACGACTGCTGCGGGAGTTGTCGGCCCAGGAGTCTTCTTTTTGCGGGGAATCGCATTATTTTACCCGGGTAGAGGAGCTATTGGATTTTTTGCAATCGACGCCCGGTGATAAAGTGTTGAAGATGCCTTTGTCCGGAAGCGGAAAAGGGTTGATCTGGATACTGGGGGCGATCACCGACAAGCAGGTCGACTGGTGCCGGCGGGTGATCCGGGAACAGGGCGGTGTGGTGGCTGAACCGGTCTTACAACGGGTGGTGGATCTTGCCATGGAGTTTTATCTGGATGAGGGCATAACTCGTTTTGCCGGTTATTCGATGTTCCGCTCTGCCAAATCCGGTGCCTACATGGGAAATGAGCTGCTTTCCGATAGCCGGATTGAGGAGAATCTTTCGGCCTATGTTTCTATAGAGCTGCTGCATCGTCTGCGTGAAACTCTTTTAGGGAAACTTTCCCTTTATTTTCCTTCGTACAGCGGTTATGCGGGTGTGGATATGATGATCTGTAAGACCGAGGAGGGGTATGCTGTTCAACCTTGTGTGGAAATCAATATGCGAATGAACATGGGCGTGGTGGCGCGACGCTTTCAGGATCGGTTTATGGGGGTAGATGGGCAGGGCAGGTTCACGGTGGACTATTTCAGGAAACCCGAAGGTGCCTTGTCGTTCCACCAAAAGATGCAACGGGAGTCACCGCTCACAGTAGAGAACGGAAAGATAGTTTCCGGTTACCTGTCGCTGACTCCTGTCACGGCAGACACACGCTACTCGGCCTACATCGTGGTTGCTCATCCCCCGGGCATGGGGTGAGTGTGAAACCATCGAACAGGCAGAATCCAGTTCAACCATCAGCATGAACGAACCTACTCTACCTGTTTTCTGAAAGCTTTTCAATTAACTCGGTTGTGGCTGTTTCGGAATAGACCCCATAGGCATTCACCAATACTCCCTTCAACTGATGTTGTGAAGAGGATATGGCATATAGTATGCTCTCGTTATCTAAATCCGACATCTCCTGGAAGCGGTGCACCTCGTCAATGGTGAATTCTTCCGGATAAAGCCGCAGCATGTTCTCAGCACAGACGATGCAGTCGTTTTCAATATTAAAATTGGTCGTATAGCCTCTTTTTGCCAAGCAGAATCTCTTTCCATTTTTCGGCGGCACGGTACATGTCGGGCTTGTGTTCCGGCAGCGATGAGACGGAGGGGATGCGGATCAGCTCGAACAGTTCATCCAGAAAACGTTTATCGTGGGTCTTTACATTCTTGTCGATTTCATTCATGTTGGTTCCTCGGTGAAGGAATTCCCGGTAGCGATCGGATGTTGTGGATCGCCACGGGAGCAACCCCGAGTTAGTGTAACGCATCTGCCGGTTAAAATGTTTGCCTTTCGGGATGTTGCAGATCAGAAAAAAACAACTAAATTTGCCCATCACTCAATCTGCTTGAGAAACATGATGAGGGCAATTTCAACAATTAATTTTATGAAGAAATATCTTATTTTTGTCTTTGCCGTGGCGATAACCCTATTGACGGCATGCGTAAATCAACAAAAGAGTAAGAACAATATGCAGACAGATCAGTTTATACCCGATGCACATGCTGAAAAGGTGATAGCTCAGCTAAAAGATTCACTCGGCGCAGATCATGCCTTCCGCATCGAACGCGGCGTAAATCAGGTAGCCGCTCTCTGGCGTGAACAGGACGGCAGCGCAGATGATTTTACCCAATTCTGCTCAACTTCGTTTGTGGCCGACACGGCTGCGCTCTCCACCCTTTTCTCCACGCTGGAGCGCAACTTCGAGGTGATCAGCGGCTACTACCACAAGATGGATGTGGAGCTGAAAGCGCCTTTGCAGCTCGAAGGGCCGGAGATCACTCCGGTGGATATGCTGTTCGGCAGTTACAACGCTTCGGCACATCTCACCGACGACCTCTACGACAACAAGATCGCCTTCCTGACCGCACTCAACTTCCCCTTTTTCTCCCTTGAGGAGAAGACGGAACGGGGTGCGGAGTGGAGCCGCAGGGAGTGGGCCTATGCCCGGATGGGGGACCGCTTCATCTCCCGCGTGCCGGCCGCCATCCAGCAGGATATCTCAAAAACCGTGACCGAAGCGGATGCCTATATCTCCGATTACAACATCTTCATGGGCAATCTTCGTAATGAAAAGGGCGAACAACTGTTTCCTGATCACATGAAATTGATCACCCACTGGGGTCTGCGCGATGAGCTGAAGTCGAACTACGCCGACACAGAGCGGGGACTGGAGAAACAGCGAATGATTTACCGGGTGATGCAGCGCATTGTAGACCAGTCTATTCCCCTACAGGTGATCAATAGCGATACTTATACCTGGAACCCGGAGACCAACAAGATGCTGGAAGATGGCAATGCAATCACCGCCACGCCGGAAGATACCCGGCGTTATGAGGTGTTCCTGAAGAACTTTCACGCCATGCGGCAGCTCGACGCCTACTTCCCCCATTACCCCACCCAGCTGGCCCGCGCCTTCGACGGTACCATGGAGGTGCCGCAAAAAGATGTGGAGGCACTCTTTGTGGGGTTGCTCTCGTCGCCGCAGGTGAAGGAGGTGGCTGCCTTTATCGCCTCGAGACTGGGACGGGAACTGGAGCCGTTCGATATCTGGTACAACGGTTTCAAGGGCGGGGAAGGGATTCCCGAAGAGCAGCTGACAGCCCTTACCTCCCGTAAGTATCCCGATGCGAAGGTTTTGGGAAAAGATCTGCCCAACATCCTGGTGAAGCTGGGCTGGAACCCTGAGAAAGCGAAGGAGATCACCTCGCTGATCACCGTCGATGCCTCCCGCGGTGCCGGCCATGCGTGGGGTGCTGAGATGCGCAACGATGTGGCACGACTGCGCACCCGGATCGGGGAAAACGGAATGGACTATAAGGGATACAACATCGCCGTGCATGAGTTTGGGCACAACGTGGAGCAGACCATTACGATGAACGATGTGGATTACTACATGCTGAACGGCGTGCCCAACACCTCGTTTACGGAGGCGGTGGCGTTCCTCTTTCAGAAGCGCGATCTGGAGCTGCTCGACCTGAAGGACAGCAATCCCAGTGAGGAGCATTGGCTCGCCCTCAGCAGCTTCTGGTCCGCCTACGAGATCATGGGTGTCTCGCTGGTCGATATCCGTGTGTGGGAATGGCTCTACGCCCATCCCGATGCCACGGCGGCCGTGCTGAAGGCAGCGGTGATACGCACGGCAAAAGAGGTGTGGAACAGAAGATCGGAAGAGCGTCG
>DPAC01000065.1 GCA_003517675.1 Porphyromonadaceae bacterium | reverse complement strand
ATTGGTCCTGATGGAGAAATGGTCTCCTTTAACAGCTTCAGGCACGGTGTTCAGATCCACACGAATATCGCCGGCCGTCACAAAGAGAGCACCGGTGGTAGGTCCTGTAATCAACAGCTCATCGCCCTGTTTCACCGACTGTGTCTCCACCAGAAACTCTGTCACCCCGAGGTTGCCGAAATGCTTGATCGCCTTGCCCACATACACCTTGCGCTTGGTGGCACCGGAGCCATAACGGTGCGTCCATTCCCCCAGCCGCTGTCCCAGGTAATAACCATCCCAGAAGCCCCGGTTGAAGACAGTGGCCAGACGCCTATTCCAATCGTTGATCTTCTCCTCCGTAAAAGAGCCATCGCAATAAGCCTCTACAGCCTCCCTGTAACAGGAGGTGACAATACGGACATACTCTGGTCCGCGGGCACGTCCTTCAATCTTAAAGACCCGCACGCCGGCATCCATCATCTTATTCATGAAATGAATGGTTTTGAGGTCCTTGGGTGACATGATATATTCGTTGTCAATCTCCAGTTCGATCTCACTATCCTTGTCATGAACGATATAACCCCTGCGGCAGATCTGGTTGCAGGCACCCCGGTTGGCAGAGAGGTTCTTTTCATGCAAGCTGAGATAACACTTCCCCGAAACGGCCATGCAAAGCGCACCATGGGCAAACATCTCGATGCGGATCAGCTCTCCAGATGGGCCCTTGATCTGCTGCTCCAGGATATCGCGATGGATGGTCGCCACCTGATCGAGGTTGAGCTCCCGTGCCAGCACCACCACATCGGCAAACTGAGCATAGAATTTGAGTGACTCGCTGTTGGTGATATTCAGCTGCGTGGAGAGATGCACCTCCACGCCAACGCTGCGGGCATAGGTCATCACCGCCACATCGGCGGCGATGATCGCGGTGAGCTGTGCTTCCCTGGCCGCTTCCACAATCTTACGCATCAATGTCAAGTCATTATCGTAAATGATGGTATTGACCGTGAGATAGCTTTTCAGGTTGTGCTCACGACAGATCTGTGCAATCTGATGCAAATCGTCGATGGTGAAATTGTTGGAGGAACGGGCACGCATGTTCAGTCCCTCAATGCCAAAATAGATCGAGTCGGCACCGCCTTGAATAGCTGCTGTCAACGACTCGTATGATCCGGCAGGGGCCATGATCTCATATTCCGCTCTTTTGTTCATAGGAAAGCTCTCATTTCAGGATACAAGCGAAATGAAACACTACTCTGCCACAACCAGTTGCCGGATCATCTCCTCCGCATCACGATAGGCAGCAGTCATCACCTCCCCAGTCACTCCGCCCAGTTGTGCAGCCATCATTGCTGTATTCATGCGGGAGATATAACAGTTGCCGTCACCTTTCTCATACACTGAGATGCGGCATGGCAGCATATTGGAATAGATGCGCTGACTATCATCCGACAGCAATCGGTATGCGTAGTCAGGTTTACAAAGTTCAACTACTTTCACGGGAAGAATCTCTTTGCCGTTCTTCTTCATGAGTTCCTGCAAATCCAGTACCGAAATCTCCTTCCATCCATTGGACGGTATCAGATCAGAGAGTTTCTGCAGGGTCTCAGCAAAAGCAAATCTGCTTCTGCTTTCAAAAAACATTTCATTCATAGGGGTCATATTTTATGATTTCTTGAGTAATACCTCCTCAATAGCCTGCTTGAATGCCTCCTTGGGGAGTGCTCCCTGAGCCATCTGGGGTGCTTCTCCCATGGGGCAGAAGAGCAAGGATGGGATGCTGCGGATGCCAAATTCGGCAGCCAGTTGCTGCTCAGCTTCGGTATCTACCTTGTAGATGTAGATCTCATCTTCATATTCGGCTGCCAGCTCCTCAAGGATGGGAGCTACCATCTTGCAGGGACCACACCAGTCGGCGTAAAAATCGATGATACAGGGTTTGTCTCCCAGGTAAACCCATTTTTCAGGGTTGGCTTCATAGTTTGCCACTTTGGTAAGAAAGTCAGCTCTTGTCAGTTTGATTGTTTTTGCCATTTTAATTTCTGAATTTTGAATTGTATTTGTTAACTGCTTTGTTTCGGTCTCTTTCAATCGCTCTTTCCGATTGTTGTTGCTGCAGGATGCCACAACAAGGATCAATGCTGCAGCAAGTAGGGTTTTGGTCAGGGTTTTCATTGTTCTGTATGATTATCGTTTTGATTTGTAACTCGTTCAGTATTCTTGTTGTGACGGCTATCCTTTGAAAAAATATCAAACAACAGATAACCCATCAGTGCTCCATAAAGCATCATCCTGTAGGGATTGGAGGTGATGGGGCAGGTGCCCGAAACACACCCTACATAATAGTAGTAGAGGTACCCCCCCAATATACCTACAGCCACACCGGATATCCGTAACCAATGTTTTTGAAAATAAATTCTGCTTTTCTCTTTTAGGTTCATCACTTTTTTATCTGATTTACGCTATATGCTCTTTCACTTTCTCACGATTATCGCCACAATTGACCAGACACCGCAGCACATTCGAAAAGCGTTTGTCTTTCAGCGAATAATAATTGTGCTTACCACTCTTGCGGCACTGAAGGATACCCTTTGCCCGCATATCGGTGAGATGGTGCGACAGCAGCGATTGCTCGCAATCCATCCCCTCCATTAATTCCGAAACAGTTTTCTCTTCATCACGGGTCAACTGCAGTACCACACAGAGACGTATCTCGTTTGCCACCGCTTTTAACATGTAAGCTGCTTCCTCAAAGTAGGAACGATCTACCACGATCTCCTCCGATTCCAGTTGTTTTATCTCCTTTTCCATAAGATAAATATATGAACATATATACATATATTAATGTTCAAAAATACTACATATTTTTGAATTGACAAAAAAAAATCAATGAATTTTGAAATACCAGGTCAGTTTTGCCTCAATAATCCGGTGAGCGGAACGGGAGAAGTAGGCATTTTCACTTCGACTGCTGGTGAAAAGATCGGCCAATCCGAAGTAGTAACGCCCTTCCAGGTCGAAATCTCCGATGTCAGTTTTCAGCTCCATTCCGAGACCGCCAATCAACCCATAGTCCACCCGATTCAACTCATCCATTGAGCCATATTGAACCCCGATGGGAGCATCGGGATTTGCCTCACGACGGGCTGCCAGGTCGTCAGCAAGGGCACTGTTCATCTCTTGATTTTCTCCCAGGAGAAAGCTCAATTTGGGGCCTACGTTGAAAATGAATCGAATATTGTTACCAAAGTAGATATGTGTCATCAATGGCAATTCAAGATAGTTGAGGGTTCTCGTGTAGGAAAATTCCGATTCGGGATCGAACGATTCGCTCCACCCCTTTTGTACAAAATTGAGTTCTGCGATCAGTCCGAGATGCTTCTCAGAAATATATTTCACCGAAACCCCTCCCACGATACCCATCTTTTCTGTCTGTTCTATGGAGGGCACAAAGTCCATACTGGAGAAGATCATCCCCCCGCCACCACCCAAATAGAGTTCACTGCGGGCGGATTCTCTTTGTGCGAAGACGGTATTGACGCCTACAAGGAGGGTAAAAAATAAAACAAACTTTTTCATCTGCTCAGTTTGATTTTCTGAATTCTCCCATTGCTATTGTAGTGAATGATGTAGAGGGCTCCATTGATAAGTCCCCCCCAGTTGTTCAGCCGTTCAAAATGAAAGGGGAACTGAATGGAAGAGACATTCACTCTGTTGATCTGTTGTTCAAAATGCAAACCGTAGCGTTGAAGTGCGGTAAGAAAGAGAAGAGCGGTATCATACCCCCACATGCTGTAAGAAGGATAGGTTCCGAGTGGATCACGTCCATACCATTTCCTGAATTCATTGAGGAACATTTCTGTTTCGCGTGAATGCTCATCCACAAAGAATGGTGTGTAGAAATAGGTTCCAAACTGCGCAAACTCATCACTCAGGTCTGAATAGGTCTGCCAATCGGGGTGTCCAAAGAGAGTGGTCACAACACCGGGATTGGACTCATGCAGCATCTTCAGTTCAGCGATGATTTGCCGCAATGTAGTAGCATCACTGCTGACAGGCAAAATAAGATTCTCCTGTCCCTGCCGGAGCATGGGGGCGATGGTTGCAGCCAATTGCTGAGATGAATCGACCGAGCCATAGGAAATGTGCTGCTGTTTGAGTGAAGTTTGCAACAGCGAGATAAACTCCTGTTGGGGATGGCTTCCTCCTTCCACAAAAATGATGTTGGCATTCCGGAACTTTTCGGTGAAATAGGCTACCGTCTTTGTATGTATGAGGCTGTTCATGGGATTCACCTGGAACATATGGCCATTGTTGAGTACCTCAGCATTGCTTTGTGAAAAAGGCACCACATACTTGATGTTGTTCGAACGCGAAAAATCGGACAACACCTTTATCTGGGCATCATTCACCCCCCCAATAACCAGGTTAAGCGCTTGCATCTCAAGTGTCTCCAACAGGCTTTCCAGTTTTCTGGTATCAGTGCCTTTACCTATCTCAAAGACGTAAAGTTCGAGATTGGCACCTCTGTTCTTCAGCTCATTCACCGCCAGAAGAAACCCCTCGTAATACTCCTGCAGGCGCAGATGCCCTCTGCCGGTCTGATCGAGGAATGGAAGCAGAAGGCCAACACGCATCACATCTACAGGTTGAGTTGCTTTTCGTTGCAACAGAAGCCTGTTTGCCTGATCCTGTTCGGAGCGTGACACATCCTCAACCCTGCTTCGCGGCACCGGCACAATCAGCTCCATATTGGGTTTCAATCCTCCGGATAGCATGGGGTTCATCTCTTCGAGTTGCGACACCTCCACACCGTACTTTCCGGCAATGCCATAAAGCGTTTCACCTCTCACCACCGTATGGATGATATTGGTGGTCTGCTCCTCAAGCGGTTCCACCACTTCATAAGACTCAAAAAAAGGAATACGGATGGTCTTCCCAATATGAAAAGTCTCAACGGAGAGTCCCGGATTGGCCAATATCACATCCTCCGGTTTCAGCCGGTAGGTCCTGGAAACAGAGTAGAGGGTCTCCTTGGGGAGGATGGTGTGATAACGGTAATTCTCTTCTTTCTCTTTGCTGATAACACGGCGCTGGGGAATGGTCAGCACCGACCCGGCGAAAATGCCCTCGGCGGCCTCCGGATTGAGTTGAATGATCTGGTCGACGGTGGTATGATACATCCGCGCAATGCTGTAGACGGTCTCCCCCTTCACCACGGTGTGTTTGAAGGTGTTGTTCTGATCAGCAGGATCCTGCCGGGAACCAACCTGCCGCGCCTTGGCAGAAACGGTACTTTCAACCTCCCTGGATATAGGAATCAACAACTCCTGCCCGTTTTGCAGTCCGTTGTTTGATCCCGGATTATGACGAATGATCTCGGCTACCGACACGGAGAAAGTACGCGACACGGCATAGAGTCCTTCACCCGGTTGTACGGTATACTTGTAATAAGATTGACCGTCAACAGTTACAATCTCGTATGGCAGCTGTTGGGCATGCAGGGAAAGCACTGCTGCGACCAGGCAGAACATGATCACAAAAAACCTTCGCTTGTGAATGAGGTTACCCATCTTTTCTTGTTTAAATAAATAAAAAAAACCAGGCTGTTTTCACAACCGTCAGACAAAAATAGAAAAAAAAATCGGGAAAAAAATTTTCTGCCATGGCGTGACCATTTATTTCAGCTGATCGGATATTAAAATGGCAATGGATCTCTGCTCTGAGAATGAAAATCAGCTGTTGAGGAGGGAGGGTGATCGGTTGCATCACCGCTTTTCACCTGTTTATTCATCCTTGAGGGCCGTTCCACATAGTTTCTTCCAACTGCATAATCATCCAGATTCTGGAAGCGGGCATATTCGTTGTCGAACCGCATGTTGGCAATCCCGGTAGGGCCATTACGATGCTTGGCCACGATGATCTCGGCGATGCCCACCAGTGAGTTCCCACGCTCATCTTCGGTGATGCGATAATACTCGGGACGATGGATAAAACAGACGATATCAGCATCCTGTTCAATGGCACCCGACTCACGCAGGTCGGCTAGCTGAGGGCGCTTTCCTTCGTTCCCCTGTCGCGATTCAACCCCGCGGTTCAACTGGGAGAGAGCAATAATAGGGATGTTCAACTCTTTTGCCAGTCCTTTCAAAGAACGGGAGATCATGCTCACCTCCTGTTCGCGGCTGCCGAAGCTCATTCCGCTGGCATTCATCAGCTGCAGGTAGTCGATGATCAGCGTTCGCACCGCATGTTCACGTACCAACCTCCGT
>DPAC01000064.1 GCA_003517675.1 Porphyromonadaceae bacterium | reverse complement strand
TCATTGGTCCTGATGGAGAAATGATCTCCTTTAACAGCTTCAGGCACGGTGTTCAGATCCACACGAATATCGTCGGCAGTCACAAAGAGGGCACCGGTGGTAGGTCCTGTAATCAACAGTTCATCGCCCTGTTTCACGGATTGTGTCTCCACCAGGAACTCTGTCACCCCGAGGTTGCCGAAATGCTTCACCGCCTTTCCCACATATACTTTCCGTTTTGTGGCTCCTGAACCGTAGCGGTGCGTCCACTCACCCAGCCGCTGTCCCAGGTAATAACCATCCCAGAAACCTCGGTTGAAGACAGTGGCCAGACGCTCATTCCAATCGTTGATCTTCTCCTCCGTAAAAGAGCCATCGCAATAAGCCTCTACGGCCTCTCTGTAACAGGAGGTGACGATACGGACATACTCTGGTCCGCGTGCACGTCCTTCAATCTTAAAGACCCGCACGCCGGCATCCATCATCTTATTCATGAAATGAATGGTTTTGAGGTCCTTGGGCGACATGATATACTCGTTGTCAATCTCCAGCTCAATCTCACTATCCTTGTCATGAACGATATAACCCCTGCGGCAGATCTGGTTGCAGGCACCCCGGTTGGCAGAGAGGTTCTTTTCGTGCAAGCTGAGATAACACTTGCCCGATACCGCCATGCAGAGCGCACCATGGGCAAACATCTCGATGCGGATCAGCTCTCCGGAGGGGCCCTTGATCTGCTGTTCCAGGATATCGCGATGGATGGTCGCCACCTGATCGAGGTTGAGCTCCCGTGCCAGCACCACTACATCGGCAAACTGAGCATAGAACCTGAGTGACTCGCTGTTGGTGATGTTCAGCTGCGTGGAGAGATGCACCTCCACCCCAACGCTGCGGGCATAGGTCATCACCGCCACATCGGCAGCGATAATGGCCGACAGCTTTGCCTCCTTCGCTGCATCAACAATCCTGCGCATCAACGCCATGTCGTTGTTATAAATGATTGTGTTCACCGTGAGATAACTTTTCAGGTTGTGCTCACGGCAGATCTGCGCAATCTGATGCAAATCGTCGATGGTGAAATTGTTGGATGACCGGGCACGCATGTTCAGTCCCTCGATGCCAAAATAGATAGCGTCGGCACCGCCTTGAATAGCTGCTGTCAACGACTCGTAGGATCCGGCAGGGGCCATGATCTCATATTCCGCTCTTTTGTTCATAGGAAAGCTCTCATTTCAGGATACAAGCGAAATGAAACACTACTCTGCCACAACCAGTTGCCGGATCATCTCCTCCGCATCACGATAGGCAGCAGTCATCACCTCCCCAGTCACTCCGCCCAGTTGTGCAGCCATCATTGCTGTATTCATGCGGGAGATATAACAGTTGCCGTCACCTTTCTCATACACTGAGATACGGCATGGCAGCATATTGGAATAGATGCGCTGACTATCATCCGACAGCAATCGGTATGCGTAGTCAGGTTTACAAAGTTCAACTACTTTCACGGGAAGAATCTCTTTGCCGTTCTTCTTCATGAGTTCCTGCAAATCCAGTACCGAGATCTCCTTCCATCCACTCGCCGGTACCAGATCGGAGAGTTTCTGCAGGGTCTCAGCGAAAGAAAATCTGCTTCTGCTTTCAAAAAACATCTCATTCATAGGGTTCAAATTTATGATTTCTTTAATAATACCTCCTCAATAGCCTGCTTGAATGCCTCCTTGGGAAGTGCTCCCTGAGCCATCTGGGGTGCTTCTCCCATGGGGCAGAAGAGCAAGGATGGGATGCTGCGGATGCCAAATTCGGCAGCCAGTTGCTGCTCCGCTTCGGTATCTACCTTGTAGATGTAGATCTCATCTTCATATTCTGCTGCCAGCTCCTCAAGGATGGGAGCTACCATCTTGCAGGGACCACACCAGTCGGCGTAAAAATCGATGATACAGGGTTTGTCTCCCAGGTAAACCCATTTTTCAGGGTTGGCTTCAAAGTTTGCCACTTTGGTAAGAAAGTCAGCTCTTGTCAGTTTGATTGTTTTTACCATTTTGATTTCTGAATTTTGAATTGTATTTGTTAACTGTTTTGTTTCGGTCTCTTTCAATCGCTCTTTCTGATTGCTGTTGCTGCAGGATGCCACAACAAGGATCAATGCTGCAGCAAGTAGGGTTTTGGTCAGGGTTTTCATTGTTCTGTATGATTATCGTTTTGATTTGTAACTCGTTCAGTATGCTTGTCGCGATGGCTATCCTTTGAAAAAATATCAAACAACAGATAACCCATCAGTGCTCCATAAAGCATCATCCTGTAGGGATTGGAGGTGATGGGGCAGGTGCCCGAAACACACCCTACATAATAGTAGTAGAGGTAGCCCCCCAGTAAACCTACAGCCACACCGGTTATCCGTAACCAATGTCTTTGGAAATAAATTCTGCTCTTCTCTTTTAGGTTCATAATTTTTTTATCTGATTTACGCTATATGCTCTTTTTCTTTCTCACGATTGTCGCCACAATTGACCAGACACCGCAGCACATTCGAAAAGCGTTTGTCTTTCAGCGAATAATAATTGTGCTTACCACTCTTGCGGCACTGAAGGATACCCTTTGCCCGCATATCGGTGAGATGGTGCGACAGCAGCGATTGCTCGCAATCCATCCCCTCCATTAATTCCGAAACAGTTTTCTCTTCGTCACGGGTCAACTGCAGTACCACACAGAGACGTATCTCGTTTGCCACCGCCTTTAACATGTAGGCTGCTTCCTCAAAGTAGGAACGATCTACCCGTATCTCCTCCGATTCCAGTTGTTGTATCTCCTTTTGCATATGATAAATATATGAACATATATACATACATTAATGTTCAAAAGTAGTACATATTTTTTAATTGACAAAAAAAAATCAATGAATTTTGAAATACCAGGTCAGTTTTGCCTCAATAATCCGGTGAGCGGAACGGGAGAAGTAGGCATTTTCACTTCGACTACTGGTGAAAAGATCGGCCAATCCGAAGTAGTAACGCCCTTCCAGGTCGAAATCGCCCATGTCTGTTTTCAGCTCCATCCCGAGACCGCCAATCACCCCGTAGTCCAGCCTTTTCATCTCATCCATCGAGCCATATTGAACCCCGATGGGAGCATCGGGATTTGCCTCACGACGGGCGGCCAGGTCGTCAGCAAGGGCACTGCTCATCTCTTGATCTTCTCCCAGGAGAAAGCTCAATTTGGGACCTGCATTGAAAATGAAGCGAATTTTGTTACCGAAATAGACATGTGTCATAAATGGCAATTCAAGATAGTTGAGGGTTCTCGAGTAGGAGAATCCCGATTCGGGATCGAATGTTTCGCTCCACCCCTTTTGTACAAAATTGAGTTCTGCGATCAGTCCGAGATGCTTCTCAGAAATATATTTCAACGAAACCCCTCCCACGATACCCATCTTTTGTGACTGTTCTATGGAGGGCACAAAGTCCATACTGGAGAAGTTCACACCCCCGCCACCACCCAAATAGAACTCACTGCGGGTAGATTCTCTTTGTGCGAAAACGGTATTGACGCATACAAGGAGGGCAAAAAATAAAACAAACCTTTTCATCTGCTCAGTTTGGTTTTCTGAATTCTCCCATCGCGATCGTAGTGAATGATGTAGAGGGCTCCATTGATAAGTCCCCCCCAGTTGTTCAGCCGTTCAAAATGAAAGGGAAACTGAATGGAAGAGACATTCACACTGTTGATCTGCTGTTCAAAATGCAAACCGTAGCGTTGTAGTGCGGTGAGAAAGAAAAGAGCGGTATCATACCCCCACATGCCGTAAGAAGGATAGGTCTCGAGTAGATCTCGACCATACCATTTTCTGAATTTATCGAGGAATATTTCAGTGTCGCGTGACTGCTTATCCACAAAGAATGGTGTGTAGAAATAGGTTCCAAACTGCGCAAGCTCATCACTCAGGTCTGAATAGGTCTGCCAATCGGGGTGTCCAAAGAGAGTGGTCACAATCCCCGGATTGGACTCATGCAGCTTCTTCAGTTCAGCGATGATTTGCCGCAATGTAGTAGCATCACTGCTGACAGGCAAAATAAGATTCTCCTGTCCCTGCCGGAGCATGGGGGCGATGGTTGCAGCCAATTGCTGAGATGAATCGACCGAGCCATAGGAAATGTGCTGCTGTTTGAGTGAAGTTTGCAACAGCGAGATAAACTCCTGTTGGGGATGGCTTCCTCCTTCCACAAAAATGATGTTCGCATTCCGGAACTTTTCGGTGAAATAGGCTACCGTCTTTGTATGTATGAGGCTGTTCATGGGATTCACCTGGAACATACTGCCATTGTTGAGTACCTCAGCATTGCTTTGTGAAAAGGGTACCACATACTTAATGTTGTTCGAACGTGAAAAATCAGAAAGTACCTTTATCTGGGCATCCGTCACACCTCCAATAACCAGGTTGAGCGATTGCATCTCGAGTGTCTCCAGCAGGCTCTCCAGTTTCCTGGTATCATTCCCTTTCCCTATCTCAAAAACATAGAGCTCCAGGTTGGCGCCCCTGTTCTTCAGGTCATTCACCGCAAGAAGAAACCCCTCGTAATACTCCTGCAGACGCAGATGCCCTCTGCTGGTCTGGTCGAGGAATGGAAGCAAAAGACCAACACGCATCACATCGACAGGTTGTGTTGCATGCCGTTGCAACAGAAGCCTGTTTGCCTGCTCCTGTTCGGAGCGTGACACATTCTCAACCCTGCTTCGCGGCACCGGCACAATCAACTCCATATTGGGTTTCAATCCACCGGAAAGCATTGGGTTCATCTCTTCGAGTTGTGACACCTCCACGCCATACTTTCCGGCTATGCCATAGAGCGTTTCACCTCTCACCACCGTATGGATGATATTGGTGGTCTGCTCCTCAAGCGGTTCCACCACTTCATAAGACTCAAAAAAAGGAATACGGATGGTCTTCCCTATTTGAAAAGTCTCAACTGAGAGTCCGGGATTGGCCAATATCACATCCTCCGGTTTCAGCCGGTAGGTTTTTGAAACAGAGTAGAGGGTCTCCTTGGGGAGGATGGTGTGATAACGGTAATTCTCTTCTTTCTCTCTGCTGATGACACGGCGCTGGGGGATGGTCAGCACCGACCCTACGGAAATACCTTCGGCGGCCTCCGGATTGAGTTGAATGATCTGGTCGACCGTGGTATGGTACATCCGCGAAATACTGTAAACTGTCTCCCCCTTCACCACGGTGTGTTTGAAAGTGTTGTTCTGATCAGCAGGATCCTGCCGGGAATCAACCTGCCGCGCTTTGGCAGAAACGGTACTTTCAACCTCTTTGGATATAGGAATCAACAACTCCTGCCCGTTTTGCAGTCCGTTGTTTGATCCCGGATTATGACGAATGATCTCAGCTACCGACACGGAGAAAGTACGCGACACGGCATAGAGTCCTTCACCCGGTTGTACTTTGTACTTGTAATAGGATTGACCGTCAATAGTTACAATCTCGTATGGCAGCTGCTGGGCTTGCAGGGAGTGAACTGCTGCGACCAGGCAGAACAGGATGACAATAAACCTTCTCAGGTGAATGAGGTTACCCATCTTTTCTTGTTTAAATAAATAAAATAACTGTGGTTGTTCGCCCAACCGTCAGACAAAAATAGGGAAAAAAATCGGGAAATTTTTTTTTCTGCCATGGCGTGACCATTTATTTCAAAAGAGTGCCTCCCGTTGCCTGGTCAGCTTAACCACCTCTGATCGGATTTTAAAATGGCAATGGATCCCTGTTCTGAGAATGAAAATCAGCTGTTGAGGAGGGAGGGTGATCGGTTGCATCACCGCTTTTCACCTGTTTATTCATCCTTGAGGGTCGCTCCACATAGTTTCTTCCAACTGCATAATCATCCAGATTCTGGAAGCGGGCATATTCGTTGTCGAACCGCATGTTGGCAATACCGGTGGGGCCATTACGATGCTTGGCCACGATGATCTCGGCGATACCCACCAGTGAGTTGCCCCGCTCATCTTCGGTGATGCGGTAATACTCGGGACGGTGGATAAAACAGACGATATCAGCATCCTGTTCAATGGCACCCGACTCACGCAGGTCGGCCAGCTGAGGGCGCTTCCCATCGTTCCCCTGTCGCGACTCAACCCCGCGGTTCAGCTGGGAGAGAGCAATAATAGGGATGTTCAACTCTTTTGCCAGTCCCTTCAAAGAACGGGAGATCATGCTCACCTCCTGTTCCCGGCTGCCAAAGCTCATTCCGCTGGCATTCATCAGCTGCAGGTAGTCGATGATCAGCGTTCGCACCCCATGTTCACGTACCAACCTCCGT
>DPAC01000087.1:16570-17022 GCA_003517675.1 Porphyromonadaceae bacterium | reverse complement strand
TGAAAATTTTCCGAATGAATCAGCAATCCATCGCACTGCTCATCAAAATCATCTATTGATTCTATTAGCCTTGCTTTGAATTCATCACTGAAGAAAGCTGTATCTAATACCAGCTTGTTGTTCGCCTTAAGGAACTCCACGGTCAACGGTACCGTATAGGATATGGTTTCTTCTTCAAATAAATCTTTAGTCCTATTCTTATTATTTTCATCTGATGCCCCAATCTCGTCTATGGCAAAGAGCTTTACCCACTCCTCACGTTGTGCATCGTTCGCAGCAATCTCACCATACAATTCTTCCGGAACTCGATCCAGCGTGATGCAATAGTTTGTTTCGGTGACAAACTTCTTTTTTAGCCATAGCTTTTTCTGGAAATTTTCAAGCTGGGCGAGAAAGTCAATCAGCTTGGTGGCTATCTTACGGATCACTTTGATCTTTGCAAGATAGCTCTC
>DPAC01000087.1:0-16371 GCA_003517675.1 Porphyromonadaceae bacterium | reverse complement strand
CCCAGGTCTTTGTGAATAAAGTAATCACGGGTATTACGAGCGGTGTACTGGTTAATGTATTTCGCAAGAAGCGGTCGGTTGGGAATCTTATCTGTTGGGGCATACAGGTTCATTGCATTAAGATATTCCTTACCTTTTTCTGTTTGCGAAACTGCCTCAATAATCTTATGAGTGATTGCAAGATTCGGCATATCACCTTTATTTAAACTTTTGCCAAATTTTTCTTTTAGCGCCTTTTCTGTCTCTGGTTCCACATCATTCTTTCCACCAGGCAAGGATTTGTATTCAAAATTAACAACCAGTTCTCCGGAATCATAGAACTCTATTGGCATTTCTTCGTATAATACGAAAAATCTTTTTTTATCCTCTGATTCTTTCACATTCCCATGCTCACCCTCGCTTGCATCGATAATGCGGAAATGGATCTTTAGGGGCGTTTCTGGAATACCGTTTAGTACTTTCACATCTTTTGACATTTTCCTGATTTCAGCCGCTTGACTTATATCAAAGCTGAAGTTGGAAAAGTAGTCTGCCGTTTTCACGTAATACTGATCCGCATTAGCCCAGTGCAGTTTTACTTCCTCACCGTTATATGGGATGGCAAATGGAGCAGCTTTTCCGGCACTCTCCCGCGCATAATAACGTCGCGATACAAAATCTCCATCGTCATAATATCGTTCGAAAAAGCGATACAGATGATCATATACATCAGCCTCGGCGCTCGCTCCATCTCGCAGTGATTCATACATGGCTCTCGCCTCCATCACTTTGGGTGACTGTTCAGGGTCGGCAACGCCATACTCTTTCGCAGCTTCCAATTCCCGGGCAATGTTCGCCTCTAATTCAGCTTTTCTAGCTTCATCAATTTGTCCGAACGCATCCTCGATAATCTGTAATAGATCTTTATCTATAAAGGATTTTATCTGTAAAGCTTTCGTCTGCATGATGCGATAAAATCCAAAGTCAAGATCTGGTTGATCCAATTGGAACAGCTCCTCTAACTTTTTAATAAGTCTTTTACGTAGTTTTGCTGTATTTGGCATAGTTAATCTCCTGTATGTTTATGTCGTTTTTTATAAAAATTCTTTGTGAAGTTTCTCAAAATGGAAGTCATCTAATCGATCACCATTTTTTCATCATGTTACCTCCCAGCGAATCGTAAAAAGTGTTTCTTTTTCTGTCTTTTGCTCCATCTGCCTGGTCAATTGGTCAACCAGCGAATCCCGTTTTTCTGCAATGTCATCTTCCACATCAAAAATCATCTGCTGTTGTCTGCGACGCAAAGTCTCAAGCTTCTTCAACTCTGCCTGAAGATCCGCCTGCTCCTGCATTGTGGGTGCCAATCTGACTTTTCTGCGAATGTCTGATATCTTTCGCTTCGTGTCATCCATCTCTTTTGTCGCTGCCTTTTCCATGTCTTCTGCCCATTTATCCAGCTGAATGCACGCTTCGGACAAATGCTTGTTGTTCTCTTCAAGGTTCTTGGCGATTGTGGCTCTTACATACCTTTCACTGTCAGCAAGAAGTCGCTTCTCCATTTGTTCGGGAATAGTTATTTCCTCATGAACATATCCTATACAGTTGAAGAGCTTTTCAGACGTCTCCTGATCAAGGTTCTTCCCTGAATCGTCTATCGCGGAGAACAAAAGATACTCTTCCGATTCGAATGATGTTATTTTTAGTTTACAGAGTGTAAGCCAACCCGATTTTCCCTTGAGGGTTTCAATGACCGAAATTTTTGTGGGATTATTGGAGATATCAAACAGGATTCTTGAAATGGGACAGGATAAATCCTTGCCGCGTTGAATTACATATTCCCCTAGCGGGTGGGCAAGCCGATATAAGAAATCACTGTTAAGTATTTCCTTTCCTTTTGTGACAAGTCGATAAGTTCCCGGTTTTGCCTCCTGAATGAGTTGTTTATGAAGATCAAAAGAGAGATTGGCATCATGGAATGTTGCATATTCGTTTAGCACATATCTGGTTAATGTCCAGAACTGCTTTCCGATCCGGTCGAGCTTCTCCTGGGTTCCGATCAAACTGCCGCTTAATCTTTCATGAACATCTTCATCAAAATGCTCTAACAGCGCTTTCCTGGTATCTTTCAACTTGACCTGAATGGACTCATCCAACTCTTTTTGAAGTTTAGCAAAAGCGCTCTTTATTTCTTTCTCGGTTCTGCATTCCTGATAGATCTCCAAAACACGTCGTTCAAAATCCACGCAGGATTCAATTGTGCCTAGAACATCATCAGATGCACCAAAAACCCCGCTGAAAAGGTTGAATTTATGTTCAAGGAGTTCATAAACGCGCTTGTCGGCAGCATTTTTTTCATTCAGAAAGTTGATGACAACAACATCATGCTTTTGCCCGTAACGGTGACAGCGGCCAACTCGCTGCTCTATTCGCTGAGGGTTCCAGGGTAAGTCAAAGTTGATGACCAATGAGCAAAATTGCATATTCAATCCTTCAGCACCGGCTTCTGTGGCAATCAAAATTTGCACACTGTTTTTAAAGTGGTCGAGAATGGAGGCTCGCATGTCTATTTGTCGGGATCCGGAGATTCGTCCGGTCTCTTTGTTCTCTTCCAGCCAATCAGAATAAATCCTAGCGGTTGACAAATCTTTGTTGGTTCCGTTGAAAGTCACAACTTGCCCTGAGTATCCATGGTTTTCAAGGTGGTGTAACAGCCAATCCTGGGTTCTTCTTGATTCTGTGAAAATGACTGCCTTTCGAGCCGCACCCATTTCAGCCATTTTTTGAAATCCAACATCAATCGCCGTTAGCAATGCCTTTGATTTCGTGTCGATTCCAATGTTCAGTGCCCAATCGATATATTGATCAATTTCTTTTATTTCATTATGCAAACGCTTTATGTCAATCTTCTCTTTCTGGGCAGTTTCATCGTTTTCCGAAATGATGTCGCTTATATCATCCTCTTCATCTTTAAGCATTTCATCCAGAAGATCATCATCAATAGCTTCCTGATCAATTAATAGCTCAGTGACTGAACTACCACTTTTTGTCTTTTCTAAAAGCCCCTGTAAGCGCTCTCTTATGATTTTGAGGGTTCCTGCAAGTGCGATAGGAGATGATGCCAACACCTTTCGAATCAAAAGAATCAACAGGTGTTTTTGTCTTGCGGGAAAAGCATAAGTGTCATCACTTTTTAAATAATCTGAGACTGCTTCGTACAGCTTATGCTCCTGTTCAGTGGGCTTAAACGGACGCGTGATCAGCTTGCGTTCTGTATAGGGAACATACTCGCTCACCTGACTTCGTAGTGTGCGCCAGCAAAAACTTTGAAGGCGATCACGAAGACCGGAAATGTCACCTTCGTTATTGATATATTGTGTCCTGAATGATGCTAATTCTCCAAAGATGTTTTCGTCAATAAGTGTCGAAAGGCCATAAAGCTCAAGCAGCGAGTTTTGTAGTGGCGAAGCTGTTATGAGTAGTTTCTTTCTGTCCAATGTGGCCTGTCGGATAGTCTGACCAATCCGGTTGCTTTCTCTATAGGCATTCCTCAGCTTATGTGCTTCATCAATAACAACAAGGTCCCACGGGATGGCGCGAATGTCCATCGCCTTGTTAGCTGCGAAGTGCATTGAGCAGATAAGAATTTTCCGCTCTTCAAAAGGATTTGGATTCCCGTCATTTTGAGATTCCCGATAGGTTTTGGCATCAAGAATCTGGCTGGGCAGATTGAATTTCTCTTCCAACTCCACTGCCCATTGTTTACGCAGGGAGGCAGGGCTTATAACCAATATTTTTCTGCTGTTTTCTGCCCACTTCTGACAGATAACCAGCCCGGCTTCGATGGTTTTGCCAAGACCGACTTCATCAGCCAACAAAACTCCCTTTGATAAGGGTGATCTCAAGGCAAACAACGCCGCTTCAATCTGATGTGGATTTAAATCGACACATGCGTCAAACAAGGCGCGACCAAGACGGTCTACTCCTTTGCCCCCTGCACGCGTCAATTCATGAGCGAAATATTTGGCATGGTATGGTGTAGGTAAATTGTTATAACCAGATGCCATTCTTATATGAACCTTTTATACAAAGTCTATGATGTTGAAGTAAGATCAATTGTGATTTTACTACAACGAATTAAAAATTTTTATTGCCTGTATTTCCCGAAATTTTTATAAAAAAACCATCTTATCAAATTATCCTTTACAGGTTTTCAGTGATAAGAAGTGAAATCCAATTACATCCATTTCCCGGAAATTGAATCAAGCAACGAATTTACGAAAACATTTCTGTTAAACCAACCTCTTCATTGAATACATTTTCGATCGTCACAACTGAAGTTCACCCAATAACAGTAGTTTATAAACTGAAATTCCCGCATTTTATAACCAAATAATTTGAAAAGCTGCCGGGACATTTAACCCGGCCATTGCTTTTCTGTTCTCCTTTTTATTTTGTTCTGGTAAAATTGTATGTATCACTATAAGGGTCGGTTAGGATCAGGCTGTTTCCATTTATTTCAAATGTAAATGTATTACCCTCCGATGTGAGCGTACCGGTCTGTAATGTCGAATTGTAGGTGTAGCTGAATGTAACGGTTGTTGAACCAACAGTAAAGGTGGCCTGTGTTGCAGATATAACCTTGACCACAACAGCTCCATCAAAGTAATCTGGCATTGTTCCGGTCCACTCAGTACCAGCTAATGATTTTAATTCGTCAGTTGATTTTGGTTCATCTTTTTCGCATGCAATTAGTACCGATAGAAGCACGAATAAAAATACTTTCTTCATCTCATTTAATTTTTAGGATTAATAAATTTTTAAAATATTCTGTAATTGAAAGATTGTGCAAATAAATTGATAATTTTTGACAAGTTGTGTCATCTGTTGCAAATAAATCTCAATAATATCGTTAAATAGAATGAGAAGTGATTACATTCTTTATTTTCGCTTGTTTAAAGTAAAACCATAGCTGAATTGAATTACTATTCGCCTCATTAATTTATAAAAGGTATAATGAGGATATAACGAAGATATATTGATAGTATACTAGTCCAGTACCTGCGAATTTATATAGAAAGTAGCGGAAAAAATACACAATAAGTGAATTCACCTCATTGTGATTATACATTATTTACAGGTTATCAAAAAAAAGAAAAACACCTGAAATCTGATATTCAAGTGTTTTTTCAAGTGGTGCCACCAGGAATCGAACCGGGGACACAAGGATTTTCAGTCCTTTGCTCTACCAACTGAGCTATGGCACCAGCATTGCTTAAATTGCGAGTGCAAAGATAAGCGCATTTTTGGGATATGCAAAATTTGCTGACGAAAAAGTCGATCATTTAAGGCTTGTCACGCCTCCTATTCCGTAATTTTGAATCAAAACCTTTATTCCTCAGCCATATGATTCCAGCCCTGGGCACGAAGTTGCATCTCCTGTCCGTCGCGGGTCACCAGGTAACAACCCTGCTCCTCTTTTGCGATGTGACCGATGAGGTGTACCCCCTTGATCCCGTTCATCCGCTCATGCAGGTGCAGCGGCACGGTGAAGAGCAGCTCATAATCCTCCCCCCCATTGAGCGCCACGGTGGTCACATTCATGTTGAAGGTCTCGGCCATCATAGCGGTCTGGTAGTCGATGGGCAGACGCTCTTCATACACCTGGCAACCCACCTTGCTCTGCTTGCAGATATGCAGCAGGTCAGACGAGAGTCCGTCGGAGAGGTCAATCATCGCGGTGGGCAGGATGGCGTTCTCTTCCAGTGCCTTGATCACATCCTTCCTTGCCTCCGGCTTGAGCTGCCGTTCCAGCAGGTACTCCTTGCCGGCAAAATCGGGCTGGAAGTCACCCGAGCCGTCCCAGGCCGCTTTCTCACGCTCCAGCAACTGGAGGCCCATGTATGATGCACCCAAGTCGCCCGAGACATAGAGGAGGTCGCTATCCCTGGCGCCGTTCCGGTAAACGATCTTATCGGCGTCGGCCGAGCCCACGCAGGTGATGCTGATGGTGAACCCCGTGAGCGAGGAGGTGGTGTCACCTCCCACAATATCAACACCATAGATCTCACATGCCAGTCGGAGCCCGCTGTAAAAACTCTCCAGGTCCTCCACCGAGAATCGCTTGGAGATGCCCAGGGAGACAGTGATCTGCTCCGGTCTGCCGTTCATCGCGTAGATGTCGGAGAAGTTGACCACCGCCGCCTTGTAACCCAGGTGCTTCAGTGGCACATAGACCAGATCAAAGTGAATCCCCTCCAGTAGCAGGTCGGTGGTGACCAGTGTCCGCCGGCTGGAGTAGTCGAGAATGGCAGCATCATCGCCGATTCCCTTGACCGTGCTCCCCCGCAATGGCGTGATATCTCCGGTGAGCCGTTCAATCAGCCCAAACTCACCGAGGGTGGCTATCTCTGTCCTGCTCATCAGATGGTCTGGATGAGCGTTCGCATGATCTCAGCCATCTTTGGCTGTGCTATCTTGGCTGCCTCCTGCACATCCTCGTGCGACACCTCCACGATCTTGCCGATCACTCCCAGGTCGGTGATGATGGAGAAAGCCAACACTTTCATTTTGGCGTGGTTGGCCACGATCACCTCCGGCACGGTAGACATCCCCACGGCATCGCCGCCGATTATACGGAAAAAATTGTATTCGGCAGGCGTTTCAAACGTGGGGCCCTGCACACCCACGTATACGCCATGCTGCAGCTTGATGTTCTTCTCACGGGCAATCTCCATCGCCCTGAGGCGCAGCTCTTTGTTGTAGGCTTCGCTCATATCGGGGAAGCGGGTCCCCAGCTCGTTGAAGTTCTTCCCGTGCAGCGGATGTTCCGGAAACAGGTTGATGTGGTCTTCAATCAGCATGATGTCTCCGATGTCGAAGCTGGGGTTCATGCCACCCGCAGCGTTGGAGACAAAGAGATATTCGATGCCGAGTACCTGGAAGACGCGTACCGGGAAGGTCACCTCTTTCATGTTGTATCCCTCGTAGTAATGAAAACGGCCCTGCATGGCCAGCACTTTTTTGCCGCCCAGGGTGCCGATGATCAGCTTGCCACTGTGGCCCTCCACGGTAGAGACAGGGAAGTTGGGAATCTCGGTGTAGGGAATTTCATTCTTGTCGTCAATCTCATGTACCAATTCCCCAAGGCCGGTGCCAAGAATGATTGCGGTGTTGGGTATTTCTCCGATCCGGTTTCTAATGTAATCGGCTGTTTGTTTGATGGTTTCTAACATGTGCAAGTATTTTTTGGTTGAATAGTTCTTTGTCACTCTCCTCTACAAATGCAATCCGTATCGGTACATAGTAGAGCATTCGTTTGATATCCTCATCCAGGAACGGCAGCCCCCTGAGGCGCATCGCATCTTTCTCCGTGGTGACGATGATCTTTTCATCCTCGTCCACATCTACGGAAGCCATCAGCTCCCGAACCTCATCGACATCCTCTTTCGTGAAAGTGTGGTGATCAGGGAAGAACCGAGGGTAAAGGTTATAGGTCTTGTGGGCCAGTTTGTCGGCCAGTGGCTGCGGCGACGCAATGCCGGTCACCAGGAAGACATGCTTCTTGCGCAGGTCATCCAGCACATATGGTTCTTTCTGCAGCTCGGGGAACAGTGGCCGTGCCATCTCGTACTGGAGGGAGGTGAAGAAGAGATCCTGGTAGGGGAAGAGGTTCAGCCCGTTGGTATAAATGCGGAAATCGATCGGCTGCATGTCGGGATTGCACTTGGTGACAATCACCATCGATGCGCGGTCTTTCCCTTTTAAAGGCTCACGAAGCGATCCCGCCGGTAACAGTTTGTCATCGAACACCGGCCGGTTGCTATCCACCAGCAGGATGGAGAGCGAGGGCTGCACGTAACGGTGCTGGAAGCCATCGTCGAGCAGGATCACCTCCGGACGTTCCTCCTCTTCGATGGTAAGCAGCTTCTCAATTGCCTTCACCCGGTTACTGTCGACCACCACCATCGTATCAGGGAACTTCCGTTTCAGCTGCAACGGCTCATCACCCACCTCGGTAACCCGGGAGGTTGTTTCCACGATGCGAAAACCACGGCTTCTCCGTTTATACCCTCTGCTGAGCACTGCCACTCGGTACTTTGGTGCAAGCAGCCTGATCAGGTACTCAATATGGGGTGTCTTTCCTGTTCCCCCCACAGTCAGGTTTCCCACGCAGATAACCGGGATAGGAAAGTTTCTTTTTTTAAGGATATTTTTATCGAACAGATAGTTGCGAAAGTTCACGCCGACCCCATACAGCCATGCCAATGGTTGCAGCGATCTGCGTGTATCTACCGGAGGGATATCCATGTAGGTCAGTGAATATTCAGTTCATATGGAATGCGCGCCTGGATGTAGTCCTGCTCCCGGATGTCGCGGAGAAGCATGAACAACTCGGAACTCTCACCCAGATACTCTTTCATTGTACGTGCCGTCAGATCCTTCTTAGAACGATCTAATAACGCTTCGATCCTGGATTGCAGCTTGGGATATTCGAATATCACGTAGCTCTTGCCCAGGTTTGCCATCTCAGCGGCTATCTCAATCGCCCGTTCAATGCCACCCAGTTCATCCACAAGCCCGATCTCCTTTGCCTGGTTGCCAGTCCATACGCGTCCCTCGGCATAAAGTGCCAGACTGTCTTTGGGTATGTTGCGTCCCTCTGCACAGCGGGAGAGGAAGAGGTCGTAGCCTCTTTCAATCATGTTCTGCATCAGCTGCTTCTCCTGCTCGTTGAATGGACGGGTGATGTCGCCGAAATCGCCAAAGTCATTCGTTTTCACCACATCGGTAGAGATGCCGATTTTTTTTGTTGTGCCCTCAAAATTAGGAATCATGCCGAAAATACCGATGGAGCCGGTGAGGGTGGTGGGCTGAGCCACTATTTTGTCGGCGTTGCAGGCAATGTAATATCCGCCCGAAGCTGCCACATCGCCCATGGAGACCACTACCGGCTTCTCTTTCTTCAGTTCGGTGATTGCTTTCCATATCTGCTCCGAGGCATAAGCGCTGCCGCCACCCGAGTTGATGCGGAAGACCACAGCCTTGATCTCATCATCCCTGCGTAGCTTCTCAATCTGATCCACCATATATTTGTCCTGGATATTGTCGGCCCCTGTGCCGGAAACAATATTGCCCTGTGCATAAAGGATGGCAATGGTGTTGCCGGTTTTCGTCACCGTCTTGGTGGTGACCGATTTCATGTTGGAGACCGTGGCAGAGGGAATCTCATCTCCTTCTTCCAGGCTGAGCAAGGTGCGCAGGTAATCTTTCATCTCCGTCTCATATAGAAGGGTATCCACCAGGTTGGCCTGCAGCAGGAACTCAATGGGCTGCACCAGCGGCATCCGGTTTGCCAGCGAGTCAATCTCCTCCGGTGTCATGGAGCGCGCCTCCGCAATATCGGCCTTCATAAAGCTCCAGGCATCATTCAGGAAGGAGGAGACCTGTTCCCTGTTGGCATCGCTCATCTCATTCTGAGTGAAAGGCTCCACTGCCGACTTGTAGGTGCCTACCTTGAAGATCTGCATCTCGATGCCCAGCTTGTTGAGGGCATCCTTGAAGAAGACCGGCATGGAAACCAACCCGTGCAGGTCGAGGCTCCCCTGTGGGTTGATGGCTACCTTGTCGGCCATCGAGGCCAGGTAATAGCCGGTTTGTGTGTAGGTATCGGCGTAGGCTACGATGAACTTGCCACTCTCCTTAAAGCTCTGCAGCTCGTGGCGGATCTCAGCCAGTGTGGCCATTGAGGCAGACATCATCCTGGAGTCAATGTAGATGCCTTTGATCCGGTCGTTGCTCTTCGCCTTGCGGATGGCGCTGACAATATCGTTCAGGCCCATCGCTGTAGCTGCGTTGGGAGCCAGCAACTCAGTGAAAGGATCTTTTTCGGCTACCCGTTCGGTGATTGGACCGTTCAGCCGTAGGTTCAGTATGGAGTTCTCTTTCAGTACAAACTTTTCAGAAGAGCTGAAGGAGCCGGCAACCGATCCCATCATTCCGAAAAAGAAGATCATGGCAATCACCGACAGGATGATGTTTGCGATGATAAATCCGAGAGCCGAAGCCAGCATGATTTTCAAGAAATCCTTCATAGAGCGTAATTTTATTGATTCATAGCTCAAAATTAGGAAAAAAAGAGATACTGCACAAGAATTAATTAGATATTCTTAATCAATTTCAGTTGGAATCCAGGTGAGTCGGTATTATTTTTGGGGGCTGATATTAATTGATTTGATTGGGGAAGGGGAACCAATTCTTAAAAATAAATAAAAACCAGAATTTGAGACCTATCTTATGCAGCGTTTTCCCCCAATTCCCGTCTATCTCTTGAACGTGCGATTAGAATGGATGATTCGCAACTGATAATAGCGTGTAAGAAACAGGACCGTAATGCTCAGAAGGTGTTATACGAACGGTATGCTCCCTCTATGATGACGGTCTGTTTGCGCTACAGCAGGGAAGAGGAAACAGCACGTGACCTTTTACATGACGGTTTCATCCGCGCTTTTACGCAGATAGGCTCTTTCAAGGGCAAGGGTTCTTTTGAAGGCTGGCTCAGACGGATATTTGTCAATCTGGCACTGGAGAATTACAGGAAAGAGAAACAGAAGAACCGTTTCCTGGAGGAGTATAGTTTGTTTAATAACGAAGATCAGGTGGAGCCTGATGACGATCCGCTCGATATTGGGGGTATTTCCCGTGAGGAGGTGATGGCCCTGATCCGTGACCTGCCTCCCGGTTACAGGACGGTTTTCAACCTGTTCATCTTTGAGGAGATGTCGCACCGGGAGATAGCAGAGTTGCTGGGGATCAACGAAGCGGCATCCCGATCACAATTTTTCCGTGCGAAAAGTATGTTACAGAAAAAAATATCGGCCATCCTTCACAAATACAGCAACAGATACAATGAACAGAGATAACGATATCATCAGAAGAGCGTTTCATGAGAAGCTCCACGACTACCAACCACCGATGCCGGCTGATGGGTGGGAGCGTGTAGAGCAATCGATGAGACAGCTTGCCGCAAGGCGCAGCATGATGCGTCGCAGGTGGTATGCCGGATCGGCTGCCGCCATGCTGCTCCTGCTGATCGGTACGCTCTTCTTCCTGCGTGAGCCGATGACCATCCGTGAGCCGATGACCACCGATCACGAAAGTTATCCCGGAGAGAGGAAATCCGCGCCGGAGCAATCAGCAACACCGGAGCCAATTGCTGCGGTGCGGCAGATAGCTCCCGGATCGCCTGTTGCATCGCCTGCACCCGCTGTAATTGTCCTGAATCAAGGAAGTGGAGAGTGGTTGCTTGTTCAAGGAAGCAGCGCCGCTGAAATGATGGAACGATGGATAGCGCGGGAGGGGGTAGCCCCCGGACGGACCCAAACGGGGGATGAGGCAACGTTACGCCTGCGGCTCATGGAGTCAGACCCTGCCAGTGCCGGAGCCAGCACGAGTAGGCATGAAGAGCGGGTCGCTGTGGTAGGCAGTGATGATCAGCTCATCGCTGTAGTTGACGAACACAAGCCTGAAGAGGAACGGTTGATTGTGGGGCTGAGTAGCAAAGGTGGTCTCTCCTCTTTCCGGCAGACGGTCAACTCACCCATGACGCTTCGCAGTGTCTCCTTGTCGCCCAGTGACCAGTATGGTACTGAAACCAGCAAAAACTTGCTGAATGCAACAAGCACTGTCGACAATCTCTCCGAGATGGAACATGACCAACCCATCTCGTTTGGTCTTACGCTCTCAAAAGTCGTTACAGACAATCTATCCATTGAATCGGGACTCACCTATACCTATCTCTCTTCACGGCTGAAAAATGCCAATGACAATTTCAGGGTAGAGGAAACCCAGAAGATACATTATCTGGGTATTCCGGTCAACATCAATTATACACTTTTCACTTTTAACCGGTTCAAGATCTATGCTTCCCTGGGAGGGATGCTGGAGAAGGATCTCTATGGCGAATATCGCAAGCTGGGAAGCGGGGAGACCGCTGATTTCAACAGCACCGCTGAGGAGGAGGAAGTGACAACGATCTCACAGCGCAACCCACAACTCTCGGTTAACGCAGGGGTAGGCCTTTCCTATCCGTTCATTCAAAAGCTGAGGATCTATGGGAAGGTGGGTGGTGCCTATTATTTCGATGCCGGCAATCAATATAAAACCATTTATTCCGACCGCAAGATCGTAATGGATCTGAACATCGGCCTCAGATATGAATTTTAATTAAAATAATTACAACAATGAAAATGAAGAAAATTTATCCTTTGATGAGTCTCCTTGGACTCACGCTTTTTTTAAGCTCCTGCCTGGAAGAGGGAAGTCGTAACTATAGTGAATCATCTGTAGTATATCTGGACTCCGGATCAGGTAAGATTTACGGGAAGACGCTGCTATCCGGTCGTTTCATCACCTCAGCCCAGATGCAACTGATGCAGCCCGGGACCTTTAAGTTCTTTGCATATAGCTGGGATGAAGAGTATGGAACCACAATGATTGGTGAGATACCGGCCGACAATGTAAACATCAACAGTGATCCCGTAGATGTGTCGCACACTACATTGATCCGTGCCACACCTCCCGAAGTGGAGGAGCCTGACATGTTTCTGGCATTGAGCGAACCCTTTTATGCAAACGACGAATATTACTTTGGTGATCACTGGCTGTTCGAGTATGCCTATGAAGCCAGAAAAGGTGAAGAAGCTTTGATTGAGGTCTACGAGGTTGAAGATCCCGAATCTGCTGCCAACGAAGTGTTGCTGGAGGTTCGTCTGATCATTGTGGGTGAGCCTGAGCCCGGTGCATCGCTTACTCCAAGGAGTGACGTCATTGCTGTGGATATGGGACCCTTACGTGACCATTATGAAGGATTGGAAGAGGGTAAGAGAGATCTGAAGATTCAGATTCAGTATTACAATAAAAATCCAACAGGGTTAATGAAGCTCAAAAACACTTACCCGCTGACCATTGGAAATGAAGCATAGCCGTTGATACCGGAAACAATTGACAGCAGCCTTTTCTCAGCTAAGGGCTGCTGTTTTTTATCTGGCTCACATTCCCATTATTAACAGGAATTGGTTACCTTTGCAGACCTAAACCGAAAAGGAATGTGGAGTGAACTTTTTGTTACTGTTATACAGTTGATTGTTGCATCACCAATGGCATGGAAAGAGATAGAAAGGGAAAAGAGGAGTCATTCCGATTTTCTCAGTCGTTATCTCTATCCCATCTTTGGTCTCATCGCTCTTTCAGCATTTATCGGGGGACTCTGGTTCACACGTGAAGGTAACCTGGAGATTGCCTTGAAGAACAGCATCATCTCTGTGGTGACCCTGTTCGGCTCCTACTACATCGTCTCCTATATCCTGAATGAGCTTGCAGAACGGTTTGAACTGAAGAAGAATCTAACCCTCTTTCAGCTTTTCACCGGTTATGCCTCTGTGGTGATGTATCTTTTGTTCTGTCTCAGCTCTTTCATATCTGATTTTTTCATCCTCTGGCTGCTGGCCCTCTACACGATTCATCTGGTGCACATGGGAAGCATCCATTTTCTCAAGGTGCCGGCTCACAAAAGAGGAATATTTATCATTTCAGCCACCGCACTGGTGATCCTGGTGCCGGCATTTATTCATCTACTCTTTTCATTCTTTATTCAGTAATGAAGCACGCTACTGTCAACATCAAAAACAAAAAGGCCACGTTCGACTACGAGCTGTTGGAGACCTTTACTGCAGGGATGGTGCTCACCGGTACTGAGATCAAATCGATCCGGTTGGGCAAGGCCAGCCTGGTAGACAGCTACTGCCTGCTTGAGAATGGGGAATGCTGGGTAAGGAACATGCATATCGCAGAATATTTCTACGGCACCTACAACAACCACAACGCCCGTCGCGATCGGAAGTTGCTGCTTAACAGGAAAGAGTTGCAGAAACTGATGCGTCTTACCCGTGAGACCGGATTCACCATCATCCCGGTAAGGCTTTTCATCAACGATAAGGGGCTTGCCAAACTGGTGATTGCCATAGCAAAAGGAAAAAAACAATACGACAAACGTCAGTCGTTGAAAGAGAAAGAGGATAAGCGGTCGATGGAGAGAATGTTCAAACAGTAAGCCATGCAAAAGCTCCATTGGGAAAAACTGATGTTGCAAGCTGGCGGCAAAGCGGTTCGCACATCCCTCTGGCTGTTGCGCATCATCCTGCCCATCTCTCTGCTGGTCCGTTTCCTCGATTATTTCGGAATCCTCCTGTGGCTCGCCACTTTTCTCGATCCGCTCTTCCTAAACATGGGACTCCCCGGGAGTAGCGCCATCGTCTTTATCACCAGTATCTTCCTGCCACTCTATGCCCCGCTGGCAATCATCACCTCCCTGCCCCTCACCCTGCGGGAACTGACCATCCTGGCACTGATGTGTCAGATATCCCATAACCTCCCGGTGGAGAGTGCCATTCAGGCGCAAACGGGGACCTCCTTTCGTGCGATGACCCTGCTGCGAATCAGCATGAGTATCGTTGTGGGAGTCATGCTCAACCTGATCTTGCCGGCCGAGATGGGGATGCCCCTCTTCGCGCAGACAAATGTGACTGCCATCACATCGGTAGGAGCACTCCTGCTCCTCTGGCTGAAAAGCTCACTGCAAATCGCATTGCTGATCCTGATCATCGTCTTCCTCCTGAACCTGCTCTACAGCCTGCTGGATAACTACCAGTTGATCCCCAAGCTTAGCCGGGGAATTAAACCGTTGCTTGCTTTCTTCGGACTGCCCAAAAACACGGCTTTCCTCTGGTTGATTGGCTATATCGTGGGTCTGGCCTACGGAGGTGCATTGATGATGGATCAGATGAAAGAGGGCAAGGTCACCCGTTCGGAAGCCAGTTTGCTGAATCATCACCTGGCAATCTCACATTCGGTGCTGGAGGATAACCTGCTGTTTGTGGCGCTGGGTGTGTCGCTCTGGTGGATCCTGGCGGTGCGTTTTGCCGTTGCCTTTGCCGTGGTATGGCTCAGGCGCTTTTGGCTTACACTCAGAGGCCATCTTCTTTTTTTTTAGCTGTCAGATGGCCGATATGTCGGAATGATTGGTTATTTTTGAAGCTACGATTAAAGTAGAGAGAACAGCTTTTACAAAAATCCTATGAACAAGATTGAAGAGATCCTTACCGATCGCATCCTGATACTCGATGGAGCGATGGGCACGATGATACAACGCCATGGCCTCACGGAGGACGATTTTAGCGGAGATCGATTCGGTAACTGGCCAAAGCAGCTCAAGGGCAACAATGACCTGCTTTCGATCACCCGCCCCGATGTGATTGGGGCCATTCACCGGCAATACCTTGAAGCCGGTGCTGACATCATCGAAACCAATACATTCAACGCCACCTCCATCTCCATGCAGGATTATGGCATGAGCCATCTGGCAGCCGAGATCAACCTGGCGGCCGCTCGTCTGGCACGTAACGCAGCCGACGAGTATACGCGCAGGACGCCGCACAAACCCCGTTTCGTGGCAGGTTCCATCGGACCCACCAACAAAACAGCATCGATGAGTCCCCGCGTGGAGGACCCGATGTTCCGCGCGGCCACTTTCGACGACTTCCGGAAAGCATACCACGAGCAGATCACCGCCCTTGTGGAGGGTGGGGTGGACCTGCTGCTGATTGAGACCATCTTCGATACGCTGAACGCCAAAGCCGCCATCTTCGCAGCCCGTGAGGTGGCTGCCGAGACAGGTGTAGACACGCCGCTCATGCTCTCGGCAACCATCACCGACAGGGCAGGCAGGACACTCTCCGGGCAGACGCTGGAGGCGTTCGTGGCCTCCGTGAGCCATGCGAACCCCCTCTCCATAGGACTGAACTGTTCATTTGGTGCTGCGGACCTGAAGCCATATGTGAAGGAACTGGGACGGATCGCCCCCTTCTATATCAGTGCCCATCCCAATGCCGGCTTGCCCAACCAGCTGGGTGAGTACGATGAGACACCTGAGAAGATGGCCATGCAGATCAGGGAGTTCATGGAGGAGGGACTGGTCAACATCATTGGTGGTTGCTGCGGTACCACCCCCGATCACATCGCCCGTTACGTGGCGATCGCGGAGCGTGCGCTCCCGCACCGTAAGGCAGCACCACCCGCCTACCTTCGGCTTTCTGGTCTGGAGGTGCTGGAGGTCTCACCCCGCATCAACTTTATGAACATCGGGGAGCGCTGCAACGTGGCCGGCTCGCGCCGCTTCCTGCGGCTGATACAGGAGAAGAAATATGAGGAGGCACTCGACATTGCCCGCCGGCAGGTGGAGGATGGTGCCCAGGTCCTCGATATCAACATGGATGAAGGGCTGCTCGACGGGGTGGAGGAGATGACCCGATTCCTCAACCTGCTGGCTTCCGATCCCGA
>DPAC01000137.1 GCA_003517675.1 Porphyromonadaceae bacterium | reverse complement strand
CCACAGCCGCTAACTTCAGCGTGGAGTCTTACTACAAGGCCCGGAACCAATTCAGGAACCCACCCTTCGCCATCACGTCATACAGCCGGAACTCGTCGGGTGTACAATTAAAATCGACCCATCCCGATCTGCTCAACGAACTGGTGCAACTCCGTAACCGCATTAGTGCCGGTGCAGACTTGCCCGTGTATCTTGTCGCCTCCATCAAAACGCTGGTACAGATGGCAGACTACTTGCCGGAAACAGAAAAAGAGTTACTGAAAATAGATGGGTTCGGAAAAATAAAAGTGGAACGATACGGTGCCCAGTTTTTGGAAATCATCGGCAATTACATCTCGGCAAACGGGCTCGAATCACGCATGATACACTTTACGGAAAGCAAAAAACAGAAAAAGAGAAAAAAATAAACCGGTCAGTGCCGGTTTATTTTTTTCATTCATCCTTTTTATTTGTTGGGCGTTTCCCAGATTTTGGTTGATGTACAATGAATACCGGCTGTCTGATCCCCCGCCTGCAGCATGAAATCGCCCTCCTCGAGTGTCCAGCGTCCCTGTTCATTGACAAATGCCAGCTCTTCACCTTTCAGTTCGAAGGTAACGGTCTGCATCTCTCCCGGCTTCAGTGAGATCTTCTCAAACGCTCTCAGGCGGCGCACATCGGGCGAGAGTGATGCCACGAGGTCGCTGCTGAAGAGCAGCACCGCCTCTTTTCCTTCCCTGTCTCCGCTGTTGGTGACATCCACCGATACAGTGATCGTATCATCCCAGGCGAAATTTGTTTTATCCACCTGCAGATTGGCGTATTCAAAGGTGGTATAGCTCAGTCCATATCCGAACGGGTATTGTACCGAGGTTTGCGCACCGTAGTCATATGCACCCTCCATTTTATTCTCCAGGTACTGGCTCGGTTTGTGGTCGTAGGTGATCAACCCCTGTTCAAATTTCGGATAGGTGTAAGGCAGCTTGCCGCTGGGGTTTACATCGCCGCTCAGAATATCAGCCAGGGCTTCGCCTCCGAAGTTGCCGGGCAGGTAAGCCTGAATAATCGCGGCCGAAGCCGGCTCGATCTTGCGAATCAGTCGCGGCCGTCCTTCGTTCAGCACCAGGATCACCGGCTTGCCGGTTTGTTGCAGCGCCAGGGCCAAGGCTGTCTGATTTTCAGACAGGGACAGTTCATCCAGGTTGCCGGGTGTTTCGCAATAAGAATTTTCACCCAGGCAGAGCACGATGTAGTCGGCCCCTCTTGCAGCTGCGACAGCCTTCCCAATCTCAGGCGGGTTCTCCTCGAAGTACTGACCGTCCATCTTATAGGTGACGCCCGGTTCATGCTGCACGTTGGCGGCACCGAACTTATTTTGCAACGCCTCGTAGATGGTATTGTAGTCCTGTGCAAACTCCTCCACCTTCTCTCCCTGCCACGAATAGCTCCACCCGCCGTTAAGCGTCCGCATGGAGTTGGCGTTGGGGCCTGCCACAAGAATACGGGCATTGGCAGGCAATGGAAGGAGGTTGTTTTCATTTTTCAGCAAGGTAATCGACTCATCGGCCGCAGCTTTTGCAACCGCTTCGTTCTCACTGCTCCCAAAATCGGGGTATTCCTCGCGCGACCAGTAAGGACGTTCGAAGAGCCCAAGTCGATATTTTAATCGTAATACCCTGCGTACCGCGTCATCGATCCGTTCCATCGGCACTTCACCCTCTTCAACCAGCTGTACCAGCGTGGGACAGAAGGCAAGATTGTAGGGCTCCATCACCATATCGATGCCGGCATTGATCGCCGTCTTGACCGCCTCCTTGTAATCAGCGGCCACATGGTCGCGCGAGAGCAGGTTCTGCACATCTGCCCAGTCGGTCACAATTACCCCGTCGAACGCAAGTTCCTCCTTCAGCCATCCTGTAAGCAGCCGATGATCGGCATGGGTGGAGACTCCGTTGATGATGCCCGAGTTCACCATTACAGAGAGTGCGCCACCCTCCATGATAGCGGCCCGGAAAGGTTCAAAGTATTTCTCGCGCAACTCGCTTTCGGAGATCAGTGCGGGGGTGCGATCTTTTCCCGAGACAGGTACCCCGTAGCCCATGTAGTGCTTCAGGCAGGCGGCGATACGCTGATTCCCGACACTGTTCCTGTCGTTTCCCTGGAAGCCGAGGGTGGAGGCCACAGCCATCCGGGCATTGAGGTAGGCATCCTCGCCGTAGCTCTCCCACTGGCGCGGCCAGCGAGCATCCCGTCCCAGGTCCATCGTCGGTGAAAAGGTCCAGGGAATATTGCTGGCCCGCGTCTCATAAGCTGAAATGCGCGAGCCCTCTTCCATCAGGTCGGTATTGAAGGTAGCCGCCATCCCTATCCCTTGCGGGAAGAAGGTTGCGCCGGCGGTATAAGTCGTGCCGTGAATGGCATCGATGCCGTAGATCACCGGTATCCCCGTCTCCTGCAATGCCCTTTCCTGAATGGCTCGAATGGTCTTTTCCCACACTTCGGTAGTCCGGGCGCGGTTGTTGGCCGTGTTGAGGATAGAGCCAACCTTGTATTTCCCGATCACGGTGTCGAGCATTGACGGGTCCACCTCAAACGGCTCGTCGCTTGCATATAAGCCACCGCCCTTTCCAATCACGTCTATTGTATATTGTGCCATCTGCCCCACCTTCTCTTCGAGGGTCATCTGCGCCATGATGCTGTCGATCTTTTTCTCGATGGCAGCATCTGTTTTCATTCCGACTTTCTCTGCGCCTGTGTTGCAGGCGATCAGCAATGGAATGAAGAAAAGAAAATTGATGAATTTGTTCATGTTCATTGAATGATGTTTTAAGCGGTAAGTTGTAAGCTTAGAGTTTTGGTTCTTTTGTCTTTTGTCTTGACTCTTGACTCTATTTCTTCTGATACACCCGCACATAATCGATCTCGTAGGTGGCAGGCAGTTTAGACTCATCCACACCTTGTGCTCCGCCCCAGTCGCCACCCCATGCCAGGTTCAGTTTCAGGTAGAAAGGCACATTGAAAGGCCAGGTCTCCTTGTTGCCGGCACCGTCGTTGTAGAACTGAAAATACTCCTCACCGTCTACAAACCCTTTGATGTAATCGGCCGTCCATTCCACGGCGTAGATGTGGAACTGGGTCTCTGCACCGGAAATGGTCTTCTGTTCCCCTTTCTGTGTACCGATCATATGGTTGTAGGCACCGGTGTGCACCGTGCAGTGCACCACGTTGGGTTCGTATCCCACATACTCCATGATATCAATCTCCCCGTCGAGGGGCCAGTTGAGATGCTCTTTCTTTGGCAGCATCCAGAAGGCAGGCCACGTACCTTTACCACCCGGCACCCGCAGTCGTGCCTCGAAGTATCCATACGTCCAGGCATCAATGGTATTGATGCGTGCCGAGATGATATCGGCACCGCTCTTTTGGGCGATGATCTTCAGTGTGCCGTCGTGAATGGCCGCCACGGTATCTGTACCGCGAAAGCCGCCCACATAGGTCTGCAGTTCGTTGTTGACCGCTCCCTTAGGGAGGTTCTCGTACCACCACTTCTCACTGTTTGGCAGGGCAGGCTTGCCGCCGCTTAACCGTTCCTCGTTGAATTCATCCTGCCAAACCAGTGAATAACCCTCCGGCACATGGTTAAAACTCCGTTTCACCTCTTCCCCAGGCTTGGGCGAATTGACCTCAGGGCTGTTCTTCTCAACGTAGGGAGAGAGCATCACCAGAAGCATAAATAGCAAATTGTTCATTTTCATCTTGTCCATTGAAAAATGATCAGAGGAAAACGTAGACTTTATTATCCAAGCCTGGCATCCTCTCCTTTTGGGACATATGGTTCAGCGTAAGTGCGCTCAGAGAATAAAGCTGTTTGTTCTTTAGTAAAATGAATAAAGCATGGTCTTCGTTTCTGCTATAGTCAGGTATCTCTTTTTGCACGGAGAAATCAGATTACGGAGCAAATATACTCATCCCCGGGATATTTCCACAATATTAACCAAAAAATAAGAGATATTCCCAACCAATCGAAACGTTCACATGGCTATCGTGGTTTCTTACTAAACTTTTCGGAAAGGTAAAAACGATGGCATCAGACAGGATGAAAGAAAAAAAGTAACGAATACAAGGGCTAAATTTCTTTTAGTAGCTTTGAAAATTCTTCCGGAGTAATATTGATCTCTTTCAATATTTGTCGGGTCAAAGAACGCCCGATATCTTGGTTTCCATGATGTGGGAGAGTTGTATATCTGCCGTCAGGATGACGATAAAACACATGACTCCCCCTTTGACGTTTGACTTCAAAGCCTAAGTAGAAAAGAAGTTTTTCAAATATTTTTACCTGCACAATCGGTACCTTCGTGCTCATATAGCTACTGATATTTGTTGAAAGCCCACAAAATCAGGTAAATCTTTAATTTCTTCCTCTGTCATTTCCTGCAAACATAATTGTACAACATCCTGAAGGTTTTGATATAATTCATCTAATGTCGGGGCCTGTGTATGAGCTCCAGGCAACACGGGTATAATCCCAATGTATTGATTAACTTCGTTATCCCTGGTTATTTCTGCAGTGAACTTATAGTCTCTCATTTTTCTTATTTTTCCCAAATTTAATGATTTAACTGTCAAGTTTCACAAGGTTGTTCATGAAAGCTTGAATTATTCATTTGTTGCAAGTTTAATACTTTATTTTTAAACTCCAAAGGAATTTTGCTTAAAAATTTACTTTCAGTGATTTTGTGTCGTCATTTGGCAATGCTCAGGCAACCTTTTGGCTCAGCTCAGGGCTTTGGCTTTGGCTTGATATTTTCATTGTTGGAAACACGGGCAGACAAATTGGTTTGGGCAAAAGGAAGATCCCAGCGGAATGACAAAGTAACACCACCATAATCCGATCGGAAATTTTTCTCACCCACAACAGATACATATCCCGATCGGAATATTCGTTTTTCAAGTTCGGCTTTCACTGAAGTGATCTCCCCCTTAATGAAATCAATCTGTCTCTGTGGCCTGAACGTAAAGCCGCGATCTGTCCTGAACCCCAATCCAAGATTGCCATACACCACAGGATCACCATTTTTAAGCCAGCTCGCAAAGTGCCCAGGTTGAAATTGATCTTCCCCATGAAAGCGGAAATGGATACAATTGGACAGATTATAAGTCGAATTTTCATAAACATTTTGCTGAAATGACCAACGACTGATGCTAACGGTAACCGAGGCGGTCAGGAAGGGTATTTTACTCCCACTGCTCTTCGACACGTTCTTCGCCGTAAGGGCCGTAAAATTTCAACATAACCTCCGACGTTCCGTAAACCAAAGGCACATCAAAACTGTAAAATCCGGAAGCATCGGCAGTCTGATAATCCACAATCACGTTGTTGACATATAATTCTACCGTCCATCCCGGCTCCGTATAATCACTGATGGGATATTCTCCAGTAGACTTTATCTTCCTGGCAATTAAATTCAGAATAAAGTTTTTGGTCATCGTATAGAGATAATTTTTTAGATTGATCTCTATCTGGATGTCGCCGGTGGTCTCCCAAAGCTTCTCCAGAAAGAGTTTTCATGATTTGTTGGCATGCCGGCTTCTGGAAAAAATGATTTTTTGTACCTTTGTACGTTTTTGTCTGTCAGAACAAACTTACAACATTGGGACGAAACCTTGCAGCCGCAGCCCCAATTTTCTGAAATTTATCCGGTCAGCATTGCCCGACTCCCTCCCACTGAAGTAGGTGGGTTATACTTCGGCTAAAGCCGAGTAAAGTATACGCGGCTAATGCCGGCGGTTTTTTTCCGCAACGTCTGGAAATAAAAATATTAGGAAATGAGTTTCAATAAAGATTTTTTCTACGACTTATTCAGGGCTTTAAGAAATAAAAATTACCGCCTGTTTTTTTATGGACAAAGCTTATCTTTGGTTGGTACATGGATTCAACAAGTTGCTTTAAGTTGGTTAATTTATAGCGTAACAAATTCTCCTTTTCTGCTGGGATTTGTGATGTTTGCCGGTCAACTTCCCACTTTTTTAATTGCACCCTTTGCCGGTGTGCTTGCGGATAGGTATGACAAACGTAAAATTATCATCATCACGCAAGCTGTAGCAATGCTTCAGGCCATATTATTAGCCATATTTGTGTTGACGAATCATATCAATGTCACTGTTTTAATTATTTTAAACATTATTTTGGGCATTTCAAATGCATTTGATATACCAACACGCCAGTCGTTTGTGATTCAAATGGTTGA
>DPAC01000156.1 GCA_003517675.1 Porphyromonadaceae bacterium | reverse complement strand
TAGCTGACCTTTACCTGACATTTCAAGAATATGATCGATCAAACAATTTTTCAAAATAAGACAGCAGCTTACTACACGCTGGGCTGCAAACTGAACTTTGCCGAGACCTCCTCGATAGCAAGACAGCTGCTCAGCTCAGGTATAACCCGTGCCAGAAAAGGTCAACAAGCTGATATCTGTGTGATCAACACCTGCTCCGTGACCGAGCTGGCCGACAAGAAAGGGCGACAGGCCATCCGTAAGGCAATTCAGGAGAACCCTTCCGCATTTGTGGTCGTAACAGGTTGCTATGCACAGCTCAAGCCGGAAGAAATTGCCCGGATTGAGGGAGTTGACCTTGTGCTGGGTGCAGAACAGAAGCTGGATCTGGTAAAGTATCTAGATGATCTTCAAAAAAAGGAAAAGGGTGAGGTGGTCACCTCCAAAACGCACCGTATTCGCTCTTTCGTCCCTTCCTTGTCTGCCGATGACCGCACCCGTTACTTTCTGAAGGTTCAGGATGGATGTGACTATTTCTGCTCTTTCTGTACCATCCCCTTTGCCAGGGGCAGAAGCCGCAACGGCTCCATCGTCCACCTTGTGAAGCAGGCTGAGCAGGTAGTCCAGGAGGGAGGCAAGGAGATTGTCCTTACCGGTGTCAATATCGGTGACTTCGGCCGTACCACGAAGGAGTCTTTCATCGATCTGCTGCATGCCCTTGATCAGGTTGAAGGGGTAGAGCGATACCGTATATCCTCCATTGAGCCGAATCTGTTGACCGATGAGATCATCTCTTTCGTGGCCTCTTCCCGCCGTTTCGCACCTCATTTCCACATGCCCCTTCAGGCAGGGTCTGATGTGGTGTTGCGGTTAATGAAACGCAAGTATGATACTGCACTCTTCCGGCATAAGGTGGAGATGATCAAAACGATTCTCCCGCACGCCTTTATAGGGGTAGATGTGATTGTTGGAGTCAGAGGCGAAACCGATGACTACCATGAGGAGAGCAAGCGTTTCATTGAGTCGCTCGACGTCTCACAACTACATGTCTTTACCTATTCAGAGCGTCCCGGTACGCAGGCGTTGCAAATTGATTATGCCGTTGATCCCGCGAAAAAGCATGCACGCAGTAAGATGTTGCTTGATATCTCTGATGAGAAATTACGTCGTTTTTATGCATCACAACGGGGATTACGCAGGAAAGTACTCTTTGAACATACAAAAAAGGGGGGTAAGATGCGTGGCTTCACTGAAAATTATGTAAAATTGTATGCCGATTTCGATGCGTCATTGGTCAACAGGATCACTGAGGTGACGATTGGCGAGTACAACGAGGAGGAGATGGCCATGAAAGCATTATTCTGATGGCGAGGAAACAAAAAGATGATTTGGGTGCCAGAATGTTGATAGCGATTGCAAAGTTGATTGCCATGCTCCCTTTTTCGGTGCTCTACTTTATCTCAGATCTTCTTTTTCCGGTAGTTTATCATCTGGCAAGGTACAGGCGAAAGATGGTGCGAAAGAACCTGCACAATGCTTTCCCCGAAAAGGGTAGCAAGGAGATCATCACCCTTGAGAAAGGATTTTATCACCACCTGTGTGACTATTTCGTGGAGACGGTGAAGATCTTACGCATGTCAGAAGATGAAATGAAGCAACGAATGCATTTTGATAATCCGGAATTGTTGAATGAGTTGACACAGAGTGGTAGCTCTTCTCTGATGTGTCTCGGTCATTATGGCAACTGGGAGTGGGTGCCATCCATCGTCTTGCATCTCATGCCTGGAGTAGAGGGAGGGTTGGTATACAAACAACTTCATTCTACTTCATTTGATCAACTTTTTTACGAGATCAGGAGCCGGTTTGGTTCATATCCAATAGAAAAGAGGAGTGTCTTGCGCAAACTAATCCAGAAGAGAAAAGAGGGCCATACAATCGTGGTGGGTTTCCTTACCGATCAGCGTCCGCCGAGGGTCTCAGACAAGTACTGGACAACATTCCTGAACCAGGATACTCCCGTGCAGACCGGCATGGAGAAGATTGCCCGATCCCTTTCACTCCCTGTGATTTATCTGGATATTGAGAAGGTAAAACGGGGTTTTTATCGTGGTCGCTTTGTTCTACTCTCATCAGATGCTTCTTCCGAGAAAGAACATGCCGTCACGGAGAGATACATGCGATCGCTTGAAAAAACCGTGTTGCGCGCACCGGCATATTATCTCTGGTCGCATAACTTGTGGAAATTCGGTAAGGCGATGGAGCCGTCAAGATAGCTTCGGCCTGTCTTGCCTGGCATCATGTTATATTGCAACAATGGCGAAAACATCGGTCATCATACTGAACTGGAATGGGGAGGAGCTGTTGAAACAGTTTCTGCCCTCAGTGACCGCACATACCAAAAGTGAAGAGTGCACGGTGGTGGTGGCCGATAACGGGTCTACCGATGGATCCGTAACTTTTTTACAGAATCAATTTCCTGATCTGGAGTTGATTCTGCTTGATCAGAATCATGGATTCGCTGAGGGCTACAACAAGGCAATACAACAGGTTGATTCAGAATATGTGATTCTGCTGAATTCCGATGTGGAGACCACCCCCGGTTGGACCCTTCCATTGGTCTCTTATCTCGATGATCATCCGGAAACAGCTGCTGTGCAGCCCACTATCCGTTCCTTTCATCAGAGGAGTCATTTTGAGTATGCCGGAGCTGCTGGTGGCTTGCTTGACCGTTACGGGTATCCCTTTTGCAGGGGACGGATCCTGGAAAGAGTGGAAGAAGATTTTGGACAATACAGGGATGTGTTGCCTGTTTTCTGGGCTACAGGAGCCTGCTTCTGTATCAGAAAAAGTGATTACATGGCCGCAGGCGGCCTTGACAGTCGCTTCTTTGCACACATGGAGGAGATCGACCTCTGCTGGCGGCTCAACGCCCGGGGCAGGGGGGTGGTTTGTGTCCCTTCCTCGATCGTTTATCACGTGGGAGGGGCATCACTGGGCAAGGAGAATCCACGTAAACTTTACCTTAATTTTCGCAATAACCTGCTGATGCTCTATAAGAACATGCCCGGAAAGAGGCTTTTACTCACATACGTCATACGACTTGTGTTCGACTTGCTGGCATTGCTGCATCTTCTCATGCAGGGGAAAGTGAAAAGCAGTATTGCGGTAGTAGAGGCTTACCGTGATTTCTTGCTGATGAGACGATCCTATCGGGAGAAAAGAGAGGAGAATCTGCTGCTGACCAAGAAAACACTGCTGCCGGGCGAATACCGGAGAAGCATTCTGATCGCTTATTATCTGCGCAACAGAAAAACCTATGGCGCACTCTTTCGTGATCGGCAAAAGTCTATTCGAAATGAAAACTGAGGGTGATCATCCGCTGGGTTGCCTTTAAGAGAGAACGAGAATATTTCAACAGCTCCTCATCTTTCAAATCAGTGCGTTCTCTCTCCAGCAGATCGGTCAGTCCGAAGCTGAATTTCAGTTCGGGTGAGATTGTGAAGAGGGGGAGATAGAAGCTGCATCCGGTGCCAATCTCCACTCCTGTGTCGAACGGTTTTAGTCGAACAGCCTTATTTTTCTGCGAGGCGAGCTCCATACTCCCATAACCACCCAGCAGGAAGTAGGGCCTGAAGTTGTTGATACGGGCAGTGGAAATCTTTAGGTGAAGCGGAAGAGTGATATAGTTATTCCGGATGGTGGTGGCAAACTCTTCTCCCGATGACTGTTCCCGAAAGAGAAAGCTTTTGCTGCCCAGGTTGAGTGTGGGAAGCAGCCGTAAATTCAGATTCCTGGAGAGGCGATAATCGCCAATCATTCCCACCGTAAATCCGGGTGAATAATCGGGTATTTCTGAAAACCAGATCTCGTCGTTCTCGTTCCGGTATCCGGAATGAGTAAGAATCAGATCCTGGGTATGCAGTCCGATGGTAAACCCCAGGTGAAAGAGCTGCTGGTCAGCATAGGGGCGATGCTGCAGTTCATGATGCTGGGCGTGAGTGCCATTACATAGAGATAGCAGCAACAATGAGATAAGCAGTATTTTCGCAATTTTCATACGATTGGTTTATTTTTCTCATTATGGTGTATGGAACTTGCTTTTAGTCATCAAAATGGGTGCAAACGGTTTAAATGCTCGTTTCATACCTCTTTAAAACGTCTCTGACCATGGGATATTGTATGGGAAGTTTGAAAGATCTCTGCAATCTTTTTCCATTATTGAAAAAACTTTCTACCTTTGCAGCAACATAACAAACTATTTACAAAAACTAATTTATTTCACTATTATGGCTTACGTAATTGATGATAGTTGCATTGCTTGCGGGACATGTATTGATGAATGTCCGGTAGATGCAATCGCCGAGGGTGATATCTATGTAATTGATCCTGAGTTGTGTACCGATTGTGGTGCTTGTGCAGATGTCTGCCCGACAGAATCAATTCATCCTGAATAAAAACTCTGCACAGTATGCTCGGCATCATTTCAGCATACACAAATAAAAAGCGCCTCTGAAAAAAGAGGCGCTTTTTATTTGTAATCGATACCGAATATCGTTAATTAGGCATTGTTTACGCTTGCCATGTGCGCAATCAGGTCGAGCACCTTGTTGGAATAACCCCATTCGTTGTCATACCAGCTGATCACCTTCACGAAAGTGGGACTCAATTGGATTCCTGCTTTTTCGTCGAAGATAGATGTGCGTGCATCCCCGATGAAATCGCTCGATACCACGTCTTCATTGGTATATCCGAGGATCCCTTTCAATTCACCTTCAGAAGCTTCTTTCATGGCGGCACAGATCTCAGCGTAGGTGGTTTCTTTTGCCAGACGTACAGTCAGGTCAACCACAGATACATTGAGGGTGGGAACACGCATCGACATACCTGTCAGCTTGCCGTTCAGTTCGGGGATCACCTTGCCTACCGCCTTTGCAGCTCCCGTAGATGAAGGAATGATGTTGGCAGAAGCTGCACGACCGCCTCTCCAGTCTTTCGCTGAAGGGCCGTCAACAGTCTTCTGTGTAGCGGTTGTTGAGTGAACAGTGGTCATCAGACCTTCGAGGACACCGAACTTGTCGTGCAGCACCTTGGTGATGGGAGCCAGACAGTTGGTGGTGCAGGAAGCGTTGGAAACGAACTGCTCGCCCTTGGTGTAGGTCTTTTCGTTCACACCGCATACATACATGCGGGTGTCATCCTTAGAGGGAGCAGACATTACCACATATTTGGCACCTGCGTCGATGTGGCCCTGAGCCTTGTCCTTTGAGAGGAAGAGACCGGTGGATTCCACTACATATTCAGCGCCAATGGCATCCCACTTCAGGTCGGC
>DPAC01000151.1 GCA_003517675.1 Porphyromonadaceae bacterium | reverse complement strand
ATTTTGTTTGACGGCAATACTTGCGACCAGTGTTCTGTACAATGTGGCGCACGCGCAAAAGCAACCGGAAAGTAATTATCCGGAGAGTAATTATTATGTGGCCGCGTATATATGGCCATCATGCCACGACGATCCATTGGCAAGGGAAAAATTATGGAAAGAGGGCATTGGCGAATGGGAGGTGATAAAAAAAGGCAATCCCCGATATGAAGGACATTACCAGCCCCGCCAGCCGCTTTGGGGTTATGAAATGGACAATGATCCGAAGGTAGTGGAGCGTTGGATAGACGCAGCCGTTGATCATGGTATCAACGTCTTCGTATATGACTGGTACTGGTACGAAGAGGGCCCGTTCCTCGAAAGCGCATTGAACGACGGATTTTTGAAAGCCAAAAACAACAGTAAAATGCAGTTTTACATCATGTGGGCGAACCACGATGTGAAACACAATTACTGGAACTATCACCTGTACGGCGACGACGATTCTATCCTTTGGGATGCCAAAGTGGATTGGGAAAACTTTAAAATTATTGTCGACCGGGTAATCATCCAGTATTTTAAACAACCCAATTATTTTAAAATTGATGGCAAACCGGTTTTCTCTATTTTCAGTATCGAAAAACTGATGCAAAGCTTTGGTGGAAGCGCTGAGGAAACCCGTAAAGCACTGGATTATTTCCGGGACGAAGTGAAAAAAGCCGGCTTTCCGGGACTTCACATCCAGTGGAATCAGGGTGGAGGGTCCTTGATGACAGAAGAAAATGCAAAAGCGTTTCGTAAAAATGTAGATGCAATGGGATTCAATAGTGTAGCGATGTACAACATGGGTGGAATGGACGAAGATTATCTGGTCTACGGTGCCAATGCCATTAAGATCCGTGAACAGATGAACCGTATCTTGGATGTACCCGTTTTCCCGTGCGTCTCAATCGGATGGGACGATACGCCAAGATTTCCTGCCAAAGGAGTCAAAGATGTAGTGCATTATCATAATACGCCTGCCAGTTTTGCCGCCCTGCTTTCCAAAGCGAAAGAATACGCCGACAAGCATCCCGAACAACCCCCACTGATCACCATCAATGCCTGGAACGAATGGGTGGAAGGCAGCTACCTGCTACCCGACATGCTTAACGGATTTGGTTATCTGGAAGCGGTGAAAGAGGTCTTTGTCGACGGCAAATACGACCGGTACTGATGAAATTACCCGGGCATATATCACTTCTCTTCACAATGCTCACCATACTGCTTGCCGGATGCAACAACCGGCCTGCAGATACCGACTGGCCTGAACAGACAATTGAAAACAAACCCTGGACACGCTGGTGGTGGATGGGCAACGATGTGGATTCGGCAAACCTTACCTATAATCTGGAGATGCTCAGCCAGGCAGGCATTGGCGGCGTGGAAATAACTCCTATCTATGGTGTGAAGGGCAGAGAAAAGCACTATATCGACTATCTTTCACCCAAATGGATGAATATGCTGGGTTTCACACTCACCGAGGCCGCGCGACTGGGAATGGGGGTGGACATGAACAACGGTACCGGATGGCCGTTTGGAGGACCTATGGTGAGTGTGGAGGATGCAGCTACCAGGGCGCTCTTCCGTGAATATAGCCTTTCGGGTGGCGAATCACTCCCGGAACCCGTGGAGGTGACAGAGGAGCGGCAGAAAGCAGTGGCCCGTCTGGAAAAACTGATGGCCTACAGTGAAGAAGGTGAGGTGCTGGATCTCACCAACAAAGTGGATGAAGAGGGTCATCTGGACTGGGTTGCGCCCAAAGGCAAAAGTTGGAAAATAATTGCGCTTTTTGTCGGAAAAACAGGACAAAAAGTGAAGCGGGCAGCCCCCGGCGGAGAAGGGTATGTGCTCGATCACCTGAACAAAGATGCAGTGAGCCATTATCTCGAACGTTTCGACAAGGCTTTTGCAGCAAACGGTACACCCTTTCCGAAAACTTTTTTCAACGATTCCTATGAGGTGTATGGGGCGGACTGGACCCCCACCCTGCTGGATGAGTTTGAAAAGAGAAGAAACTACAAACTGCAGGATTATCTCCCCGATCTGCTGGCCAACGGGGCAACCGATCAATCTGCAAGAGTGATTGCCGATTATCGCGAAACGGTAAGCGAGCTCCTGATGGAGAACTTCACCATCCCTTGGACGGAATGGGCGCATGGTCACGGAGTGAAGGCACGTGACCAGGCACACGGATCACCGGCCAACCTGATTGACCTCTATGCGGCAGTCGACATACCGGAATGCGAATCGTTCGGTATCACCGACTTTGATATCCCCGGCCTGAGAAAAGACTCAATCCGAAAAGAGAACGACAGTGATCCCACCATCCTCAAATATGCCTCTTCCGCAGCGCACATCACAGGAAAGAGATACACCTCCTCCGAGACATTCACCTGGCTCACGGAGCACTTCAGGACATCACTCTCCCAGTGCAAGCCGGAGATCGACCAGATGTTTGCCTCCGGTGTGAACCGTGTCTTCTTTCACGGCACCACCTACTCTCCCAAAGAGGCGGCATGGCCGGGATGGAAGTTCTACGCGTCGATAGATATGTCACCTACCAATCCTTTTTGGAAAGATGCACCTGCTTTCTTCAATTACATCACCAGAGTACAATCGTTCCTGCAGAGCGGACAACCGGACAACGACTTCCTGTTGTACCTGCCGATTTACGATACCTGGTATGAACAGAGGGGGAATTTTTACCTCACCTTTTCTATTCACGAGATGCGAGAACGGTTGCCCAACTTTCTCAATGTGGCAGACAAAATCATGCAGAGCGGATTCGACCTGGACTACATCTCCGACCGTTTCCTGCAGACCACAACGGTGGAAAAAGGCCTGCTGAAAACGGAAGGAGGCACAACCTACAAAGCACTGATCCTGTCGGCAGTGGAACAGATGCCGCTGGCAACGATGGAGCAGATCAACCGGCTGATTGAACAGGGAGCCACCATTCTCTTTTCGGAACATTATCCTTCTGATGTGCCGGGACTATCGAACCTGGAAGAACGTCGGGAGCAGCTTCGGAATCTCCTCTCCAGGTTGCCACAGGTGGAAAGCTTCGAAAATACCGGTCAATATGAGATGGGAAAAGGCACCGTGATCACCGGCAGTGACTACAGCAGTATGCTCTCCCTTTGGGATGAAAACAGGGAACAGTTTGTCCATGAGCTGGGCGGTCAACTGGTGAGACGAAAGCACGAGAAAGGGCACATCTATTTCCTCGCGATGTTGCAAAACAACCCTGTGGATGGATGGGTCACACTGGGTGTCAACGCCGAAAGCGCCATGCTCTTTGATCCGATGAGTGGCAGAAAAGGTGTTGCTGCATTGCGAAACAACAACGGCAGAACCGAAATCTACCTGCAACTTAAACCGGGTGAATCGATGATCATAAAAACCTTCAACCATCCGGTTCAGGCAGAAAAGTGGAAATATGATCAACCTGCTGATCGGGCCTTGCAACTGGAGCGGGGATGGCAGCTAAGCTTCATTGAAAGTAAGCCTGCCATTGAAGAGACTTTTACCCTCGACAGCCTCATCTCCTGGACCGAACTGGGGCATGAGGAGCTGCAACGGAACATGGGAACCGGTCGCTACAGCCTCACATTTGAGATTCACAAAAATCCGGCAGCGGAGTATCTCCTTTCATTGGGAGATGTACGGGAAAGTGCCGTGGTGCGCATCAACGGAGAGGTTGCCGATACGCTCTATGCCGTGCCCTTCGAGACCAGAATCGGTTCCCTGTTAAAGGAGGGTGAAAACAAGATCGAAATCGATGTGACCAACCTGCCTGCCAACCGCATTGCCGACTATGACCGAAGGGGTGTGGAGTGGCGAATCTTCCATGAGATCAACTTTGTAAGCATCACCTACCAGCCCACCAAATTCGACATCTGGGAGGTGGTACCTTCAGGATTGCTCGGCCCTGTGACTATTTCTGAGTTAAAAAGTGACTGATTATGCGCTTTCCTATTACGAAGACTTGACCTACCGGATATCGGCTAACGAAATCAGAACCTGCAAATTATCTCACAATTTAGTTACCGGAGCTGCCGGAGCGCTGCTACTGGTAACAGCCAAATCATGCAAAAAAAAATAACAACCATAAATATCTCGAATAAAGGTTGCTTAAGTCAGGTAAAAAGTTTAATTTTAATTCTTGTGCAATTTATTTTAATTCCTTCAGTCGGATATTTCGGTATTCCACTTTCATGGGCGGTCCAACATATTTGGGTAAATTAATGTGCAGCGTTTTCGGCAACAGAAATATCATTTTAGATAGTTTTCATATCATTTCCTATAGTTATAAACAATATAACCCGTTTATTTTTGTAAGGTCTTTAAAAGATAAAATAACGTGATTAGCAAATTTACAATGTAATAATCTTTAAACTATTGATAATACCGAATAGAGTACTTTAATACCTCGATTTCAGTGCCATAACAGTATGTTGTTCAATAAAACAACAGGAAACAATATCAAATTGATAAAATAAAATGTTTCGACAACGTTTAACGCTATGCATCATCTGCCTGTTTGCCAGCCGCTTTCTGGTGCCGGCACAAGAAGTTGTTTCACCTTACAGGCTGACAGTGAATATGCTATCCAACACAGAACAGGTATTTCTAAACGGGTATCCGGTAAATACCC
>DPAC01000132.1 GCA_003517675.1 Porphyromonadaceae bacterium | reverse complement strand
CGGATACGTAACTTCCAGCCACCAGTGGATGGAAACGAGATCATGGAGGTGTTCGGTCTCCCACAGGGAAGAGAGATAGGAATTCTCAAGACAGCTATCAAGGATGCCATTCTCGACGGGGTAATCCCCAACGAGCATGACGCTGCCTACGCATTCATGCTGGAGAAAGCCCGGGAGATGAACCTGAAACCGGTCGCTCAAAGGTAAATCAGGTTGCTGAAATAAGGAGCAAAGCGTGAATTAACATTTTTTGCTTTAATAATTCCCTGTCAGCCCCGATATCTGTCGCTTTTTTTTATTACTTTGCAGTTTAATTTGGAGCAGACTGTTTCACACAAATCACGCCTTTCGTTTTTCGAAGCGCCTATGTCGAACAAGAAAAAAGTATCAACAGCCCGTTTTTTGAATGCGAAGATCACCTCTACCATCAGCATCACACTGGTGTTGGTGCTGTTGGGTGTCACCCTGCTGATCCTCTTTATGGGCAACAGCCTTTCGAAGCAGGTGAAAGAGAACGTGAGCTTCAACGTGATGCTCTCAGCAGGTGTCAGTGATGCAGAGATCAGCAACATACGCCGCCGGCTCGACGCACAGCCTTTCGTACGCTCCTCCCGTTTCATCAGCAAAGAAGAGGCCAAAGAGCAGTTGATCGAGGAGCTGGGCGAAGATCCGGAGGAGCTGCTCGGCTATAACCCGGCGCTCGACTGCATTGAGATCTTTCTCCACTCCGAGTATGCCAACAGCGACAGCATCGCTATGATCAACAAAGTGATCCGCGAGGAGAGTAACGTCATCGACCTGCTTTATCAGCAGGAGGCGATCGACCTGATCAATGAGAACCTCTCGAAGGTGATGACGCTATTGCTGGTGCTGGCGGTGGTGCTGCTCTTCATCTCCTTCACGCTGATCCGCAATACCATCCGGCTGAGCGTCTATTCCAAGCGATTCATCATTCACACCATGAAGCTGGTGGGAGCCACTGACAGCTTCATCCGCAAACCGTTTGTGGTGAGCAACATCTATACCGGCATCATCGCCGGCATCATGGCAGACGGCATCATCCTTGGGCTGATCAGCTATTTCAACAGGGAGTATGCAGCCTTGCAACCCATCATTACCCCTACCGATCTGTCGATCATCTTCGCGGTGGTGATACTGATGGGGATGCTGATCTCCTCGCTGGCCTCCGCGTTTGCCGTGAACAGGTATGTGAGAATGCGTTCCGATCAGCTATATTACATTTAAACAATAATCGAAAGAAAATGTCTCAGAAGAACCTAGCGTTAAGCAAAACAAACCTGATTATTTGCGGCATAGCGGTCCTGCTAATCATTGCCGGATTCCTGCTGATGACAGGTCCTGCCACCACCGGGAGTGGTTTTGAACCGGATATATTCAGTCCGAGACGGATCAGGGTAGCCCCGGTTGTAGTCGTGGCGGGCTTTGTACTGATGATTGTCGGGATTCTTTTCCCCTCAAAAGATCAGAAAAACAGGAAAGAAAAACAATCGTGACGGTGGTCACCTGTAAACTTTATTTTCATGACATTGATAGAAGCAATTATCATTGCTATCGTAGAGGGGCTGACCGAGTTTCTCCCTGTCTCCTCCACAGGACATATGATCATCACCCAGTCGCTTCTCGGTATGGAGAGCAGTGCCTTCGTGAAAGCTTACACCGTGATCATTCAGTTTGGCGCGATCCTCTCGGTTGTGGTCTTGTACTGGAAGCGTTTTTTTCGGCTCAACAGGGTGGAGAAAATAGCGGTGGAGCAGTTGAATGCACGCTCTAAAAAGCAACGGATATTGCTCAAAGGCCGTAACTTTCTATACAAATATGATTTTTACTGGAAGCTGCTGATTGCCCTGCTGCCGGCAGGCATCATTGGCCTGCTGCTGGGCGACCTGATTGACAGCATGCTGGAAAGCGTGACGGTGGTCACAGTGATGCTGGTGATTGGTGGTATCTTCATGTTGTATGTGGACAGGTGGTTCAACCACCCCACAGCCGACCAGTCAATGGGCTGGCAGAGAGCCCTCAAGATCGGCTTCTTTCAGTGTATCGCCATGATACCCGGGGTATCGCGATCCATGGCTACCATCGTAGGGGGGATGGGTACGGGACTCAACCGCAGAAACGCTGCCGAGTTCTCCTTCTTCCTGGCTGTGCCCACCATGGCTGCTGCAGCCGGCTATAAGCTCTACCAACTGATGAGAGACCCATTGCAGCTGGATATGCTCGCCGATCACCTCCTCTTGCTGATCATTGGCAACCTGGTGGCATTCCTGGTGGCAATGGTTGCCATCCGCTTCTTCATTGATTTCCTCACCAAATATGGATTCAGAGCTTTCGGCTTCTATCGCATCATCGTGGGAGGAGTCCTGCTCATCCTGATCCTGGCAGGTGTGAATGTAAGCATTTAACACCATGATGGATTTTATTGAAGGTGCAATCCTCTGTATCGATAAACCACTGCATTGGAGCTCATTTCGTGTGGTGCGTGTGGTGCGGGCCAAGCTCTGTCAGAAGCTGGGAATCAAAAAGCTCAAAGTGGGTCACGCCGGCACACTTGATCCCCTGGCCACCGGGGTGATGATCCTTTGCACCGGCAGGATGACCAAACAGATTGATCGCTTCCAGGCAGAGACAAAGGAGTATCTGGCTGCGATACGGCTGGGGGCAACCACCCCCTCTTTCGATCTGGAGACCGAGATTGATGGTGCATATCCCACCGCGCACATCACTCCTGAGTTGGTGAAAGAGACATTGACCCGTTTCACGGGTGAAATCATGCAGATTCCTCCCCGCTATTCTGCCGTAAAGGTAGATGGAAAGCGGGCTTATGAACTGGCCCGGAAAAACGAAGATATTGAACTTAAACCCAAATTATTGGTTATAGATAGTATCGAACTGGCGACATGCAACCTGCCCGACATCACCATCCGGGTGGTCTGCAGCAAGGGTACCTATATCAGGGCCCTGGCCCGTGACATCGGTGAGGCGTTGCAATCGGGGGCACATCTGACCGGTCTTACCCGCACACGGGTGGGGGAGGTGACCTTGGCCGACTGCCTGAAGATGGAAGAGGTGGACCATTTTCTGGATCAACAGATTGGCATCACCGGTAAAGAGCGCAAATAAGAAGATAGATCATATGAAACTTTCACAATTTAAATTTCATCTGCCGGATGAGCTCATCGCGAAGTACCCGGCGCCACACCGTGATGAATCACGGTTAATGGTGTTACACCGCAAAACCGGCGCCCTGGAACACAAGGTGTTTAAGGATGTGCTCGATTATTTTCAACCAGGTGATTTTTTCATCTTCAACGACACCAAGGTCTTTCCCGCAAGGCTATTTGGCAACAAAGAGAAGACAGGTGCCAAGATTGAAGTCTTCCTGCTGCGGGAGCTGAATCCTGACCAACATCTCTGGGATGTACTGGTGAACCCGGCACGTAAAATACGCATCGGGAACAAGCTCTACTTTGGAGAAAATGAGGAGCTGGTGGCGGAGGTGATCGACAACACCACCTCCCGGGGCAGGACACTCCGGTTCCTTTACGACGGTCCTTACGAGGAGTTTAAGAAACAACTCTTTGCCATTGGCGAGACCCCCATACCGGAATACATGGAACGGAGTGCCGAGCCGGAGGATGCGGAGCGTTACCAGAACATCTTTGCCCGTAACGAGGGAGCCGTGGTGGCACCCGCTGCCGGCCTCCATTTCAGTCGTGAGCTGATGAAGCGGATGGAGATCAGGGACATCAAATTCGGCTTCCTGACCCTCCACAACGGACTGGGTGCCTATCGCATGATAGACGTGGAGGATCTCACCAAGCACAAGATGGAATCGGAACAGATGATCATCTCGGAAGAGCTCTGTCGCCAGGTGAACAACGCAAAGGATGAGGGGCACAATATCTGCGCCGTGGGCACATCGGTGTTGCGTGCAGTGGAGACAACGGTGAGCACCGACGGTCACATCAAACCCAGGGAGGGATGGACCAACAAGTTCATCTTCCCTCCTTACGAGTTTACACTTACCAACAGCCTGATCACCAACTTCCATCTGCCATTTTCCACTTTGCTGATGATGGCTACTGC
>DPAC01000042.1:370-8136 GCA_003517675.1 Porphyromonadaceae bacterium | reverse complement strand
GCCTGGTACGCGCATTTTCTCTCATCCCATTCAAACCTCACAATATCACCGGTATCAAACGTTAAAGATATAAAAATTCTGTTTTGTCGATCCCGGGCATAGTAATCGTACATCTCTAGCCGATCAGGACTCCACCAATCTGGCCCTAGAATATTGTTCACAGCCCGAATAATGTTCGACTTACCCGCGTTATTTGCCCCCACAAGTACTAATAAGTTGCTATCAGGAAAATCAAATTCCATGTGTTTAATTGACCTAAAGTTCTCAATAACTACATGTTTAAGTTTCAAGGAGATATCCCTCACACATTATTTTTCCAATATCTTTCATATAACTTTGGATCTGACGCAAAACCTTTCATGTCTTCCTCGCTCCCGCCCACTTCCATAGCGACCCTGCCACCCAGGCCACATGGATGGGTTATCTATTGGAAATGTCATCTGGCATTTATCTTCCTCATAAAGAGCCACAGGTATTAGAAGCCCCTCGGGTGCCCCTCGTCCCTCGCAGGCGAATCTCTCAACTAAGAGAGCACCTCTCTTATCAAGACTAAATCTAAAAAGTTCCCATTGTCGTCAAGTTTTCTCTCGTAAAATACATTCATAACAATCGAAAGTTTTCTTAGCGATTGCCCCCCATGAATTATTTTGCTTTAGGTAAAAGCTTACGTCTCTTCCTAATTGTTTTCGCTTTACTGGGTTATCTATCAACTCATTAAGTGCATTGGCCAGCCCTCTAACATCTCCATAGGAAATAAGTAGACCTGTTTTTCCAGAAATGATAGTCTCTTTAAATCCTCCAACCGCTGTGGCAACAATTGCCTTTCCAAACGCCATCCCCGTAAGAAGGGCACCGCTCTGGGTAATATCCTTATAAGGGTAAACAACAATATCCGCGGCCTGGTAATATACAGGCAATTCTTCATCCGGTATATACCTAAAATCACACCTCACCTGCTTTTGAATGTCCAGACTTGCAATCAAACGTTGAATCTCTTCAAGATATGACGGTTCACCATTTCCAGCTAGAAGCAGAATGGCTTTCGGATGAGCCTTCGCAACCCACTCCCAAGCTTGAAGCAGGAACTCCGTACCCTTGTAAGGTCTGATACTCCCAAAATGCAGAACAACAATATTTTCTTCTAGATTCAAGCGGGTTTTGGCCTCTTTCCTCCCCATCCGGGGGTAGTCATGGAAAAGAGGACCATGCGGGATCACCCAGATTTTCTGCTCTGGAATACCAAACCCACTTACCAATTCCTTTTTTGCTTGCTCTGTGTGGCATATCAGCGCATCGACACTCCGGTAGACGCGCTCAAAAACCCTGCGGTGCTTCAGACCCGTATCATGGGGGAGAACATTGTGCACCGTATAGACAACCTTAATTCCCCTCCTTCTGAGTGTACCAATGAACCAAAGCTCAAAAGGTAAAATGGTAACAAGGGGCAACCACTGGATGTGCATGATATCAATAGGTCGCAAACAAAAGCGAACAGCCAGAAACGCCAGGTTCAAATAGTACTCCAGGGTTTTTAAAAGCTGTCGAGGTAACTTGCTGCGGATCCCCAAGCGAGCTACAAAATCCAGAGGACCTGGGTAGTTTTTTACATTGTTTTTCTTGAAAAAATCTCTTTCAAGATGGAAAGTGATGCACCCCAGAACCACATTGACATACTCTTGTAGGGCTTTGTAAAGGTAAAAATCATACCAGGGGCCCATGCACAGGCCGTCCAGCAGAAAGACGTTCAATTTTTTGCTCATTTTTTCCACCCGGCTTTAAATCGTCGATTTGAATTGCCTCAACTGCTCTGCCCATAGAACTGAGAGAATTGAAAAAACTTCCTCCCTTGATCTGAAAAACTCGCGGACCTTCTTAGAAGGAAGCAGTGACAAGAGGCGGCTCGCAAACTTCCGCAGCCTGCAGTATCCCAACTGTAATACCAGAACCAGGCGCACCTTCCATTCCGGGGAATGCTTCTTCAATAACAATACGTTGCTCTGAACATGGAGTCTTAAAAACCTGTCGTCGGGGCAGACTTTCGTAGAGCTTCCCCCGCGCACGTGGATCACCCTCACTTCGGGATGAAAGACAACCTTCCACCCTGCCTTGCGGAGCCGCATACAAAAATCCACATCCTCGCCGTAAAAGAAGAAATTCTCATCAAAGCCGCCCACAGCCTCGAAAGCTTCCCGCCGAATGGCCATCACAGCACCATCAATATACCCCACCTGGCAGGGTCTTCTGTCCCAGCGGAACCAGGGCCACGTAAGTGTTCTCAAAAAGTGCTTGGCGCTCGTGATCCCTAAGAGGTTCTTAATGCTACACAAAAGACCAGGCACATCTCCATAGCTTCTTTGCCACCTACCATCGGGAAAAACCTGCTGAGGACCCAATACTCCAATATCAGGATGTTGGTACATATAGCTGACTAATATATTTAAAGTATCTGATTGGAATTCTACATCAGCATTTGAGATAACCAACAACCGTGCATTCGTAGCTCTTTTTCCCTTGTTTATCGCACCAGAATAACCCACGTTTTTCTCATTCATAATTACTTTAATATCAAGATCTATCTCTTTTTCTATAATTTTTAATGTATCATCTTGCGATCCATTATCAACCACGATTAATTCAATATCGTCAATCATTCTTTGCCTGCATAAACTCTCAATACACCTTCGAATATACTTTCCACTGTTATAAGTAATGATAATTACACTTATAAGGTCTGAACTGGTCATTTTTTCACCTGTAATTCTTGGATTTTCAACTCAAGCTTGATAAATTATTTCTCTGTACTAAAAGTAGATAGGATACCAAGAAGTACTCCAATTACAACACCGCCTGCAGTAGATCCCATCCAATCGGGCGTAGCAAGAGAAGAAATCCAGTAAGCTATTAACGCATTGCTTAAAATATGTTTTACTCCTGCCTTATGAAACATAATCTTTAAGATATATATAAATAAAAATAACAATACCGATAAGCCTAACAAACCGGTATCCACTACCCACCAAACGGGAGCGCAGTGAATATAATTGGTGTATTCCAAACCCAGTTCAGGATTTGGAATATAATCAATAGGAGGTCGATAATCTCCCCCTAATCCTATGCCGAAGATCGGGTTTTGAACAAAAGTTGAAAATGCATAACTTAATTCTGTTAGACGCCAGTGAGTAGAAGTATCCTTCAAGAAACCACTAGGAGAAAAAGATCTCATTATCCAACCAGAAACATCAGGTAAAAGTAAAACAAAAAGAGTAACCATGCTTCCTACAAATAACATACTTCTCATCAATAATCTTGGTTTTCTTTGCTGAAAAATTATAATCAAACAAAATGCAACACCCAGGCCCATAAGAGCATGACGCGCAAACTCCATCATAAATCCAAGAAAAGTTATTACCATCACGAACACGCGTGGGTTCGGTAAGAAGTTGCACTTTGCACTATTTTTCATTAACAGCACATGCACCCATATAATTACTGATACTAAAAGAAGTGGTTGACTCGGCGTTCTAATCATTAATAAATCATAGCTATTTCCTATAATCCGCTGTCTAATAAAGTCATCTGCTATCAGATGGATATCGCTTCCCACGTAAAACAAAATATACTGTAAAATATTGACACAAGCAGAGAAAAAACCAACCCATAGAAAATAACTTATAAATAAATTAGCTTTTTCTTCCCTGTTTTCTCCCAGGAATCGTACTACCCAATACATTACGGGGATAGCAGAGACGATCAGCAACTGACGCAATGAAACTACCAAATCAACGCCGCGCAAAAGAGCAATAAAGAAACTGAACAATGCTACTCCAATAAACCCTGTAACAATAGCATCAAGTTTGTTCACTTTGATCTTACGGTTATATACGAAAGCAAAGGACAGAACAACCAATGCAAGCAATACAAGAAATAAATCTTGTAATTCGAGGGAAAACCAACTTACTGGTAACTTCGGAAAATAATCAGCGGACGTAATTGAGCTCGAACACAACAAAAGAACTACCAAAACTAATAAATATGATTTTAATGCACAAATACCTACAAGTACACTGATGCACAATATTATCGCCCCGTAAGGCCAAAAAACTGTACTCAGGTACCCGACCAAAAGACCTATTAAAATCAATACAAAAAATTGCCCCTGTTTAGCTGTTATTTTTTTAAAAGTATCACATTTGCCATGCACAATAAGGAATCCTTTATCTTTTTTAATCATACCCCCATGTCACCTTCGATGACACAAAAGAAAAAAGTTATACTACCAGGTAGCGACCTTCCGGAGTTTCTACCTCCCCACTGACGAAGAACCAATCTGAGATGAATCGGATACTCCAATGATGAGCTTCGTTGAACGCGATGGTTATTGCTGTAAGATTTTCAACTCGTGATGAAAAATCCTATGGATATTTCCCCAGCTTTCCAATAAACCCGTGGTAGGTGCCTTTTATTATAAAGAAAATTTTCTTAGCAACATCTCTTTCGTACAAGACAATTTTTAGCATTTCTTTAACTAAACTAATAACGTCTCTTATCACCCATCCTGGCTTTACCAAAAAATATCGTTCCCAGACAACAATTCTGTTTCTTGTGTTATAGTACCGTCTTAACGGATTATGATTGGTAACTATTAAATGCTTCCATAAGAATTTGTGTTGCACCGGCTCACCTAGTCTATGATAGAGTACTGACCTCTGGGACTCAATTATCTTGAACCCGCTAGCTAAACAACGGAGGCAAAATTCATGATCCACATAGTCAATAAAGAAAGCTTCGTCAAACAAACCAACTTTTGAAAAAATATGAATCGGAATCAAATTCCCGGATGTCATAGTTGTTTCAACCTCAATAAAAGATGTAGCTGGATTCCTCTTGCCTCTCCCAAAGGAGCAGTATTTTCCAATCGCCGGATCGTAGTAGACAGGGGAAATGATAGCCACTAAATCTTTGTATTTACATGATTCGTAAGCAGAAAACATTGAACTAATGAATCCTGGCGTAACCTTGCTGTCCTGATCAAAAGTGGCAACCCACTTGTAGCCGGCATCCATCGCAAATTTAACCCCAATGTTTAAGGCCGCTGCTATTCCAAGATTGGCGTTATTATAACTAACTTTTACTCCCTCAACTTTGCTGACAGTATCCAGGATATTCCGCGAATCTCCACCTGACCCGTTGTCAACGACAATGATCTCGTCAACTTGCGATCTGAGCGCTCTCACATTAGAGATAAGATAATCTCCCGGGTTATATGAAATAATGACAGCACACACACCGTTCACAGCTAAATCCCTCACTTTGTTGCAAATAAAGCTACTTCCTCGCCAAGATCATGGTTGCTTTTCATTAACACCAGTTCATGAAGTACAAACACCCAGCTTTTGAAGAAGAGCTTAATTTTTGGTCTGCCTTTCATATCATGTCTGAGAGATGTCTCAATATTCAAGCTGCCTTTTATATAATGACGTATGCATTCGCTAGTGTCGTCCAGATTAATACGTCTTGAAATCCCGCTCTTTCAGCAACTCTTCGCAGGGTTACTGGCGAAAACACGTAAAGGTGCCTGGGTGGTTCTAAGCCACGCCAATATTGCCGGAATCTCCTATGTCCGTAACTTATTGTATTTGGAGTTACGACAACCAGGCGTCCCCCCGGTTTAAGAACACGGTGGCACTCTTGAAGGAGCGTTACGGGCTCGTAGACGTGCTCGATAACGTGATTCATGGTTACGGCATCGAAGGTATTATCTGGATATTGCATGCTCTCCAGGGTTCCAATATGGACCGGCACGCCATACTTTTTGCGTGCGTAATCAGCTGCTCGGGAGTCGATTTCCACACCTTCCACTTCCCAACCGGCTCTACGCATGCAGTCGAGAAACTGACCACTTCCGCACCCGACTTCAAGCAATTTACCGGGTTTCATCTCTTCAAGATACATATAGTTAATTCGTCTTTGCTCCTTATATATGCGCGTAATCCTTAAAATCGCGCCGTTCATCATTCGGTGTACAAATCTCTTAATGCCCTTTCTAAGATAAACTTTATGGGTGTAATAATTCTGATAAGCTTTGCCGATATCCTCTTCTACAGGCACCGGGTCCAGCCAAATGAGGCCGCATTCGGGATTGGGGCACTCTTTCAAATTCCACTCACCCGGTGCGCCGAAGAGGCGGTCTCTTAAGCCCTGATAGAGCGTTTTACCAGGCGCACCGCACAGGTAGCACTCCGGGCAAGGACGGGTACGGATCTCGTCGGGGTTACTTTCTGGCAACAACTCGTTCACCTCTTTTAGCTAAAGGCCCGCTTCGCTCTTAAGCGACTTTGTACAAGGGCACGCTCTTCGTTCTTCAGGTTGAGGAACCAAACAGCCAAGGCAAAAGCAAGTAAGGCGATCAGGAGAAAAAGTCATTTGCCACGATACCTGCTACCAGGGTAGCAAGAAGCAGAATGATTAGGGCTACCCCCAAGGGTGCTGCTCATACGGCAAAAATGATCACCGCTATCCGATAAAAACCGTAAGGCGATGGTAGTAAACAAAAGGAAAGTATCTAAAGCGACGCGGGCTGTCCAGGAAACAGCCACTCCTTCATTGCGTAATGCTCGAATATGTACTTATGGTTAATATTCTGTTTAAATCGCTACTTTAAGGAATCAGCGAATCAAATTAACCCATGTTCTTTTTAGTTATCAGTGCATTTTTTATGCAAAACTTTACCACTGTTCCATGAACTCGAGATGGACGCCGGCACGAACGCGCTCCCACCAGGTGCGGTTTTCAAAATACCATTTTACAGTTTGGGTGAGACCCTCTTCGAAAGAAACCATAGGCTGCCAGCCGAGTTCTCGAAGCATCTTGCCGGTGTTGAGGTCATACCTCCGGTCGTGGCCGGGGCGGTCCTTAACGAAGGTGATCAGGCTTTCAGGTTTACCCAGGAGTTGGAGGATTGCTTTTACTACATCGATGTTGCGTTTTTCCTCCCCTCCCCCGATGTTGTAAATTTCCCCGGGTTTCCCTTTCTCAACGACAAGGGCAATTGCCCGGCAGTTGTCCTCAACGAAGAGCCAGTCGCGGATGTTCTGACCGTCCCCGTAGACAGGCAGAGGCTTGTCTTCCATGGCGTTGGTGATCATCAGAGGAATCAGCTTCTCCGGGAACTGGTACGGGCCGTAATTGTTGGAACTCCGGGTGATGACCACAGGGAGGCCGTAGGTTCTGTGGTAGGCGCGGCACAAGAGATCCGCCGCCGCCTTGCTGGCGGAGTAAGGGCTGTTGGGAAGCAGGGGGCTCTCTTCGGTCCAAGGTGGATCATCAGGACCCAAAGAGCCGTAAACCTCATCTGTAGAGATCTGCACGAACTTTTTTATCTCAAACTCCCTGGCCGCTTCCAGCAGGACCTGCGTCCCCTTGACGTTGGTCTCGATAAATGGGGAAGAGTCGAGGATGCTGCGGTCCACGTGAGACTCGGCGGCGAAATTAACAACGACGTCGAACTTCTCCTCCTGGAAGAGCTTCTCTACCAATTCGCGGTCGGCTATGTCCCCGCGCACGAAACGGTAGCGGGGGTTGCCTTCGACATCCTTCAAATTGGCCAGATTCCCGGCATAAGTCAATTTATCCAGGTTGACGACCTGCCATTCGGGATGCTCCCGCAGGATATGGCGGATGAAATTGCTCCCGATGAAACCGGCTCCACCGGTAACGAGCAGCTTCATTTTTTGGTTAGGGGCTTTATGCCCCCTGCCTCCTTCCCT
>DPAC01000042.1:0-210 GCA_003517675.1 Porphyromonadaceae bacterium | reverse complement strand
ATCTTTTAGTCGCTATAGATAAACCGGTTTTCCGCCTCCTTGAGGCAGGGTAAAGCAGCATCCTTTTCGGAGATGATGGGGTTTGCTATCGGCCATGAGATGCCGATATCGGGGTCGTTCCAGATGATCCCCGCCTCGTGCTCAGGTGCGTATTCTTCGGTCACCTTGTAGACGACCTCGGCCTCTTCGCTCAGGACGCAGAAGCCGTGG
>DPAC01000058.1 GCA_003517675.1 Porphyromonadaceae bacterium | reverse complement strand
TGAAATCAACAGAATACACGGCACAAGGCGATTACATCCTGACATATCAAAACAGGTTTGATAAACATTCACTTACTGCAATGGGTGGGTTGACAACCAACTATCGCGAATTTTCACTGCTCAATGGAGAACGTAGCGAACTATTGGATAAAATATATTTCAATGTTCCCGACAATCATGACAAGTGGTGGTTAACGTCATTGAGTAATGACGGAGCAAGGAATCAATACGATAATGACAAAATCTATCAATGGAGAAGATTCACCATGTCTTACCTGTTAAGGACTTTGTACAGCTACAATGATCGTTATTTATTCAATGCATCTTTTCGTAGAGACGGGTCTTCTGTGTTCCGTGGTGTAGACAATACCTGGAAAAACTTCTATACCTTCGGGGGAGGCTGGGTTGTATCGGAAGAAGACTTTATGGCTTCACAGAACGTAATCGACTATCTGAAGCTGAAGGGGTCATGGGGTGTTCTGGGAACCGAGAATACCGGAATAAACATCAACAATTATTATCCCACTTATCCGGAACTCACATCGGTGGGTAGTGCGGTTTTTGGACCCAACGAAGACATTATTCCCGGTTATACAAAAATATACAATGTCCAGGATTTGGATTGGGAAATGACATATTCCTGGGAGGCCGGATTCGAAATGAATCTTCTGAACCAGCGATTGCGTTTGGAACCGGTCTATTACAACAAGAGAACGAAAGACATCATTGTCTTGCTGGATTCCCGCGGGGGAGCATTCAATTCACTGGAAAACCTGGGCGATATCGAAAACAAAGGATTCGAATTATCTGCTTCATGGAGCGATAGAATTGGCAATTCAGGCTTTAACTATTCTGTGGGTGCGAACATCACAACCATCAACAACAAAGTGATCACTCTGGGTCGCGATGAAGGAGATGCTATTTATGACGGTGTGGCAAGAACCGTTGCCGGCCAGCCAATCGGATACTTTTATGGGTATGAAGTGGAAGGTGTTTACCAAAATAATGAAGATATAAAACAATCCGCACCAAATACAGTATATAGTGTCAACCCGGGAGATCTGAAATTTAAAGACATAAATGGTGATCAGGTAATCGATCAAAATGACCGTACCATGATTGGGCAACCACATCCCGATTTCACATACGGATTCAATCTTGCATTGGATTATAAAGGAATTGATTTGTCGGTGGATATGATGGGAGTATATGGCAATGAAATTTACAGGGATTGGGACGTTTCCTCTTTCGCTCAATTCAACTATCTGACCAAACGTATGGACCGATGGAACGGTGAAGGCACCTCCAATTGGGAACCGATATTAGAACCCAGCAGAGCCGTCAACCGTGCTTATTCGAGTTACTTTATTGAAGATGGAAGTTTTTTTCGCATTAAGAATATTCAATTAGGCTATACCTTCAACCCATCATTTTTGAATAAAATTTACATGAAATCGTTGCGATTATACGCCAACATCGAAAATCTGAAGACATGGAGCAAAAACACCGGTTATACACCGGAAATAGGAGGTACTGCCATCAAATCGGGTGTTGATACGGGTACCTATCCAATGCCGGCAATATATACGTTCGGACTGAACCTTACATTTTAATTAAAATAACAGTGAATCATTATGAAAAATAAAATATTCAAATTATTCATCTTCTGTGTAGCAGGCATTTTGGCCTTCACACAAATGAGTTGCAGCGACCTGTTGGATCAGGAACCACAGGGAAAATGGACGGAAGGAGATAACCCCGGAGGTTCTTTCCAAACCGATGTCTTTTCCTTATATGCAAGGATGAAAGGATGGGGAGTCACCGCAGGTATTCCGGCATTTGCAGTCCATAGTATCCGAAGCGAAGATGTGGAAAAAGGAAGTACTGTCTCTGACGGTTCTGATGTTGCATCGATGTACGACAATTTTAATTACAATGCATCCGATGGGAACCTGGCCAGCTACTACACCAGTAACTACGCGCTGATCCATACAGCCAATACAGTCATATCAGATATCAACGAAGCGAAAGATAACGGGGTAATCCTGGAAAGAATTGATGAGCTATGTCTGGGAGAAGCTCATTTCTTTCGTGCATTTTTATACTTTAATTTGGTAAGAGCATTTGGTGAAGTACCGTTGATAGATTTCAAGATCACGGATGCAGCTGAGACCAACATTCCCAAGTCAACGACCGCTGAAATATATGAATTGATTGATGCAGATCTGACGAAAGCTGAATCATTACTACCCCTTCAATGGGAATCACGCTATCTGGGACGAGCCACCTGGGGTGCCGCCCGTGCATTGCATGCAAAAACATATATGCAACGGAATGATTGGGCAAATATGTTAACCGCATCGACAGATGTCATTAATTCAGGTTTATACGATCTGAATACGCCGTTTAACCAGATTTTCAGGGAAAGCGGAGAAAATAGCAGCGAGTCTATTTTTGAATTACAGTGCACGGCTACTGCTGCTTTGCCGGCCAGTACGGATATCGGAAGCCAGTATGCGGAAGTGCAGGGTGTAAGAGGAGCAGGCGACTGGGATTTGGGATGGGGATGGAATTGCCCGACACCCTTGCTGGCAAGCGCTTTTGAAGAAGGTGATCCCCGTAAAGATGAAACATTGTTATACTTCCTGAAACCGGGAGAAGACCCTGAATCCATTCCCGCCAATGCACCTTACGGCGAAAAGCCCATCGCGCAGGAAGTGATGAACCGATATTATAACAAGAAGGTTTACACCAATCCATCTTTGCGTGCACAGTTCAATAAGCATGGTTTTTGGATGAACATCCGCATCCTTCGTATCTCTGAAATGTATCTGATCGCAGCAGAAGCGGCAAACGAACTGGGCAATTCAGCAGAAGCAATTAATTATCTGGAACAAGTACGCGCACGTGCCCGCGGAAATAACACAGACGTTTTGCCAAAAGTAACAACTACTGATCAGGTAGCCTTGCGTAATGCAATTCGTCACGAAAGAAGGGTGGAGCTGGCGATGGAATGGGATCGATTCTACGATCTCGTGCGCTGGGGAACAGCAAAAGAAGTACTGCATGCAGCCGGTAAGACCGGATATCAGGACAAACATGCGTTGTTGCCTTTACCACAGGCTGAAATCGACAAATCCAACGGAGTATTGATTCAGAATCCCAATTATTAAAACGAGACCATACAACTAGAACCATTTATTTTACGACGATGAAAACAAGAAAATTCATATATCCACTAATTGCGGCATTGATGCTGATTACACTGCCGTCCTGTTTTCAGGATTTAGGGCAAAATCCGCCTTTCGATTACCCCGAAGAGCCACCTAAACCACCTATCAGCGAAGACGGCCAGATATTTTATATGTCGTTCGAAGACTCCTATAAGGATGCTGTAAGTGATCAAGACGCAACCAAAGTGGGCAACCCCGGTTTTGCCGAGGGAAAAGTTGGAAAAGCATATGCAGGCGTACAAGACGGCTACCTCACTTTCAGATTGTCCGATCTGGCTTCGGAATTAGGCTCCGAGCTGACTGTGGGATTCTGGTACAAAGTAAACGCCGTTCCTGACAGGGCAGGTATTATTGTTATCGGGCCGGCGACAGAGGGAGCCTCTCCCGAAGCCCAGAATAACCGTACCGCCGGATTCAGGATATTTCGTGAAAATGCCAGTGGGAAACAGCGCATCAAAGCAAATGTAGGGGACGGCACGGCAGACGGATGGCTTGATGGACAAACCAATGCGGATATCGATCCGGCTACCCCGGTATGGAAATATATCACGCTGACATTGACCGTAGGAAAAGCAACTTTTTATATTGATGGAGAAGAGGTTGCCTCAAACGATCTATCCCAGATAAGCTGGAACGGATGTGATATCATGTCGATCGGATCCGGAGCACCCCGGTTTACGGAGTGGAACCATCTGTCGGACAATAGCTTGATTGATGAATTGCGCATCTATAATAAAGCGTTAACGGCACAAGAGATCAGAGATATTATTATCCACGATTCAGAATAAATGATTGGGTTGAATTCATATATATAATTTAATTGAGAGGGAGGAAACCTCCCTCTCAATTTTTTCGGCATCGGTTATATAGCACACTTTTCAATATGACAGCCATATGAAACCGGTATCTCTACCGTTGAGGTATGTAGAGGAGTTCCTCTACAAACCATAAAATCAGCGTATATGAAACAATGGATTTGTTTTTTACTATGTATCGGAATTGGAATCCTTTCGTCCTGCGGAAGCAAAGACAATGATCCCGTTACTGTAACGTTTCAATTGGAAGAAATTGAAATTAACGGAGAGACAAATGCTTCGTCATATACAAACGTCGATCCAAATCTGCATGTTACCCTGACTTTTTCGGAAGAAATTGATCAAAGCACAGTGCAAAACAATATCACGTTACGGACATTAACCGGCCAATCTTTCGAACTGACATACAATATCCAGGACAAAACCGTAATCATACAACCAACAACGACATTGGTTTCATACACCTCTTATCAACTGATCATCAATACGGGATTAAGATCGGCATCAGGACATCGGATCTCAACGGGAAAAGTATATGCGATATC
>DPAC01000166.1:4348-15397 GCA_003517675.1 Porphyromonadaceae bacterium | reverse complement strand
ATGCACTCCCTTATGTAATATGAAAAATACATCGTATGAAACATATTCTAACCCTAATCCTGTCGTCAGTTTTAGCGTTAAACTGCACAACCAATCCCGACAAACCATTGCTCACCCGATACGTCAACCCTTTCCTGGGGACAGCTACCCTGTGGGAGCCGGAAGACTTGGGATATGTACGCACCTGGAAAGAGCGGACCTGGGGTGCCGAGGTTTTCCCCGGCTCCTCGCTGCCCAACGCGATGGTGCAGCTGAGCCCGGTGACGCAGTTCAGGAGTGGTGCCGGTTATCAGTACGAGGATACGGTCATCTACGGATTTGCCCATACCAACAAGGGGCACTGGAACCTGCTGCATCTGCCGCTGCTGCCCGTAACCGGTGAGGTATCAGCTTCGGACTATGCCTCTGGATACAGTCATCTGAAAGAATCGGCCCGACCGGGTTACTACCGGGTTTTTCTGGAGAGATATGGGATCGATGTGGAGCTCACCTCTACTTTACGCTGCGGTTATCACCGATACCGTTTTTCTGACAACAAACCAAAGCGTTTGATTGCCGATATGACGCGCACCAACAATCCTGTGAAGGAATGGGTCATTCAAAAAGTGAGTGATAAGGTGTTCACCGGTTTCCAGGATGCTGAAGGAAAAATTTATTTCTATGCAACATCAAACTATGCAATAGATGATATAGAACAGGTCAGAGATGAGAAGCACGAGGTTTCGGTTGTTAACTTCGGGGAAAATGATAAAAATGAACCACTGGAACTGAAGATCGGCTTTTCCTTTGTCAGCATTGAGAATGCGAAGATGAACCTGGAGCAGGAGATGATGGACAAAAGCTTCGCGCAAGTAGGTGCCGAAGCTGATGAGATATGGAACAAACTACTTTCAAGGATCAAAGTAACAGGAGGTACGGAACGGGAAAAAGGCATCTTCTATTCCACGCTCTACCGCTCGTTTCTCTGGCCTGCCCTGCGTAGCGATGTGAACGGCGATTTTACCGACGAACGAGGCAATGTGGTAAATGAAGGGTTCCGCTACTATACCAACCCTTCCTTCTGGGACGATTACCGGAACAAGCTCATATTGTTGGGAATGATCTCTCCTGATGTCGCGACAGACATCATCAAATCGATTACCGACAAAGGGGAAAAAAGAGGGGGATATATGCCTACCTTCTTTCATGGCGACCATGCTTCGGTCTTTGTCGCAGGGAGCTACCTGCGCGGCATCACCGGGTTCGACCTCAACCGCGCCTACAAATTGCTGCTCAAGAATGCCACCGTACCGGGTAAGGGTGGACGACCCTATCTTGATGAATACATTGAAAGGGGTTGGATTGCCGAGAAAGATACGACCAACGTACCCACCTGGGACGAGTACAAGGCTGCCGTCACCAAGACGGTGGAGTATGCCTACGACGACTACGCGACGGCTTTAATTGCCAAAGAACTGGGTGACGAAGCGCATTACAAGTTACTGATGGAACGCTCCGCAAACTATAAAAACCTGTTCGACCCGTCAACAGGTTTCTGGCGGGGTAAGATCGACAATGGAAACTGGATCGAAGATTTTGATCCCTACTATCCCTATTTCGCCTATATGTACCGGGAGGCAAATGCATGGCAATCGCTCTTCTTCGCTCCACACGATCCGGAAGGAATGATTTCGCTATACCCAAGCCACAAGGCGGTGGAGCAGAAGCTCGACTCCCTCTTTACCGAACCCTGGCGAGGCTACGAGGTGCACAACTTGACCGGATTTATAGGCAACTATTGCCATGGCAACCAACCCGATCACAGTGTACCTTACACTTATTATTTTATCAATAAGCAGGAGAAAGCCCAATGCGTGCTGGACAGCATCATGGATCGCTTCTATGACATGGGAGCCGAGAAACTTGCCTATGCGGGCATGGATGATGCCGGTGAGATGTCGGCCTGGTACGTGTTCAACGCGATCGGCCTTTACACCTATTCACCTGCCGACCCGGAATACATCGTCTCCGTGCCGTTGTTTGATAAGGTGGAGTTTACACTCGGTAACAATACCACTTTCACCATCAGAAAGGAAGGCAACGGAAAGAAGATACGGAAGATCCAATATGGCAAAGAACCAATCGACGGATGGTTTATTACACACGAGCAACTTAACCAGGGAAAAGAGCTGGTCATCACGACTGAATAGTCAAATGTTGAATGAATGGGGTCTTTCACTCTACAAAATGAGTGATTCAAAAGAAGCCTGCTCCAATCATCTTATTTATAAATCCACTATATTTAGTGTCTGCCAGAAAATAGTTAATTCTCACGAAATCTATATATTACAGTAAGACCCGACAAGGGTTATGCCCAATTCAAACGATACGTGGGTTTGGGTGTATGTGCCTACAACCTGCATCGTATCGGGGCAGAGCTAAAGCGACAAGCCAGAGAAGAACGACTCAGGCAAGCTGCTTAAAAAGCTAAAGCGCTCACAATCAGAATATTTCAATATTATAGAGAGGGAAATGCGCCTTATCGCGAACAAAATCAAATTTGTCGACAGCTTTATGGCACATTTTTTTGAAAAATATCTCCCGTTTTGATGATTCCGGGGGAAAGTGGATATGATAGGTTCACTGCAAAACTGGATTTTTTTAAAAATAGGGCGTTTTCTTGCTGACACTATTTATGCGGCAGGTAGCGGATACCAAGGTGATGACTACATCGAAGATACCAAGGCCGGTCGTGACTGGCGCTGGAGATTGTTCATGAAAGCACCCAACGAGGTGAAAGCCTTTGAAAACATTGCCATCCCCGAGGCCTTTCCGAATGCACCCCTCATTACCAGCTCGGATACTAAATTTTCCACAGCAACCGGATATCCCCTGGGAAAAGGTTTTTCGCACAATTATACGATGCAGGTGCTAAATGAAGATAGAACCGCCAAGACATCGGTTATCATATAAGAGTAGGAGAGCATGATGTGACTGAATATGACTGGAGCTGTTATCTGGATTTTGCTGATAAGCTTTTTGAGATAAACATCGGGATGCACCCTAAAAACAACGCAAATCACAGGATTGACCCTCACTTTTAAATCGGAGAATTGGCCCTAAATCCACATTTTTAGGCGGAGTATTTGTCAAAAATATGCACTTTTAAGGCTGAGTTTTAGTCATAACCTCACACTTTTAAGGCGGAGTTTGCAGTTTACCGGAATATTTGTATCTTTGTTCAACTTAATTAAATGAGACATCGATATGGACAGAACCGCGATTGAGCAACTCATAGAGTGGAAAGAGAGGAAGAACCGCAAACCATTGGTCGTTCGCGGCGCACGTCAGGTTGGGAAAACCTGGCTCTTGAAAGAGTTCTCAAAACTATATTACGAAAAAACAGTTTACATCAATTTTGAAAAAAATGAGCTAGCCAAGAGATTGTTTGAGCAGGATTTTGATATCTGGAGAATACTTCGATCCGTCTCTCTGATGGAAGACGTAGATATTGATGAGCAAACTCTTCTTATTTTTGACGAGATACAAGAAGCACCACGCGGAATAACTTCCTTAAAATATTTTTACGAGGATGCGCCGCAGTATCAAATTATTGCTGCTGGCTCGTTATTGGGTATTTCGATGCATCAAAAGGACTCCTTTCCGGTAGGGAAGGTAGATTTTATGGATCTATACCCTCTCTCTTTTCATGAATATCTACTCGCTACCGGCAACGAACGATTCACCGCTCTGCTGAAAGAAAAAGACTGGGAAACCATTACACTTTTCAAAGAGAAACTGACAACTCTTCTCAAAGAATATTTTTTCATCGGGGGGATGCCCGAAGTAGTTGATTCGTTTGTCCGGAATGTTGATTTTAATGAGGTCCGTAGGTTGCAATTACAGATATTGGATGCTTACGACCGCGATTTTTCAAAACATGCACCAATTTCAGAAGTGCCTCGTATCAGGATGGTGTGGAAATCCATACATGGACAGTTGACGAAAGAGAATAAAAAATTCATATACGGAATGATAAAAGAGGGAGCCAGAGCCAGGGAATTTGAACTTGCCATAGAATGGCTTCTGGATGCAGGACTTATCTATAAGATACTCCGGATAAAGAAGGGAGAAATGCCGCTGTCCGGCTTTGTCGATTTTGCCGCTTTTAAACTCTATCTGTTGGATACAGGACTGTTTTGCGCGATGGGGAACTTACCGGCGAAAATATTGATCGAAGGGAATCTCCTGTTCTCGCAATTTAAGGGTGCAGTCACAGAACAGTATGTGTTGCAACAGTTGATAGCAAGGAAGTTGTACCCCTACTATTGGTCTTCTGAAAATTCCAAAGGCGAAGTGGATTTTATTATTCAACACGAGGACACCATCGTCCCCATTGAAGTAAAAGCGGAAGAGAACCTCCAATCCAAGAGTTTGCGGGCATTTATTCACAGATATCCGGCATTGCACGGTGTACGCTTTTCAATGTCCGATTTCCGTCAACAGGAATGGATGACCAATTACCCTTTGTATGCACTCCCTTATGTAATATGATAAATACATTGGTATGAAACGAACATGAATTACGAAGTAATCGAAGTAGTCAACAATCATTACACCCAAGAAACATGATTATAGTGAGTTATTGCTGTTAATTTCGCTTATAAATTTTTGATTCGTAAATAAAAAAATAACTTTGTATTGATTATCAAATTAAAATTCAGAGCTATGAGTAAGGACATTTTATATATAGAAAAGGCAAAGTTAATAGAATCCATTGTAGATATTGACGATGTAGATATTATTAAAAAAGTCCGTTCATTTTTGAAAAAATCCGTTTCATCTTCTCGCCGTCCTGCAGTTATGACTGTTGAAGAACTTCAAAAAGAAGTTGCAGCAGCAACAGAGGATGTACTAAAAGGTAATGGCATAAAACATGACGATCTTATTAAAGAAATGAGAACATGGAAGTAGTTTGGTCTAAAATACTTATAAAATTATCTATTTTACAGACATAATGTCCCCGAATTTGTAAAAAGGCATTACACATGAGCAACTTAACCAGGGAAAAGAGCTGGTCATCACGACTGAATAGTCAAGTGTACAGGGATATAAACGGGGTACCTGACAATAAGACAAAAAAAGCCGAATGAAACATTCGACTTTTTAATTGGGTGGGCGTTGACGGATTCGAACCGCCGACCCTCTGCTTGTAAGGCAGATGCTCTGAACCAGCTGAGCTAAACGCCCAAAAAAACAGGCTTTTCCCTGTTCTGACCTCCGTTCCCGGAGGATGCTCTCTGAAAAAGTGATGCAAAGATAGACTCTTTTTGTTTTCTCACAAAATAATTTTATAAATATTTTTTCAGCTCTGTAATATTCGCTATTTTTGTACCGAAATCATAGGGAGTTATATTCTTTCGGGAAAATTCAATTTTCAATGAGACTGAGATGAAATCTTGCGGGAAGTGATTTTCCGTAACTCAGGATCCGAATTCAAAAAAATCTGCATTGCGCAACAACTACAAAATGGAGTTAAACCAACTGACTGCAATTTCCCCCATCGACGGACGATATAGAGACAAGACCGGTGAGCTGAGTGCCTATTTTTCGGAATATGCATTGATCAGGTATCGTGTGAAAGTAGAGATCGAATATTTCATCGCTTTGTGCGAAGCAGGGATTGAACCTCTCCATCAGGTCGATCAGGCACTATTTGACGACTTGCGACAGCTTTACCGCAACTTTTCCGGGTCGGATGCACAACAGGTAAAAGAGATTGAAAAAATCACCAACCACGACGTGAAGGCAGTGGAGTATTTCCTGAAAGAGCAGTTCGACCGGCTAGGGCTCTCAGCATACAAGGAGTTTATTCACTTCGGACTCACCTCGCAGGATATCAACAACACCGCCACGCCGATGATGTGGCAGCAGGCGCTTCAGGAGGTTTACATCCCCGAACTGGAGAAGCTGATCGCTCGGATCGGATCACTGGCGGAAGAGTGGGCCAACATCCCGATGCTTGCACGTACGCATGGTCAACCGGCATCACCTACCAGACTCGGCAAGGAGATGATGGTGTTTGCCTACCGCCTCAACAATCAGCTGGAGGTGCTGAAGCATATCCCGGCAAAGGCCAAGTTTGGCGGTGCCACCGGTAACTTCAACGCCCACCATGTGGCTTATCCCCATATCGACTGGAAGCGGTTCGCTGAACAGTTCCTGCAGGAGAAGCTGCATCTGGTAAGGGAGGAGTACACCACTCAGATATCGAACTACGACACTCTGGCGGCTTCGTTTGATGCGCTGAAGCGGATCCATACCATCCTGATCGACTTCACCCGCGACATGTGGCAGTACATCTCGATGGAGTACTTCAAGCAGAAGATCAAGGAGGGTGAGGTGGGCTCATCCGCCATGCCCCACAAGGTGAACCCGATCGATTTCGAGAACGCCGAGGGAAACCTGGGGATCGCCAACGCTCTGCTCGAACACCTGGCGGCCAAGCTGCCCATTTCCCGTCTTCAGAGGGACCTGACCGACTCCACCGTGATACGCAACATCGGCATCCCCCTGGCACATGGATTAATTGCCCTAAAAAGCACAACAAAAGGGATAGATAAACTGTTATTACACAGAGAGGCGATAGAACAGGATCTGGAGAAGAGCTGGGCAGTGGTTGCTGAAGCCATCCAGACGATCCTGAGAAGAGAAGGATATCCGAAACCCTATGAGGCATTGAAAGCGCTTACACGAACCAACAGAGAGATCACGAAAGAGCGTATTTCGGAGTTCATCGAGACATTGGAAGTAAATGAAAAGATCAAAGAGGAATTAAAAGCCATTACACCCCAAAATTACACTGGTATCTGACCGAATGATATCCTGCGGGAATCACCTGAATGTAGATCGAAAAACAAGCGTACTGAACGCATCGAGTTTGGAAATTCCATGCCTCCTGTGCCTGCACTGTGTTGAGATGGAAGTTTTAGGAAGAAATAAATTAAAACCGTGAGGTTTCAACTGTAATCACAAACAAAGCAACGACAATGACAACAAACAACGAAGAATCGCGCCCCAAACGACAATTTTTTAGCGCGAACAATGAGAGACACGCTGCACCAAACCGCAATTATGGCAATGAGCGCAGACCAAACCAAGAGGGGTATCGTTCTGCCGGTAAACCCTACAACAGACCCTACGACAGACAGCCGTCCGACAGGTCCTATGACCGTCAACCCTCTGAGAGACCCTATGACCGTCAATCCTCCGAGAGATCCTACAACCGTAACTGGGAAGATGCACCACAGGATAACAACTACGGCAATCAGGAGGGTGCACCCAGAAAACGTCGCCCCAGGGTAGGAGAGCGCACCGCTCCCCAGCGAAGAGGACCCGGCGCAAACCAGGGCAATCGCAGCTGGGGTGGTCCCTCTCAGCAACGGGGTGGCCAGACAACCATGGGCCCCGGCGGCAAGAAGCTGAAGAAGAAAAAACCATTCAAGCAGATCAAGTACAAGGAGAATGCCGATCCCAATGCACCCATCCGTCTGAACAAGTACCTGGCCAACGCGGGTGTATGCTCCCGCCGTGAAGCAGATGAATTCATCACTGCCGGTGTGGTGAAGGTGAACGGTGAGGTGGTGACCGAGCTGGGTACCAAGATCACCCGCTCCGACGAGGTGATGTTCCACAACCAGCCGGTACGTCTGGAGAGCAAGGTTTACGTGCTGCTGAACAAACCAAAAGGGTTTGTCACCACCACCGACGACCCGGAGAACCGCAAGACGGTGATGGAGCTGGTGAAGAGCGCCTGCTCCGAACGGATCTACCCGGTGGGACGCCTCGACAGAGCTACCACAGGGGTGCTGCTGCTCACCAACGACGGTGACCTGGCATCGAAATTAACACATCCCAAATACGAGAAACGGAAGATCTACCAGGTGTGGCTCAACAAGCCGGTGTCCATGGAGCATATGCAGGCGATCGCCGACGGGATCGAACTGGAGGATGGCGAGATCCATGCCGATGCCATCAGCTACGTGACCGAGGAGGACCTCACCCAGGTGGGCATCGAGATCCACTCCGGCAAGAACCGCGTGGTACGACGCATCTTCGAGAAGCTGGGATACCGCGTGCTGAAGCTCGACAGGGTTTACTTCGCCGGACTCACCAAGAAGAAGCTCTCACGCGGCAAGTGGCGCTACCTCTCGGAGCAGGAGGTGAACATGCTCCGCATGGGTGCTTTTGATTAACGATGGATCATTTTTTTTCCTCCGTAAGACATACGGAGGGAACTTTTTTTAAATAGAATAAGCATAAAGTCTCTCTTCGGGGGAGACGTAGTGAGGTATGAAACAAATCAAACGAACAAAAATTACGGATGCGTTACAGCTTACCAGCTTCGGTGAGGAGATAAACGTGAAAGGGTGGGTACGCACCCGCAGAGGCAACAAGAATGTGGGTTTCGTCGCACTGAACGACGGATCGACCATCAATAACATACAGATTGTGATTGATATAGCGCAGTTTGGTGAAGAGTTCCTGAAACCGATCACCACCGGTGCCTGCATCAATGTGAACGGGCGACTGGTGGAGTCGCAGGGACAGGGTCAGTCCGTGGAGATCCAGGCTACCGAGGTAGAGATCTTCGGCGGAGCTGATCCTGGCACCTACCCGCTGCAGAAGAAAGGTCATTCGCTGGAGTTCCTGCGTGAGATCGCTCACCTGCGCCCCCGCACCAACACCTTTGGCGCCATCTTCCGCATGCGCCACCACATGTCGTACGCCATCCACAAGTTCTTCAACGACCGCGGCTTCTACTATTTCCATACCCCCATTATCACCGCTTCGGATGCCGAAGGTGCCGGCTCCATGTTCAGCGTGACCACGCTCGATGTAGCCAACCCCCCCCGCGATAAGGAGGGAAAGGTGGACTACACGCAGGATTTCTTCGGGATGCAGACCAACCTCACCGTATCGGGGCAGCTCGAGGGTGAGCTGGGTGCCATGGCGCTGGGTGCCATCTACACCTTTGGTCCCACCTTCCGTGCTGAGAACTCCAACACACCACGCCACCTTGCCGAGTTCTGGATGATAGAGCCGGAGATGGCGTTCTACGACATCCACGACAACATGGATCTGGCCGAGGATTTCCTGAAGTACCTGATCAGCTACGCGCTGGAGCACTGCAACGAGGATATCGCTTTCCTAACCAAAATGTACGACAATGAGCTGTTGGACCGGCTGAAGTTCGTGGTGGAGAACGATTTCGTGCGGCTCACCTACACCGAAGGGGTGAAAATACTGGAGGAGTCGGGGCAGCAGTTCGAGTTCCCCGTCTATTGGGGTGCCGACCTGCAGTCGGAGCATGAACGATACCTGGTAGAGAAGCACTTCAAGCGACCGGTGATCCTGACCGACTACCCCAGGGAGATCAAATCGTTCTACATGAAGCAGAACGACGATGGCAAGACGGTACGTGCCATGGATGTGCTCTTCCCCAAGATCGGCGAGATCATCGGCGGATCGGAACGGGAAGCGGACTACGACAAGCTGATGAAACGGATCGATGAGACCGGCATGCATACCGATCCCATCTGGTGGTACCTCGAGACCCGCAAGTTCGGTACGGCACCGCACGCCGGCTTCGGCCTCGGCTTCGAGCGACTGATGCTCTTTATCACCGGGATGACCAATATCCGCGACGTGATTCCGTTTCCACGGACACCCCACAACGCGGATTTTTAAGCTTGAATAATTTTCAATGAAGAATATACGCAATTTTTGTATCATCGCCCATATTGACCATGGGAAGAGTACCCTGGCCGACCGCCTGCTGGAGTTTACCAAAACCGTGGAGGGGAAAGACCTCCAGGCACAGGTGCTTGACAGCATGGACCTGGAGCGGGAACGAGGCATCACCATCAAGAGCCACGCCATTGAGATGGAGTATATCTATGAAGGTGAGGAATATACTCTCAACCTGATCGACACCCCGGGACACGTGGACTTCTCCTACGAGGTGTCACGCTCCATCGCCGCCTGCGAGGGTGCCCTCCTGGTGGTCGATGCTGCCCAGGGCATCCAGGCGCAGACCATCTCCAACGTTTACATGGCCCTCGAGCATAACCTGGAGATCATCCCGATCCTCAACAAGGTGGACCTGGAGAGTGCCATGCCCGACGAGGTGGAGGACCAGATCGTGGACTTGCTGGGCTGCAAGCACGAGGAGGTGATCCGCGCCAGCGGCAAGACCGGCCTCGGCATCGAGCAGATCCTGAAAGCGATCATCGAAAGGGTGCCCCCACCTGAGGGCGACCCGGAGGCACCCCTGCAGGCACTGATCTTCGACTCGGTATTCAACCCCTTCCGCGGCATCATCGCCTACTACAAGATCGTGAATGGCTCCATCCGCAAGGGGGACCTGGTGAAGTTCATCAACACCGGCAAGGAGTATGAAGCCGATGAGGTGGGGATCCTGCGTCTCACCATGGTGCCCCGCGAGGAGGTGCAGTGCGGCAACGTGGGTTATATCATCTCAGGCATCAAGACCTCGAAAGAGGTAAAGGTAGGGGATACCATCACTCATGTGAAACGACCTGCCAGCAAGGCGATCGCCGGCTTCGAGGAGGTGAAGCCGATGGTGTTCGCCGGCGTTTACCCCATAGAGAGTGAGGAGTTTGAGAACTTGCGTGCATCACTTGAGAAGCTACAGCTCAACGACGCTTCGCTCACGTTCCAGCCCGAGTCGTCGGTAGCGCTGGGCTTCGGCTTCCGCTGCGGATTCCTGGGGCTGCTCCACATGGAGATCATCCAGGAGCGACTGGAACGCGAGTTCAACATGGATGTGATCACCACCGTGCCCAACGTATCCTACAGGGTCTACGACAAGAAAGGGGAGATGAAAGAGGTGCACAACCCCAGTGGGCTGCCCGATCCCACGCTGATAGAGCGGATCGAGGAGCCTTTCATCCGTGCCTCGGTGATCACCAGTACCAGCTATATCGGGCCCATCATGACGCTCTGCCTCGGCAAACGGGGGGTGCTGATCAAGCAGGAGTATATCTC
>DPAC01000166.1:0-4180 GCA_003517675.1 Porphyromonadaceae bacterium | reverse complement strand
GGCGACCGTGTGGAAATCATCTACGATCTGCCGCTGGGTGAGATCGTGATCGACTTCTACGACAAGCTGAAGAGCATCTCGAAGGGGTATGCCTCTTTCGACTACCATATGCACGATTTCCGTCCCTCCAGGTTGGTGAAGATGGATATCCTGCTCAACGGTGAACCGGTGGATGCACTCTCCACGCTGACGCACATCGACAATGCCCAGTCGTTCGGACGACGCATGTGCGAGAAGCTGAAGGAGCTGATCCCCCGCCAGCAGTTCGACATCGCCATCCAGGCGGCCATCGGCGCCAAGATCATCGCCCGTGAGACGGTGAAAGCGGTGCGTAAGGATGTGACGGCCAAGTGTTATGGCGGCGACATCTCCCGTAAACGGAAGCTGCTGGAGAAACAGAAAGAGGGGAAGAAGCGAATGAAGCAGGTGGGCAACGTGGAGGTGCCGCAGAAGGCGTTCCTGGCGGTGCTGAAGCTGGACTAAAAAGTAAAGGCAAAAGGCACGCCAATCACTTGGAATGCCTTTCTGATCAAAATAATAAATAAGTAGAGAGAAAGCTGCCGACAGAGAATTTGTCCGGCAGTTTTTTTTAATTCTGCACGAGCACCACCGATGGGTTGATACCCACCGCGCTGAGCCGCTTTTTTAGCTTGCCGCTCTTGTCGAACCAATAGAGATCACCGGGATTCACATAGTCGGTGGATGTGAGAAAGAGATCGCCCGTGAGTGGGTCAACCGAGATGTTGTAGATGATCGCGATCTCGGTGCCATCACTGATGAAGCTATCGGCAATGATCTCCTCCTCCAGACAGTCGTAAACGACCAGCTTATAGGGTTGCTGGTAAGCACCGCTGATGATATAGGCCTTGTTGTCACTGATCACGAACTTCTGCGGTGCCTCGATGCCGGAAATCGTCTCTGCTGTGCTGCTGCCGGAGCGGATCACCTTGAAAGCAGCCAGCTCATCGCCATAGTTGCCCGTCACCGAGAGGTAGATGTCACCCTGGCTGTCTACCTGTACCGTATTGGGATTGGTTCCCACCGTGATCTTCTTCTCCTCGGTGAAGCTGGCGAGGTCGATCACCGAAAGGGTGTTGTCATACCCGTTTTCCCAGTTCAATCCTCCCGAGTTGGCCACATAGATCCAGTTGTTCCTGATGGCAATCCCCTCCGGATCCATCCCCACCGTCACCGACCCGTCGATGGTCAGCGAGAGGGTGTCGATGCGGGTCACCGTGTCGTCGAAAGAGGTGACATAGACCTTCCCACCATAGGCTGCAAGACGACGCGGTTCCTTGCTCTGCCCCCCGGTCGTCTTCATCGCGATCTGCCGGATAGAACGGCCTGTAGCCGACTCCAGCACCTCAATGGTCCCCGACATGTTGACCGCGATATAGATCTTCGTTCCATACTGCAGCATGTCGTTTGCTACATCACCCAACCCCTTATCATTCACACTGTTGAAATAGGTTCTGTCCATCACCTCCTCTTGCAGGTCATATCGTGCAAGTGTGGCATTGTTCCCATTCATGCTGCCCTCGTTCAGGATCAGCAGTGCTTTACCCTTACCGGGTGTCTCCTCAGCGGGATTGTCGTCATCGGTACAGCTCCAGAGCAACAGCCCTGTCAGAAGAATCATGTAGTAAAAAAGTTGATTTTTGTTCATTGCATTGAATCATTTAATAGTGAATGGATAATGTTATTCTATAGGAACGACCCGGCATGGGGTAGTTCCGTACAATCTCGTAATTCCTGTTGCTGAGGTTGAGCGCTTCGCCGGCGATGGAAAAGCTGCCGAAGCGGGTGGGGAAGGTGCGCTGCAGGGAGATGCCATGGTCAGCATACCCTTGCATCCGGTATGCAGCATCGTTGTAGCCGTTGCTGTAGCGTGCCCCCGACCAGAGAAGGGTGTAGGCGAACTGCAGCTCTCTGAACTCCAGCGCCGCATGGGCTGACCCCGAGTGACGGGGGGTGTAGGGCAACTGGTGACCGTAGTTCACCTGCTGCGGGTCGGTACGGTCGAGAGCCGACTGCCAGCTGTAGTTGAGGCCGGCATGGAGCAACATCTTCTTTGTCAGCGATGTCTCGCTCTCCAGCGAGACATCGGCACCGTTGATGATCACCCTCCCCACGTTGATCATGGCCCACTGGTGCAAGTTGCCTGTAGGATAGGCCACGATCTTGTTCTTCACCCGGTTGTGAAAGAGATCTGCGATGAAGGTGAACTGCTGCAACCATCTGCCACTGCTGCCAAAGGTGAAGCCGAGGTTGAGCTGCTCCGCATCTTCAGGCAACAGGTTGCGTACGCCCACCTGCGGGTAGTAAAGGTCGTTGAAGGTGGGCAGCCGCAAGCTCTTTTTATAAAAAGCCCGTAATCGGAGATCATGACCCTGGAGAGGCTTGTAGGATGCACTCAGGTAGGGTGAGAGGCGGCTCTGGTTGCTGCCGGCTACACCGCTGGCTGCCGACTCGAAGGTCCGGGTATCGAGCAGGCTGGCAGTAGCCAGGAGGTGCTCGCTGACCCACTTGGCGGCGACCACCGTGTAGGAGGTGAGGCGGGTGGGGGTGACAAACCCTTTCCGGTTAGCGTGCATGGTAGCCGATATCAGGTCGCTGGAGGCAGCGAAGGAGAGGTGAGGAAAAGCACGATAGAGTGCCGACAGTGAGCCGTAACGTTCATACTGTGTGAAGATATCCTCAATCTTACCCTCCGCCCCCAGGTAGGAGGGGTCGAGGTAACGGAGGTAAGTGCGCTGGTACTTGCCGTCGGCTTGCAGCTCCCACCTGCGGGAGAACGCATGCCCGAAATGACCCTGCAGGAAGAAGCTCCTGTCCCACAACCGCTGACCCGAGTCGTGCAGCGTATTGTAATAGATGGTAGCCCCCGGCAGTCCCCGCTCAGAGTGGTAGTAATAGAGACGAAGGTCACCCCGGCTGCGGTCGGAGAATCGTGCATGGAGCGACGATTCCAGTCGCATTTTATTCACATCCCCATTGATGCGTCGCTCCCTGGAGGTGCTGTCGCTGGCTGAGAGACCGTATCGCAGCAGGTAAGGGTAGTCGCCGCGGGAACGCATCCACTCACCGCTGATGGTAGCGCTCACCCTTTCAGAGAGCTTGCCGTTGAACAGCAGTGAAGGGTTGAGGAGCCCGAAGGAGCCACCCCGCAGGGTTGCCTTGCCGTTCACCCTGCTGTTGTCTGTAAAGCGGGGAGCAGCGGTGGTAATCTCCAGTACCGAGGCAGCAGCAAAAGAGCGGGCCGGCTGGAAGATGCGGTCCTCCTGCCCGTTGTGGAGCGTCAGCCGCTCCACATTGTCGAGCGAGAAACGGCCAATATCGATCTGTCCCGTCTGTTGATCAGTGAGCGGGATACCGTTGTAACTCACAGCCGTATGGTGGGCGCCCAGGCTCCGTACCGAGATGGTCTTCAGTCCACCGATGCCGCCATAGTCGCGGATGGTGACACCCGGCAGATGCTTCACCGCATCGGATAGCTGCAGCGCGTTGAGCTGACCGATCTGATCGGCAGTAAGGATATGATGAGGTGCCGTGGAGCGGATCTCGCGGTCGCTGAAACGCTCGGTGACCACCACCTCGGGCAAACCGATGGTGTCGGTGACCGACTGTGAGTAAGCATCTGTCGGTGCAAAAAATATCACACAGACAGAGGTAAGGAGCGTTTTGAAAAAATAATTCATCTGTACCGAATATTATTCCGGTAAAGCCTGATGAAATGAAACACGTAATAAAAAAAGATTCTGTTGCGTGTCGTTTTCAAGCTTTATTCCCCGAAAGCCATGTAACAGTAGTATGAATCTTTGGCAGGTCTTCTGACTTACTCCCGTGTCTGAACGCCTTCCCATCCCCCCAGGGGGACAGTGGCTGGTGTGGTGATTGTTCAGCACGTAAGCGGAGCTTACAGCAGCGGGTCTGTTCAGGATTTGCACCTGATTCCCTTTTCATTCCGATGCGGGAGACCGCACCGGAACACCAAGATTTCTGTGGACAAAGATAGGGATTATTTTGATAATCCCCTGCAAAGGATCAATAATTATTGATTGTTCCCTTGTAAAAAACCGTTTAGGCTATCGCTGCGGCTCTCCAGATAGCGGATCAGCACCTCGCTCCGCTCTTTCTCGAACTTTAGCCGTTCGATGTCGAGCAGCAGGGTGGAGAGCTC
>DPAC01000145.1:1132-5002 GCA_003517675.1 Porphyromonadaceae bacterium | reverse complement strand
ACCATATTCACTTCGATATCCGGTAAAAGATCGATGGGGAGCTGTATATAAAACATGATCCCGATCAACACGACCCCGATAAATATCAATGCTGTTCCCACGGGGTTTTTCACCGCGGTTTCATATATCTTCATAAAGCAATAATTTAAATCGATTTCACTCTACCACCTCTACTTCGGTTCCGTCGATCAGTCCTCTGTTTCCCTCGACAATCACCCGGTCACCATCATTCAGCCCAGAAACAATCTCATATTTGTCGTTGATTCTGACACCCAGCTGAACCAGGGTATAAAAGGCAACACCATCTTTCACCACAAATACGTACCGGTCGTTGGAACCAACCTGTTTCAGTACGGCTTTGTCGGATAACAACGGACGTTCGCGGGTGCCGAAGTTCATTTTTACGCGGGCAAACATTCCCGGTCGCAGACGCAAGTCAGCATTGGGCACGGTGATTTCCACCGGGAAGGTATGTGAAACCGGATCGATGGTGGGATAAATAATCGACACCTTTCCGGAGAACGTTTCACTCCCCAGCGCGTCGGCCTGCACCTCCACCGGCATACCCTTCACCACACGGCTCCAATAGGTCTCCGACACGTTCACCATCACCTTTACCGGGTTGATGTTCTCAATGGTAAGGATGGGCAATTGCATCGCCACATCACCCGGATCATAGTTGCGGGCAGTCACCACACCACTAACGGGGCTCACCAGGGTGGTGTTCTCCTCCAGGTTCTTCAGCGCCGTCTCAGCCACCTCCAACTGGGTACGTGCCTGGTCGAGCTGCTGCCGGGAGATGCCGCCCACGGCAAACAACTCCTCATAACGCTCAAAGTCTCTCCGCAAGGTAGCCACCTGTGTCTGCTGCTGTTCAAAGCGGGCATCATCCATGGTTGCGACAGCCTCTCCGCGGCGTACCGTGGAGCTGACATCTACAAAAATATCGCGGATACGACCTCCCGTGGCGGGTGCTATGTTGTTCACCTGATTGGCTTCCACCGATGCGGTGAAGGTTGAGATCTGATCCACCGGCACCATCTGCACGGTCTCCACCCTGACATTTTTCTTCTGCGATGTCTCACTGTCGGTTTGATCCGAAGTTCCTTGTCCGGCACAGGAGGCAAGCAATGCCACTGCCAGGAGAGGTACAAAATGTATTAAGCTGTACTTTTTCATCTGATTATATATATGTTATCTGTTTTACTTATTTGTTTGTTCATTCACTCACCTGAATCGGATTGATGTCATAACCCAGCACCTTCTCCAGATCGGCCTTTGCCGACAGGTAATCGTAGATGGCGTTGCGGTACTGCAGCTCGGCATTGATCACCGCCAGCGCCGCTGCATTTACATCGAGGATGGTACCCATGCCGGTCTCGTAGCGCTTCTGGGCAATCTCTTGTCCTTTACGGGCTTGTGCCACCGACGACTCAGCAGCCACCACCTGCTCAATATTTTTGTTTATCAGGTTGTAGTTGTTGCGGATGGAGAGCTTAAGACCCCGTTCCAGCTCCTTGCGCTGCTCCTCCATCTGAAAGAGCTGCAGCTCAGCCTGCTTCACGCCGTTGTAACGCTGTCCCCCGTTGAAGAGAGGAATCCGCAGGGTGAAACCGAGCATTGAATAGGGGTCCCAGCGATAATCACGGAACTTGAAATCGTTGTTCTGGCTAACGTAGTTCCAGTTAAAGCTGGTCACCAGTGTAGGGGAAAACTGCAGCTTCTGCATCTCATAGGCGTTCTTTGCCTGCTCCGACTGCAGTTCAAACTGACGAATGTCGCTGTTGTTGACCAACGAGGTGTCGGCAGGGATAATCATATCGAACATCGATGCGTGATAATCCTCCAGTGACCCCACCACCTTCAGCGGTGCATCACTATCCATCCCCATCAGCATCTTGAGCTGCAGGTCGGCAATCTTCATCATGTTCTCCGCCTGCAGGATGCTCGGGATAAGGCTCTTCAGCCGTACATCGGCAGTGATCACATCATACTCGGCCACCACTCCCTGGTTGTAGCGGTTACGAATATTCTCCAGGTTGAGCGAATCGGTCTCGTAAGTCTTGCGGAACATCAAATAGCTATCCTGTGCCAGCAGGAGACTGTAGAATGCCTTTTTCACCTGGTTCACCAGGTCGATGCGGGAAGCACGTGCCCTCTCCATGGCAAGGCGGATATCCACCTCACTCATCTGGATGTTCTTCCAGAGAGAAGGCATCACGAGTGGCATGCTCACATTCAACCCGCCTGTCCAAACGTTGAACCGGCCCATCTGGATTCCCTCTCCCGATGTTTCCGGATCAGGCATCATCACCTTATTCAGCACCTCCAGCACCTGCAGCTCATCCGAAGTAAATTCAGAGGGGTCGATATCGCCGCCAAAGCCTAACCCTTCGTCAAAATAGACCGTCTGCCGCTCGATGGCCCGCTGGTACTGCCCGATCAGGTCTAACTGAGGCAGCAACGCACCATAGGCCGATTTTTTGGCATACTCTTTTTTGGTGATCTCCATGTCGGCCACCTTCACCGTGGGATTTTCGCTCAGGGCGATCTTCAGTGCCGTCTCCAGGTCAATGGAGAGGGTGTCGGCCGACTGTGCCTGGAGGCCGGGGATGCCGGCTGCAGCCATCAGCAGTGCAACCAACAGCAATCGAATTGAATTCATCTGATTCATTTTCACACTTTTCATCATTATTTAGTTTTCTGTTTTCTTTTCCTGATTGGCCAGATATTCGTCGATGATCCGGATCCCCTTCTCTGTGGATATCCCCCTGATGAAGTTAATCATCATGGTGAAGAACAGCTCCCGGTATGAGAAGGGAGGCTGTTCCATGTGAGAGGCACGGATATAGGTATAGGTGCTATCCTCCAGCAGGAATGCGGTTACCTCCACATTCAGATTCCTGTAGATATATCCCTGTTCGATGCCTTTACGGAGGAAATCACGCAGAAATGCATTGTTTCGGTTTACCTCCTCCTGTATCAGTTTTGCAGCGTAGGGATAGTACCTGTTTATATCCTCGAAAAACTTTACATTGACCATCGGCCGGTTCAGTTGCGCTTCAATGATTTTGAGGAACAACTCAATCACATTGTACTCATCACAGAGGTAGGCGGAAAAACAGGCATATCGATCGGCCCATGTTTTCTTCAGGAACGAGATCAGCAAATCCTCCTTATCCCGGAAAGTTTCATAGATCGTTCGTTTCGAGATGCCCAGTGAGGTGGCAATCTCATCCATCGAACTATTCCTGACACCCTGTTGGATAAAAAAATTCCCTGCTTTTTCTATAATTCTGTCTCGCAATACCATTGATAACCCTGTTAAAGAACGCACAAAAGTACTTCAGAAAACCCGAAAACGCAAATCGGTTTTCCCGGTTTTAACAAAGTTTACAGCCCACCTGCCGGTGGTCTCACAAATTACCCCCTATTACGCATTCCCTTCAAGGAGATGTCCCCCCATCCCCATCGAGAATACCGTTGGCTTTTTACTGAGTACCTTTGGGACAATGCAAAGTAATATAAAAACTGTACAGGTCGTAAGAAATGCAACCCTGAAACGATAATTATGATTGCTGAAGTATAAAAAAACAAGGACGAGCCTACAGCGGCATCATCATCAATTTATTGGTTAAAAAAAGGAAGAGAAACAGGTCAATCATCTGTTTTCATATACCACTTCTTAAATTCGGCGCTTCGGGCACGGCTCACAATGATTCTTTCAGGGGATGGGACAGACAGATTGACGGAAAATTTCCCGTCAAACCACAACGACAAGTCGGTAACAGCCCGATGTGAAATAATGAATTGCCGGTTTGCCCTGAAAAACAGATCGGGATCCAGTTGTTTCAAAAAATCATCCAGCGA
>DPAC01000145.1:0-882 GCA_003517675.1 Porphyromonadaceae bacterium | reverse complement strand
ACATAGGCTATTTCATCCGATGAAACAGGTATCAATTTATCTTTAACCGGAATAAGGAAACTTTTTCTGCGTGTTTTGTTCACCTGATTGATATTTTGCATGAGCTGCGCAATCAATTCCGAGTTATGATTGATAGAGGGGAAATTTTTCAGTTTGTCCAGTGCTTTTTCAAGACTTTTTTTGCCAATCGGCTTGAGCAGATAATCGATGCTGTTCACTTCGAACGCCTTCAGTGCATATTGGTCATACGCCGTGATAAAGATGATGGGGCAACGAATATCGATACTTCTGAAAATAGAAAAAGAATTTCCATCGGCAAGGTGAATATCCATAAAAACCACATCAGGCATATCATTTGTTGAAAACCATGCGATGCTTTCATCCACATTTTGCAGAATGGCGATCACGTGGATGTTTTCATCAATCGATTTTAAAAGTCTTTCAAGACTTTGTGCGGCGGCAAATTCATCTTCTACTATTACAGCTTTCATAGAAATATTTTATCAATATTGTGAAACTTATCGCTATACTTCTCTAAATTTTTTATCAGGGGGATCTCTACCCTAAAGATCGAGTTGTCAGCTTGTATGTTGATATTTTTTCTGAACATTAACCAATAGCGCTCATTCAGATTTGACAACCCCAACCCGTTCCCATCTCTTACATCCTGTCGTGGCTGGAGATTATTCTCCACAATAATAGCCTCATCGTCAGTCGATTTAATGACTAAATTCAGTGGCTTTTGCAGGCTGGCTATATTGTGTTTTACGGCATTTTCCACCAATGTCTGTATGGCAAAAGGCAGAATATAATAATCCCGATGGTTATCCGGAATCTGGATGTTGACCGAAAGAGCATCTCCGTAGCGAATCTTCATCATAT
>DPAC01000049.1 GCA_003517675.1 Porphyromonadaceae bacterium | reverse complement strand
AATTGGTTGCAACAATTGTCAACTATAGAGAAAGCGCTTGATGCTCTTTTTGGGTGTTTTTTCAAATTCATTGTCCACCAGCTCAATGGCGCTAATCTTCTCATAGTTGGCGACCGATTTGTTGAGCGTCTCCCTATTTTCATGCATGATTGCATCAAGTTTTTCCGGTGTAATCTGATCGGCATTGACTGCAGCCATATCGGGATAGACCAGTGCAACCAGCCGGAGGTCGCGGAGCAGCACCACACTCTCTGCAACATATGGCAAATTGTTCAGCCGCGCCTCAATCTCTTCGGGGTAAACATTCTGACCGCTGGCAGTGAGAAGCATCGTTTTGATTCTACCCTTCTCCTTTCTCAATTCCAAGTTCCCTGAAAAGCAGATGCAATCGTGCAATCTCACGAGCCAGTTCGCCGTAGCTGTAGCTTGTGTTTTCCCTGTAGTCGCTCAGGGCAGGTAGCTCCCAGTTTTTTTTGAAGCTCTCTTCGTATAGTTGGATGAAATTTTGTTGGATCATGTTGCACAATTTTGCTTATTGTGTGCAAAAATACAACCTGTAATTCAGTTAACAAAACAAACAGGGGTTGAAATGGCAATAAAAATTGTAATTTTGTGCATTGAGATTCATAAATAAGGAGGATATAGCTGTTCAGGAGGTCATTCATAGCTGACCTTTAGCTGACATTTCAAGCATATGATCGATCAAACATTTTTTCAAAATAAGACAGCAGCTTACTACACGCTGGGCTGCAAACTGAACTTTGCCGAGACCTCCACGATAGGAAGGCAACTGCTCAGGTCAGGTGTAACCCGTGCCAGAAAAGGTCAACAAGCTGATATCTGTGTGATCAACACCTGCTCCGTGACCGAGCTGGCCGACAAGAAAGGGCGACAGGCCATCCGTAAGGCAATTCAGGAGAACCCTTCCGCATTTGTGGTCGTAACAGGTTGCTATGCACAGCTCAAGCCGGAAGAGATTGCCCGGATTGAGGGCGTTGACCTTGTGCTGGGTGCCGAGCAGAAGCTGGATGTGGTAAAGTACCTGGATGATCTTCATAAAAAGGAAAAGGGTGAGGTGGTCACTTCCAAAACACACCGGATCCGCTCTTTCGTCCCTTCCTTGTCTGCCGATGACCGCACCCGTTACTTTCTGAAGGTACAGGATGGGTGTGACTATTTCTGCTCTTTCTGTACCATCCCCTTTGCCCGGGGCAGAAGCCGCAACGGCTCCATTGCCGACCTTGTGAAGCAGGCAGAGCAGGTAGTCCGGGAGGGAGGCAAGGAGATTGTCCTTACCGGTGTCAATATCGGTGACTTCGGTCGTACCACCAAGGAGTCTTTTATCGATCTGCTGCATGCACTGGATCAGGTTGAAGGGGTAGAGCGATACCGTATATCATCCATTGAGCCGAATCTGTTGACCGATGAGATCATCTCTTTCGTTGCCTCTTCCCGCCGTTTCGCCCCTCATTTCCACATGCCACTGCAGGCAGGATCGGATGTGGTGTTGCGGTTGATGAAACGCAAGTATGATACCGCTCTCTTTCGGCATAAGGTGGAGATGATCAAAATGATTCTTCCACATGCCTTTATAGGTGTAGATGTGATTGTTGGAGTCAGGGGCGAAACCGATGACTACTATGAGGAGAGCAAGCGTTTCATTGAGTCGCTCGACGTGTCACAACTACATGTCTTTACCTATTCAGAGCGTCCCGGTACGCAGGCGTTGCAAATTGATTATGCCGTTGATCCCGGGAAAAAGCATGCACGCAGTAAGATGTTGCTTGATATCTCTGAGGAGAAATTGCATCGTTTTTATGCATCACAACAGGGCTTACGCAGGAAAGTACTCTTTGAACATACAAAAAAGGGGGGTAAGATGCATGGCTTCACTGAAAATTATGTAAAATTGTATGCCGATTATGATGCGTCGCTGGTCAACCGGATCACAGAGGTGACGATTGGCGGGTACAGCGATGAGGAGATGGCCATGAAAGCATTATTCTGATGGCGAGGAAACAAAAAGATGATTTGGGCGCCAGAATGTTGATAGCGATTGCAAAGTTAATTGCAATGCTCCCTTTTTCGGTGCTCTACTTTATTTCAGATTTTCTTTTTTGGGTTGTCTATCATCTGGTCAGGTACCGGCGGAAAATTGTGCGAAAGAATCTGCAAAACGCTTTTCCCGATAAAGCGATTCGTGAGATCGTTACCCTGGAAAAAGAGTACTATCACCATCTGTGCGATTATTTCGTGGAGACGGTGAAGATCTTACGCATGTCGGAAGAGGAAATGAAGCAACGAATGCATTTTGAAAATCCGGAATTGTTGAATGAGTTGACACAGCGTGGCGGCGCTTCTCTTATGTGTCTCGGTCATTATGGCAACTGGGAGTGGGTGCCATCCATCGTGTTGCATCTCATGCCTGGAGTAGAGGGAGGGTTGGTTTACAAACAACTTCATTCTACTTCCTTTGATCAACTCTTTTACAAGATCAGGAGCCGGTTTGGTTCGCATCCAATCGAAAAGAGGAGTGTCTTGCGCAAACTAATCCAGAAGAGGAAAGAGGGCAATACAATCGTGGTGGGATTCCTTACCGATCAGCGTCCGCCGAGGGTCTCGGACAAATACTGGACAACATTCCTGAATCAGGATACTCCCGTACAGACCGGCATGGAGAAGATTGCCCGATCCCTTTCACTCCCGGTGATTTACCTGGATATTGAGAAGGTAAAACGGGGTTTTTATCGTGGTCGCTTTGTTCTGGTCTCACCAGATGCTTCTACTGAGAATGAACATACCATCACTGAGAATTACATGCGTTTACTGGAAAAAACAGTGATGCGCGCGCCGGCATATTATCTTTGGTCGCATAACTTGTGGAAATTCAGTAAGGCGATGGAGCCGGAGGGTTAGCTTCGGTCTGCCCCTCGATTAAATGATCATAGACAATGGCGAAAACATCGGTCATCATACTGAACTGGAATGGGGAGGAGTTGTTGAAGCAGTTTCTGCCCTCAGTGACTGCACATACCATAAGTGAGGATTGTGCTGTGGTGGTGGCCGATAACGGGTCAACAGATGGTTCCGTAACTTTTTTGCAGGATCAATTTCCTGATCTGGAGTTGATTCTGTTTGATCAGAACCATGGATTTGCTGAGGGCTACAACAAGGCAATACAGCAGGTTGATTCAGACTATGTGATTCTGCTGAATTCCGATGTGGAGACCACCCTCGGCTGGACCATTCCATTGGTCTCTTATCTCGATGATCATCCGGAAACAGCTGCTGTGCAGCCCACAATCCGTTCCTTTCATCAGAGGAGTCATTTTGAGTATGCCGGAGCTGCTGGTGGCTTGCTTGACCGTTACGGGTATCCCTTTTGCAGGGGACGGATCCTGGATAGAGTGGAAGAGGATTTTGGCCAATACAGGGATGTATTGCCTGTTTTCTGGGCCACAGGAGCCTGTCTCTGTATCAGGAAAAGCGATTACATGTCAGCTGGCGGCCTCGATCGTCGCTTCTTTGCACACATGGAGGAGATCGACCTCTGCTGGCGGCTCAATGCCCGGGGCAGGGGGGTGGTTTGCGTTCCCTCCTCGGTCGTTTATCACGTGGGAGGGGCATCACTGGGCAAGGAGAATCCACGTAAACTTTACCTTAATTTTCGCAATAATCTGCTGATGCTTTATAAGAACATGCCCGGGAAGAGGCTCTACCTCACCTACGCCATACGACTTATGTTCGACTTGCTGGCATTGCTGCATCTTCTCATGCAGGGGAAAGTGAAGAGCAGTATTGCGATAGTGGATGCATACCGTGATTTCTTGCTGATGAGGCGATCCTATCGGGAGAAAAGAGAGGAGAATCTGCTGCTGACAAAGAAAACGCTGCTGCCGGGCGAATACCGGAGAAGCATCCTGATTGCTTATTATCTGCGCAACAAAAAAACCTACAACGCTCTCTTTCGCGATCGGCAAAAGGCTATTCGAAATGAAAACTGAGTGTGATCATCCGCTGGGTTGCCTTTAAGAGAGAACGGGAATATTTCAACAGCTCCTCATCTTTCAAATCAGTACGTTCTTTCTCCAGCAGATCGGTCAAACCAAAGCTGAATTTCAGCTCGGGTGAGATTGTGAAGAGCGGGAGATAAAAGCTGCATCCGGTGCCAATCTCCACTCCTGTGTCGAACGGTTTTAGTCGTACAGCCTTGTTCTTCTGAGAGGCAAGCTCCATACTCCCATAACCACCCAGCAGGAAGTAGGGCCTGAAGTTGTTGATACGGGCAGTGGAAATCTTCAGGTGAAACGGAAGAGTGAGATAGTTATTCCGGATGGTGGTGGCAAACTCTTCTCCCGATGACTGTTCCCGAAAAAGAAAGCTTTTGCTGCCCAGGTTGAGTGTGGGGAGCAGCCGTAAATTCAGATTCCGGGAGAGGCGATAATCGCCAATCATTCCCACCGTAAAGCCGGGTGAATAATCGGGTATTTCTGAAAACCAGACCTCGCCGTTCTCGTTCCGGTATCCGGAATGAGTAAGAATCAGATCCTGGGTATGCAGTCCGATGGTAAACCCCAGGTGAAAGAGCTGCTGGTCAGCATAGGGGCGATGCTGCAGTTTATGATGCTGGGCGTGAATGCCATTACAGATAGATAACTGCAACAATAGGATAAGGAGCATTTTCACAATTTTCATATTACAATAAAACGTCTCCGACCATGGGATATTGTGTGGAGAATTTGAAAGATCTCTGCAATCTTTTTCCATTCTTGAAAAAACTTTCTACCTTTGCAGCAACAATTTGATATCCATTTAAATTAACTAAACTAATTATTCATTATGGCTTACGTAATTGATGATACTTGCATTGCTTGTGGAACATGTATTGATGAATGTCCTGTTGATGCAATATCCGAAGGTGATATTTATGTGATTGATCCTGAGTTGTGTACCGATTGTGGTGCGTGTGCAGATGTCTGCCCGACAGAGTCAATTCATCCGGAATAAAGACTCTGCACAGTATGCTCAGCATCATTTCAGCATACATAAATAAAAAGCGCCTCTGAAAAAAGAGGCGCTTTTATTTGTGTAAATCGATACTGAATATCGTTCATTATGCATTGTTTACGCTTGCCATGTGCGCAATCAGGTCGAGCACTTTGTTGGAATAACCCCATTCGTTGTCATACCAGCTGATCACCTTCACGAAAGTGGGACTCAATTGGATTCCTGCTTTTTCGTCGAAGATAGATGTGCGTGCATCACCGATGAAATCGCTTGATACCACATCTTCATTGGTATATCCGAGGATCCCTTTCAATTCACCTTCAGAAGCTTCCTTCATGGCGGCACAGATCTCTTCGTAGGTGGTCTCCTTGGCCAGACGTACAGTCAGGTCAACCACCGATACATCCAGTGTAGGCACGCGCAAAGACATCCCGGTCAGCTTACCGTTCAATTCCGGAATCACTTTACCAACAGCCTTTGCAGCTCCGGTGGAAGAGGGAATGATGTTGCCGGATGCAGCACGTCCGCCTCTCCAGTCTTTCCCTGAAGGACCGTCAACGGTCTTCTGGGTAGCGGTCGTTGAGTGAACGGTGGTCATCAGTCCTTCCAGTACACCGAACTTGTCGTGCAGTACCTTGGTGATGGGAGCAAGACAGTTGGTGGTGCAGGAGGCGTTCGATACGAACTGCTCACCCTTGGTGTAGGTCTTTTCGTTCACTCCGCATACATACATGCGGGTATCGTCTTTTGAAGGAGCAGACATTACTACATATTTGGCACCTGCATCAATGTGTCCCTGAGCCTTGTCCTTTGAGAGGAAGAGACCGGTGGATTCCACTACATATTCTGCACCTATGGCATCCCACTTCAGATCGGCCGGGTTTCTTTCTGCACTTACACGAATCGTCTTTCCATTCACGACCAGATTACCATCCTTCACGTCGATAGATCCGGTGAACTGACCGTGGATCGTGTCGTATTTTAACATATAAGCGATGTAATTTACATCGAGCAAGTCATTGATACCCACTACCTGGATATCGTCTCTGTTTTGCGCTGCACGGAAAACCAAGCGTCCGATGCGACCAAATCCGTTAATACCTACTTTAATCATACTTAATTGAATTTTTTATATTGTTAGAAGTAAAAGTGTTCATTTATATACAAAGTCGTTTCCGGACGATGAAGAGAGCATTTTTTGTTGCATCATGTTCATAATGATTTTCGAAAACGATCCTAAAAACCATCTTACTGTTTCCGTTACAAAAATACAAAATCTTTTCTTTTTTAACGAAATTATTTCGCCAAAAAACGGTAAAAATGAGATTTCTTTTTAAATATGAGTTCCGTAGGAAAAATGATTCCTCGGATGGGTTACATTCGTCGGATACCCGGCTGCTGTTTTTGTTTCCGGGAGAGGTCTGTTACATCGTTCCTTTTTTATCTCCCGGTTTCTGCAGGATGATTTCAATCTTTTCCGTGGTCACAAGACAACCGTAACGTACAGATTCCAGCAGAGGTTTGATCAACTCAAAGAATCCTTTTACTTTTTCTTCGCCATCAATGATCTCTATCACTGCTGGCAGCTTCTCGTCCAGTTCCCATAACTTGTAAGAGTGGATTATTGAGCTGGATCCATATCCCAGAATCCCTTTCAGTACTGTGGCACCGATAAGACCTTTTTCTTTTGCCTTGAAGACGATATGCTCGTAAAGCAAACCTTCCTTGTATCTGTCAGTGGTGCTGAGGTAGATGCGTAGCAGCAGCGATGTTTGATTATTTTCCATTTTAGAATGCTTTGATGATGAAACGTCCCAGGAATACAGCGGTGATTCCCAAAAAGAAACTGAGCCCCGAATAGGTGGCGAATCGCAGGAACTCGCCGCTCTGTAACAGGATAAATGCATCGTTAGAGAAGGTGGAGAAGGTTGTGAACCCGCCGCAGAGGCCCACGGTGAGGAAGATTCTCCACTCTGGGGTGAGTAGATTGCCCCTTTCCGAGAGCCCGTAGAGGATACCGATGAGGAAACTGCCGACAATATTCACTGTGAAGGTACCCCAGGGAAAGAGCGTTGCCATGTGCAGCTGAAAATAGCGTGATACCAGGTAACGGATTGCTGTACCGATAAAACCACCCAAGCCGACGATCAGAACCGATTTGATCATTTCTTTGAAATAATTAGTGAATGCATTAAGACCCTATTCGCGAACTCTGTAGGTCTGTTTTATTGAGCTTGTCTATTTGTTTTACGAAGCATCTTGTAACTGTATAGGATCCGTAAACCCCTCAGTCGCCGCTCAGCTCCATCACCTCCTGAAAGCGTTCAACTGCGGGTACCTCACTCTTTGAGGTTCACATCACCCTTCATCTCCCTTTTCTGGCCGAAGTAACCGGTCTTGTCTGAGACAAAATGAAGATCGATCTGGGGGAAAGGGATGGCGATGTTGTGTTCAATAAACTTCTCATTGATGATTCTGCGTATGTCCGACTTCACGTTTTCGATGCGGAACACGTTGTCGCTGAAGAAGAGCAGTTCAAAGTCGAGGGAGGAGCTGCCGAAATCGACGAACCGTGCCATCACGGAAGATTTGTCGGTGATATCCTTGTGGTCCAGAGCACATTCCCTGAGCACTTTAATCACCAGGTCAACATCACTACCATAAGCCACTCCCACCTTGATGCGGAACCTTGTCTTGCGTTCCTGGTGGCTCCAGTTGACAACCTTGTTGGAGGTGATCAGTGAGTTTGGGATGATCACCGAAATGTAGTCGCGGTCGATTGCTTTCGATGTGCGCAGGCCAATCGACTCGATCTGCACCACGTCATCATCAATCTCCAGCACATCCCCCACGCGGATCGATCCCTCAAACAGGAGGATGATGCCCGAGACAAAATTGTTAAAAGTGTTCTGCAAGCCGAGACCGAGGCCCACCAGCAGCGCGGCTGACCCGGCCAGGAGCGCGTTCAGCTTGACTCCCAGCTCATCCAGTATGATCAGGATCGCGATGATCCAGACCAGGTATCTGATGATCTGAAAGAGGGCGTAGAGGTTGCCCCTCTCGTAGCGGTTCTCGATCTTCTTGCGGAACAGCAGTTTCTTGATCACCGAGAGGATGCCCATGGTGGCCAGTATGACCAGTGCCACGATGATAATCTTGCTGTTGGTAAAGGAGTAATCCCCGATGCGGAAGATCTCATACTCAATAAAGTTGCGTAACGTTTCCATACTTGGTTTATTTTGTCCATTATCAGACGTATTGTTTCAATAGGTAATCAACATATTGCAAATGTAGGGAATAATTTCAAAAACAGGTGAAGCATCCAACTTCCCATCCTTTTCACTATCTTTGTGCTCCGTTTTGGGGGATCAGCGTGAAGAAGTTGATTTAGAACGGGTAAAGCCGGAGAATGGCTCTTCTGCTTTCCGGATCCCGATCTATCAAAATAAAAAACAACCATAAAAATAGTGTCAATGTCAGACGATAAGAAGATTATTTTCTCCATGGTGGGGGTGAGCAAGACCTTCCCGCCCCACAAACAGGTGTTGAAGGATATCTACCTCTCTTTCTTTTACGGTGCCAAGATCGGCATCATTGGTCTCAACGGATCTGGGAAATCGACCCTGCTGAAGATCATCGCCGGTATCGAGAAAGAGTACCAGGGTGAGGTGGTGTCCGACAAAAGCTTCTCCGTAGGTTATCTGGAGCAGGATCCGAAGCTCGACCCCGATAAAACGGTGATCGATATTGTGCGAGAAGGGGTCAAGCCGGTTATGGATCTGTTGGCGGAGTACGAAGATATCAACCTGAAGTTCGGGTTGCCGGAGTATTATGAAGATGAGGAGAAGATGAACAGCCTCTTCGTCCGTCAGGCGGAGTTGCAGGATAAGCTGGATGCTGCCGACGCGTGGAACATCGACAACCGGCTGGAACGGGCGATGGATGCCCTGCGTTGTCCCCCGGAAGAACAACCGGTACGCGAACTGTCGGGTGGTGAGCGGCGTCGTGTAGCCCTCTGCCGGCTGTTGCTGCAGGAGCCCGATGTGTTGCTGCTCGACGAGCCGACCAACCACCTCGATGCCGAGTCGATCGACTGGCTGGAACAGCATCTGCAACAATATCGGGGGACGGTGATCTGTATCACGCACGACCGTTACTTTCTCGACAATGTGGCCGGCTGGATCCTGGAACTTGACAGAGGTGAAGGAATTCCCTGGAAAGGAAATTACACTTCCTGGCTGGAACAAAAAACCAAACGGATGGCACAGGAAGAAAAGCAGGTCAGCAAGCGGCGCAAGACGCTGGAGCGGGAGCTGGAGTGGATCAACCTGGCACCCAAAGCGCGTCATGCCAAAGGAAAAGCGCGTCTTAACTCCTACGAACAGCTGTTGAACCAGGATCAAAAAGAACGCGAGGAGAAGCTGGAGCTGTTTATCCCGAACGGTCCCCGTCTGGGAAACAAGGTGATTGAAGCCATCGGCGTGAAGAAAGCATTTGGCGATAAGCTGCTGTTTGATAACCTCAACTTTATGCTACCGCCCAATGGTATCGTAGGGGTAATCGGACCCAATGGCGCCGGTAAAACCACGCTCTTCCGCCTGATTCAGGGAATGGAGACGCCCGATGCCGGTAAATTTGAAGTGGGTGAGACGGTCGTGACAGCCTATGTGGACCAGTCGCACGAGGCGATCGATCCCGACAAAACTGTTTACCAGGTGGTTTCGGGAGGGTTGGAATTTGTACGTATAGGCGGAAAAGAGGTCAATGCCCGTGCCTACCTGTCGCGATTCAACTTTTCGGGAGCTGATCAGGAGAAGCTTTGCGGCGTGCTGTCGGGTGGGGAACGCAACCGGCTGCATCTGGCCCTCACGCTCAAAGCGGGCGCCAACGTGCTGTTGCTCGACGAGCCGACGAACGATATCGACGTGAACACCCTCCGTGCCCTGGAAGAGGGGCTTGAGAACTTTGCCGGATGTGCCGTGGTGATCTCGCACGACCGCTGGTTCCTGGATCGCATCTGCACCCATATTCTGGCGTTCGAGGGGAACTCGGAGGTGTTTTACTTTGAGGGCTCCTACAGCGAGTATGAAGAGAATAAGAAGTTGCGTCTCGGGAACGTGGAACCGAAGCGGGTTCGGTACAGGAAGCTGTAAGAGGGAGAATTTATATTAGATTTGTGATTTCACCTATAGCATATAAAGGGATGTTGTTTTTCACTGAAAAATGTGGACCTTTTCGGGTTGTGATACAAAAATTTACGTAGTCCCTAAATAAAATTGGTTTATGGTATGGCAGGTTTTATAAGGTCATGATTTAATTCCTAATTTTCATTATCTTTGTGGTGTTCGGTTCGGTACTGCAGAAAAAATATAATTGTCAGGTCTGATTCGAACACCTATATAGAACGTCTATATAGAATACAACAAAATGATGAAAAAATCGATAGTCATTGCAGTGACTTTAATTATACATGCAACACTTTACGGGCAAAACGTCCTCTATAAAGGAACGGTGATTGATGCGGAATATCATACACCGGTTGCCTATGCTGCTGTATATATACAAAACACCACGTATGGATCGGTAGCCGACAACGTGGGGGAGTTCTCTTTTACAGCGCCCGATTCCCTGAAAAACGTCCGGCTTGTAATCGCCAGACAAGAATTTAAAATAAAGTATCTCCCCCTTGACAATCAAATTTCCACGGATCTGATCATTGCGCTCCAACCCGACAACATTGAACAGAGGGCACCGGCGTTCCTGGATAATCTGGGAGGAGGGAAAAGCAATTTGGTTGCACTTTTGAGCAAAGCGACCCTATTGGTGATCAATGATTGGATCCCATTGGGCAATCCGGAAACCAACAAATTCGATTTCGGACGGATTCAGACCTTTCCCACCTACAACCTCGTCGAAGGGCTGCGCCTCCGGGCTGGTGTGGCATCCAACTCCCGTTTTAGTCCCCATCTCTTCCTAAAAGGATACGTGGCCTATGGTTTCGGTGACCAGCAGTTCAAGTACCGCGGAGAAGCAATTTATTCTTTCACTAAGAAGGCTTATCATGCGGATGAGTTTCCGAAAAACAATCTGAGCCTGGTTTACGAAAAGGATCTATACTCACCCGGTGAGATACACCCCCGTTCACTAAACGACCTGCTGCTCATCACCTACCGCAGATCAGAGAATGAGGCCACCTACCGGAACTTTGCCGAGATCAACTACGAAAGAGAATATAAAAACTGACTGGCACATACGGTCTGGATAAGAGGAGCCAGGTTAGTGCCGCAGGATGGATTGCGTTTCGAAAATCAAATCGACGATATGATCTTTGTCGATGATGCCCTCAATACAGCCGAGGTCGGTCTGCTATTCCGTTATTCCCTGAGAGAGGCCTATGTGCAGCAGAAACGCGGGAGAAAACCGATCGAGATGACCAGTCCTGTCTTCTTTCTTTCCCATATGTTTGGGAAATATGACTACTTTGGGGAAGTGAAACCCTGGCACCGGTCGGAGTTCTCCCTGCAAAAGCGGTTTTTATTGGGAAGTGCAGGGCGACTGGATGCTGTGGGTGAAGTGATGAAGGTTTGGAACAGGGTCCCTTTTCCTTTGCTGGTTTATCCAAACCAGCGAGTGCGGCATCACATCGAGAACAATGCTTTTTTCCTAAACCGTGCCCTGGAGTTTATGGCTGATGAACAGTACACCCTCCGGACTACTTTTGTGGGGGATGACTTGCTGCTGGCGAAAATTCCACTGCTGGATTTGCTGCAGATGAAAGAACTGATCTCCCTGCGGGCCTCTTACGGCCGGCTGAGCGACAGGAACGATCCCGGGCAATCACCCAACCTCTACACCTTTCCTGCAGCTTCATACAAATATGGTTCCGCACCCTATGTGGAAGGGGCTATCGGAATCACCAACCTTTTGGGCTTTCTGCGTGTGGAATATGTACATCGCTTCACCTACCGGGATCTTCCCGATGCGCTACTGGGAGGAATCAGGGTGGATGTGACTCTTTAAAAAAAGCAAGAATGTAAATCATCAGCTGTCGTAAATGAAAACCGGGATAAACGATATGAAGAGAGCCCTCAGTGCCATCTGGAGCAACCTGTTCTGGAAAAATCCGGCCCATCTCTGGGCGCTGAAGGTGACCCTCTCCATCGCTTTCCTGCTGATTCCGGCAGAGCTGCTCCTGCACAACTCCTTTATCGGCACCACGCTTGCGCTGGGTGTGGTGGCCATGGCCCTGGGTGAGACCGACGTGCATCCGCGGGGCAGGATGAAGTCGGCCGGCATTGCCCTGCTGCTTTTCTTCCTCATCAGCAGCATCACGGAGCTCACACTCCCATATCCGGCTATTTTCGCCCCTGTGCTTGCCATCATGGCTTTTATTCTGGTGCTGGTGGGTGGCATCGACTCACGCCTGCAGGGCGTTACTTTCGGCAGCCTGCTGATTCTGGTCTATACCATGCTGGGAGCAGGTAACAGCGACAAGTGGTTTCATCAGCCATTGCTCCTGACTGCCGGGGCGCTCTGTTATTCGATGGTTTCGATCCTGCTGCTTTATCACCGTCCCTACCGGCTGTTGACTGACCAACTGTCGCGCGGATTCAGTTACCTGGCGGAATATATTGAGCTGAAGGCGGGCCTCTTCCCGAGCAATCCCGCCATGCAGCGATCGATCCGCAACCAGCTGGCACAAAAGAACACCCAGCTGGCGCAACAGATCGAAGCCTGTAAGAATGATCTCTACAGCTATTCCGAGGAGAGCAGCCCTGACGCGCAATCTCAATTAAGCAGTTATTACAGGAAGTGGTTCCTGCTCCAGGAGATGCAGGAAAGGGTTATCTCCAGTCATGAGCAGTATGACCTGCTGACGGAACAGGTGAAGAACAGCGAGCTGATTGAGGGCTTTGGGCAGTTGATGCGGGAGCTGGCCAAAGCGATCGCACTATATGCGGAGTCAATGATAACCGGAGAGCCTTATCGCCATCCTCTTTCACTACGATGGACCGTATTAGCCATGCAGCGGATGCTGGAGGATGAGAAAGGAGAAGCGCACCATCTGACCCTCTCCCTGTTGATGCGTAACCTGATTGGGCTGGAGAAGAATCTGCGGGAGAATGAAGAGTCAGGTTCACAGATCGACCTCTCAGCTTTCTATGCCCGTAAGCCTGAGAGGAAACGGTTGCGAGAGCTTCTCACGCCCACTCACCCCCGCTTTCGCTTTGCCGTGCGGCTCACCCTCGGCTGGTTACTGGGATACGGGATGATGCTGCTGCTACATTTCGAGAAAGGGGCCTGGATCCTGCTTACCTCGCTGATCGTCTTTCAGCAAACATACAGTGCCACCCGTATGCGTCTTTTTCACCGCGTACTGGGCACACTGCTGGGTGTCATTCTTGGGGTGGCACTGGCTCAGCTGCTGCCAACCCACGCAGGGCACATCCTGCTGCTGCTTGGGTCGATCTATGCCTTTTTCTACTGGCTGAAGAAGAACTATACCATCGCTGCCATCTTCATCACTACTTTCGTGCTGGCAGTCTTCAACCTGCTCTCCAGCCAGGGTGTGGAGGTGATGCTGCCACGGATCACCGACACCCTGATCGGCGGTGCAATCGCCTACCTGGTGGTGCGCTTTGTGTGGCCCGACTGGCAGTATAAGCAGCTCCCCTCGCTGTTGTACACCGCAGTGGTGAAGAGCAAACGCTACTTTGAAAGCATTTACGACGGCTCCGTCAGTGACGAGGAGTATCAACACAACCGGCGTCAGGCATATAACGCCGACAATGCACTCACCTCTGCCTGGAAAGGGATGCGCCTGGAACCCAAAAACAGCCGGCAATATGAAGAAAACGCTTTCAACCTTACCAACCTGAACCACGCTTTACTCTCTTACATCTCTGCCTTCGGCGTGCACAAGCATTCCGAAGATCTGACGGAGGAGGAACGATTGTTTTGTCAAAAAGTGAGCGGGGTACTGCACTACGCGGCTGAGCTGCTGACCGGCAATGCCGATCAGAGCCGGCTGGATGCCCTTCTTCAGGAAGCCAGCTGCTGGGAAGAGCGCATCGAGGAACTGCAAAACAAAAAGGCCAACCGCAGGGCAGGACTGATCTACAACATCGCCCATGTTTCCCGCGAATTGCTGATAGAAACGAAAGGGATTTTAAATAGTAAAAGTAAGTGATTCATTCAATATCAATGGAAAAAATCGTTCAAAAGATGTTTTAACAGATCAAAATAAAAATCATACATTTCCTCTTAAAAACCTTGATTTTTATTTTATGCGCTTGGAAATACTCGATTTTCATGTACTTTTGCATGATCAAAAGGGAACAAAACTGTAAAATCAATGCGTAGCCTTTTATGCGCCACAGTCGTTGCAGCAGGGTTATCTATTCTCTCTGCGTGCAACCCCCAACCCGAAGCTTCCGGTCTGCTGGAGGAGGCCGGGCAGCTTGTTGAGAGACATCCCGACAGTGCCATGCTGCTGATCGATTCCATTTTTTATCCCGAAAAAAGCCTCAATCATGAATATTATATGCGCTTTCTGGTAACGCAGGTGCAGGCAAAATACAAGACGTACCGTCCTATACACGAGGATACACTGATTTTCCGGGCGCGTGACTATTTTTCAGCACGCAATAAGTATCCCCGCACAACTGCCCTTGCATGGTTTTATAGCGGTTGCGTGTATCGTGAGCGGAAACAATACGAACAGGCGATGGAGCATTACAAAGAGGCGGAAAAATTTGCAATGCAAACCGGAGATGCAGATCTGAAGGGGTTGGTACAATACAACACGGGTGATCTGCTTGCGGAACAGGGCTTATATTCAGAAGCTCTGAAGAATTATAAAAATGCGGAGCGTTTTTATATGCAATCACCCGAAAAACCGGATGAAAAACAGGCAAACTGTTTCAGCGCCATAGGGCGGATGTTTCTGTTATCGGCAGAAAAAGACAGTGCATTCCGGTATTTCCACAAAGGGTTGGAAATAGCCGAAATAGCAGGAAACAGGGAATTGCAGAGCCTGCTGGCGCAAAACCTGAGTGTGGCGTATAGGAATGAAAAGCAATACGATAAAGCAGAAACATATCTGAATCAATCGTTCCGTTTAAATACCGACAGCGCCAAACTACCCCGTTATTATCTGAATTTTGCCCTGTTATATACCGGTATGGGACGGCAGGACTCCGCCGCATGGTACACAGAACAGTTGAAACAACAGATAAATGATAGCCTGACCGATAATTATCTCAAAGCAAGCCTTTACCGTTATCTTGCCGAAACGGAAAAAGAAAAAGGAAATTTCAATGCCGCGTTCAACTATCAGGATTTATACACAAATGTTGTGGAGAAAATCACAAAGGAACGGTTGCAACAGTCGGTTTATGAAACTCAACGCAAATTCGATTACGAGAGGATGCGCAACCGGCATGAGCGACAGGTAACCGTTTTTCAGTTCTGGTTTATTATGCTGTTATTGGCGATACTGATTGGCGGGGCGTCTTTCAGTTGGTACACGTTGCGGCAGAGAACGCGGCTCTTACATACGCAAGAGCATATAGAGACCCTGCGGGAAATAGCGGCAGAGCTGAACAAGTCTTTCGAATCAAAAATAACGGTCAAGGATCAAAACCTGAGGGAACTGTTGCTGTGGAAATTCGATGTCGTCAAAAAATCGGCTTTAATGGAACAGCATTCTACAAGCGAAATGAGTGCGGCAGAGTTGATAAAAATATTTCATCAGATCGTATATCGGGGAAATAAGAACGGTCACTGGCAGAATATTTTATCTGTTTTCGATCAGGTAAATCCGGGAATTTCGGAGAAAATGAGAAGGTTATTTCCAAACCTTACGGAAACAGAATACAGGATAACGCTTCTTACGTATGCCGGCATGTCCGTGAAAGATATTTCCGTAATCCTGCACTTAAGTGCGCATACGGTACAAACGTACCGTACCGGATTACGTAAAAAGTTTGGAATTGACGATATCTCCGTCGATACGACTACTTATCTAAAAGAGGTATTGGACAATATATAGGCTCTGTTTCGTTTTTCGTTACAATGTTCCGTGCTGCTACGTTCTTGTTACGAACGTTGTTTCATGTGGCTGCAATGGTTATATATCTGTCGTAATCCGGGAAGTATTATTAAAATATATGTCGGGGAGTAAATCTTAATTCATCAACGCAACCCTATATCTATGTTTTTTTAATGCATTGTCTTATAATAAATTGCATCTTGTCAAAATGTTAAACACCCTATACCTACCCCTATACCCTCTTGACAGGAATAAAATAACCTTTTACCTTTATCACCGAAATCATACCAAAAAATAGGCAATGAACAAACAACGAATGATTATTTTGGCACTCTTCGCAATTATATTGTCGTTTACAATATCGGGCGAAGAAAATACGAATGAAACAAACGATTCTGAAATCCTATTGAGAGGAGAATTGGAAAGCGGCGGCTTCCGTTCCGGCGGCGATGCCATTACCGCAGAAGTGCAGGGCAACGTTATTATGGCCCTGTTCCACAAAGATGTCGGCAATCTGCTGATTACGCTCACCAACAACACAGGCGGACAGGTCTATGAAACTGTGGTAAACACTTCGGTGCTGCAACAGGCATTAATACCGCTTTCGGGGTTGCCTGCCGGTGTGTATACCATCACGTTCAGTAACAGTCTTGGCGCCATGTCCGGTGATTTTGAGATTTAATCAAAAATGCGTCTAACCGGTTTGAAATGGTTAGACGCATTCCTGCAAATCCGGCGGCCTCAGAAACCGCCGCTACACAATAAAAAGCCTTCCCCCGCCAGGAAAGCGAACAACAAATTGAGACCTATCAACCCGGATGTTTCACTAAACCAACAAAGAAAGGCGCTGCAAAGATAATACAACACACGGTAATTTTAGACACCCACGGGTTGGGAATAGTTGATTTTGCCGGAAGCCGTTCGAAAGTGAAGCATAGTAGCGAGTAGGTAATGTAAGAGATTTAATTCTTGTAAAAGTTATTCACAGATAATGGTATTACTCCTAAAAAGTATATATTTTATTTGGTAGCCAATTTAATATTGGAAAACTAATATGAAAAACGAGATGATTAAATGAAACCTAAAATTTGAATAAAATGGATACAATAAAAATTTTAAAAGACGAAGAAGTATTAAACGAAGTTTCGATGGATACAATAAAAGGGGGCAACAGCGATAGTACTCCGCCGCAATGTTGTTATTCAAATACTGCTTGCAATGTTAATAGCAAACAAATTGAAACAACATAAGATTGTTTAATCAATTAAAGGACGATTAAATTTATAATCGTCCTTTTTGGTATGTCGGGCATGGTATTAAGCTGGCAGGATGTAAGTTCCTGCATGTGCCGAGTTGATAGGAAACATTAGCGAATGGTAAGGGTGTTGCAGGTGACTGCAAATCTGAAAGAAGCCATTAACAAAACTGAAGTTCTGACGCACAGAATTGAAAATCGGCGTAGCCAAATCTGATATAAGGCTCACAAGAGAGGGCAACCGAGCAATGGATTGGGAACGCCCAAAATTCAACCGTAACTCAAGTGGAGTAAATCAGGCAGAACGCAGCGAAAGTTTAATATCTTATCCCGAGAGGTCTTGTAAAACGCACCAACAGTGCAGAACGAGCAGCGATGTAAGTTTAGGTTTTACAAGAAGTCAGCAGAAGACATAGTATTCCGGAGCCGGAACAGCACGGAAGAAGGTCTGAATCTTTTAATTTAAGGAGCAGACAGTTCAAAATTTATTTTATGGCGCAACAGCAAGAGATAACTTACCAATACGACCTATTTTCTAGAACGGGTCAGGAGGTTAATCGCCCTTTTGACAAGAGTGAAGGCGTATGTGGAGCTCAGCCAATAAAGGCGTTGCAAGTAAAAGAAGCAGGCGAACAGGGACGAGCCTTAGCCCCGGATTTAATGGGAGCTATATTGTGTCACAGCAATATCAAACAAGCCTACAAACAGGTAAAGCAGAACAAAGGCGTGGCGGGGATAGACCAAATGGTGGTTGGAGAATTTGCCGTATGGTATGCAGAACACGAAGAAAATTTATTGAGCAAACTATACGATGGTACTTACCAACCACAGGGCGTAAAACAGGTTGAAATTCCCAAGCCTAACGGCGGTAAACGCAAGCTGGGTATCCCTACGGTAACGGACAGGATAATCCAACAAGCGATAGCACAGGTATTAAGTCCAATTTACGAGAAAAAATTTTCTGACCACAGTTACGGTTTTCGTCCCAGCCGAAGTGCCCATCAGGCACTGAAGAAGGGCAGTGAATATGTAGAGGAAGGAAGAAATATCGTTGTAGACATGGACTTGAAAACGTTCTTCGATGTAGTCAACCATGACCGACTGATGTATCGTCTATCGGAAACCATTGGCGATAAAGCGCTATCGGGACTGATACGCAAATACCTTCAAAGTGGGATAATGGTTGACGGCGTTGTAAGCCAACGTACCGAAGGCACCCCCCAAGGCAGCCCCCTATCTCCACTTTTATCCAACATCGTTTTAGACGAGCTGGACAAGGAGTTGGAGCGCAGGGGACACAAATTTGTTCGCTATGCCGACGATTGCAACATCTACGTACGCAGCCAAGTGGCAGGCGAGAGAGTAATGAAATCGGTCAGCAACTTTATCGAAAGCAAACTGAAGCTAATCGTCAATAGCGAGAAAAGTCAGGTTTGTGAGGTAAATCAAACCAAATTCTTAGGATACACCATCCAAAAAGATGGCAACCTAAGCATAGCAAAGAAGAGCATTGAACGTTTTAAGGAAAAAGTGCGTAGTATAACCAAACGCAACAGAGGAGTGAAGTTCGAACAAGTAATTGCAGAACTTACACCCGTGATGCGCGGGTGGCTGAACTACTTCCATTATGCCCGATGTAAAAGTTTACTAAAGAATCTGGATTCCTGGATACGCAGAAAACTTCGGTGCTACAGATTAAAGCAGTGCAAGAGAGTAATTACCCTGCAACGATTCCTTGAAAGCCGAGGTGTTGACAGCTGGCAAAGCTGGATATTAGCTCTTTCGGGAAAAGGACATTGGCGCAAATCAGGATGCCCTCAAGCCCATCAGGCTCTAAACAACAAATGGTTTGATGCAGTAGGCCTTTACAACCTCACATTAAAATACCGAGAGATTAAACAATTAAAAGAAACCGCCCGGTGCGAGAGCATGCCGGGTGGTGTGAGAGGGCGGGGGAGTAATCCACCCTACCTACTCGATTTAAAAAAAATAAATATGTCTTTAATTATTTCACCTTATTGTTACTTATTTACTGATAACAATAAACACTACATTTTCAATAGCGAGAGTTGCTTCTTTTCAGAAGTGAATCAAGATATTTATGATATAATTCAAGATAGAGATTATGCCTCTCTAGATAAAGATAGTTTATCTCTATTGATGAATAAAAAAATATTGATAGATTCTGAAGCTGTCAGATTGTTTTTTCAAGAAAGTAAATTCAAATATGAATTAAGTTCGTATAATAATGATGTATTGAATTTGATATTAGTGCCAACATTATCATGCAATTTTTCATGTGATTATTGCTTTGAGTTGAGCAAGCAGAATAAATTTATGAGTAAAGAAACCATTGATAATTTATGCATATTTATCAAGGGACATGAGAAAGCAAGAAGAATTAATTTGACATGGTATGGAGGAGAGCCTTTAATTGCTTTTGAGATAATAAAAAGAATAAATTTAGAATTAAAAGAGAAAGTAGACATTCCACTATATTATCAATCAATTATAACTAATGGATATTTACTAACTAATGATGTTATAGAATATTTTAAAGGACAACAAATAAAGTCTATTCAAATAACACTTGATGGAGATGAAGACACACACAATCAAACACGTAAATTACATTCTGGAAAGGGTTCATTTCACAGAATAATAGAAAATATAGATAACGCTGTATGCAAACTTCCCAATTGCCAATTTCTAATAAGAATAAATATAAACAATAAGAATAAGAATGAATACATTAATTTATATAAAAATTTGACTAAAAAGTGGCCTGCTAAAAATATACATATATATCCGGGTTTTATAAGGGAAGAGACAAAAGATAACAAATCTTTATGTTCTAAATGTATACATGCGGAATCTGTTATTGATTTATATGAATATTATAATCGGTGCGGTGTCGATATTAAATATTATCCTGAAAGACTAGAAAAAGGGTGTATGATTAATTCTATCAATTCCTACATTATAGGTCCTGAAGGAGAAATTTACAAGTGTTGGAATGATGTCTCAAATAAAGAGAAGATTATAGGGTTTATTGATAAAAAAGAAATAGTAAATAAGTCTCTTTTTTACAGATATATGATTGATTTATCTCCCTTTTTAGATAAGGAATGTAAGAAATGTAGCTTACTGCCTATCTGTAGTGGCGGCTGTGGATGGTATAGATATAAAAATAAATTTGAGAATGGATATTTTAATATCTGCTCTATGTATAAAGGAGAAAATCAATTAAAAAAAGCCTTACTTTCCTCCACAATGGAACTTTAATACTTACTAAAAATGTATAAATATTTACTTTTATTACTCTTGTTATTATCCCAACTTTCAGTTAATGCTCAAATAAAGGGGGTGGTTGTTGATGACAAAAATATACCAATCGAGTTTGCCAATGTTACCTTGCATATACTCCCAGACTCAACACTAATAACAGGTGCTGTTACCGATAATAATGGCATGTTCTCACTGCAATCAAATATAAGTGAAAAGGCTTTTCTCAGAATCTCGATGATAGGATATCAAACCAGATATGTCCCCGTCCTTAACTTAGGCCAAGGTGTAATTATTTTAAACGATTTATCGCAGCAACTTGATGAGTTTGTCGTAACCGCAATTTCTCCTTCGTATAAAATGGAGGCTGATGGTCTAAATGCTAAGATTGAAAATACGGTTTATAGTAAATTAGGTACCGCAAATGATGTTCTTAGTCAACTACCCTTTTTGAGTGCTAAAGACGGAAGCTTTACCGTTTTTGGAAGAGGTACCCCTCTTATTTACCTGAACAATCGTTTACTCCGTGATAATGAAGAATTAAAACAAGTGAAAAGTTCAGATATAAAAGAAGTGAAAATAATTTTGAATCCCGGCTCACAGTATGATGCATCCATTGGGGCTGTTATTCGCATAACAACAACAAAAAACATTGGGGAAGGATTAAGTGGATCACTTTTTGCTTTTATCCGTAAGAGACGTAATTTTGATCATTATGAATATTTGGATTTAAATTTTCGTAAAAGTAAACTTGATGTATTCACTAAAATAAGTTTCGATAAAACAGTGAATGAACAAAACCAAAACGATGAGACGATTTTATATTTATTAGAGTACGATTTCATAACAAAGCAAGATATGAAAATAAAGTCAAATACAAACTCATGGGAGACAACTGTCGGTTCAAACTACTCCTTTTCGCCTGTTCATTCCATTGGAATACAATATAAGTATAATCAATCTCCAATAGATAATTGGGACTTTAAAGGAAATACATACCATTATATAGATGAAAACAACGACAATAATTATACCTCTTTTAATTTAACGGATAGAAAAACGCATCGACACTACGTAAATATGTATTACCATATCGAGATGAAAAAACAAACTACTATCCATTTTGAGGGTGATTTCGTAATCGGGGGAAATGAAACCGGACAATCGTCGGATTTCAAAAATATAATAACTGGGACTAATGCGCTTGTGGAAAGTCACAATAAAACCAGTTACTCGCTTTATGCAGGAAAAATCATTATTGAAAAATCATTATTCAATGGGAAAATCAGTTTTGGCGGTGAAAGTTCTTATACCGACAATAATCAATCATTCGACATGTTAAATAATGAGGTTTCTGAAGATTTACCTTCCATTAAAGACAAATCTGAACAATTACTGATTGCAGCTTTCGCATCGTATGAATACCCATGGGATAGCTTTTCATTTAATACGGGATTACGTTATGAAAACATTGATTTTAAATATTATTCTAATAACAAATATAGCAATGAACAAAGCCGGATTTATAATAATTGGGTTCCAACACTGTCGCTCTCTTATAATAATGGAGAAATAAACATGCTTTTTAGCTACAAGACTGTGGTCCGTCGTCCGAACTATTTTAATTTAAGAAGCTCTATTACTTACAATAATCCTTATAATTATGAAGGTGGAAATCCTTCATTAAAGCCAATGTTTACCAACAGGCTAACATATATGTTTGGTTGGAAAGATTTACAATTAGAAGTATCATATAATTGGATTAAAGATAACTTACTTTTTATAGCTGAACAGTTCAAAGATAAGCCAATCAGCCTTTTTACTATGATAAATCTACCAAACAGCGAAAGATTGGATGGCTATCTAAGTTATTCTCCTAAATTTCATTTTTGGAGGCCTACATTTTCTTTTGGATTAAATAAACAAAACCTCAAATTAAAAAATTCCACATTTAATAAGCCATATTATTCATATAAATGGAATAACATTATTCTGTTGCCTCAGGATTACCAATTAACTTTAAATATGAGAGGTAATCTTCAAGGTAATTATGAGCTATCAACCAGTAAATTAGGATTTAGGACTGATATAAAACTTAGTAAGAATTTTTTTGATGATAAATTAAGTTTTGTGTTAAGCGCCACAGATATATTAGCTTCTGACTTGGAGCGTTGGTCAATGTATACTAATAATGTGTATTTTGACAAATGGAATGATAGCGATAATCGAGGAATCAATCTGCAAATAACATACAAATTCAATACCACTCGAAATAAATATAAAGGGCAAGGGGCGTCTAATGAAATAAACAGATTATAACATGCTTTTCCCTTTCACCAAACAACCCGACGCGATGGACTGCGGCCCCGCTTGTCTGGACATGGTGTCCGAGCACTACGGCAAACGGTATACGCTGGAACACCTGCGCGATAACTGCTTTATCGGGCGCGACGGCGTGTCGCTGCTGGGTATCAGCCGTGCCGCAGAGAAAATTGGCTTTAAAACCGTGGGCGGCCGTCTCACCTTCGAAAAGCTGGCTGAGAAAGCCCCGCTGCCCTGCATTGTCCACTGGAACCAGGAACATTTTGTGGTGGTGTACGAGGTAAAGAAAAACAGGAAAGGCTATAAAATCTCTGTTGCTGATCCCGGCAAGGGACTGCTCACTTATTCCCGGGAGGAATTTTGCGACCGATGGGTCAGCACCCGTACCAACGGTGCGGAAAAAGGCGTGGCCTTGTTGCTGGAACCCACCCACCTGTTCTATGAACAGGAAGGCGATGCCGCTCCTGCCCGAAACCGCCTGGGGTTCCTCTGGAAATATATCGCCCGCTATAAACGCTTCTTCGGGCAACTGATATTAGGGCTGTTTATGGGCAGCATCCTGCAACTCATCTTTCCGTTCCTTACCCAGGCTATCGTCGATACCGGTATTCAGGGAAAAGACATCGGCTTTATCTGGCTTATCCTCATCGCCCAGATGATGCTCCTGTTCAGCCGAACCGCCATCGACTTCATCCGCCGCAAGATACTGTTGCACATCAGCACCCGCATCAACGTGTCGCTTATATCGGATTTCTTCATCAAGCTGATGAAGCTGCCCATGAAGTTCTTCGATACCAAGCTCACGGGCGACCTGCTGCAACGCATCGAAGACCACCGCCGCATTGAGAACTTCCTTACCAACCAGACCATCACGGTGCTGTTCTCCGCCTTCACCTTCGTGATCTTCTCCGTGGTGCTGTTCGTGTACAACGTTCCCGTCTTCGCCGTCTTCCTTGTCGGCAGCATCCTCTATGGCATCTGGATACTGGTCTTCCTGAAAAAACGACGGATATTGGATTACAAGATGTTCGAACAGCAGGGCATCAACCGCAACGTGGTGTATCAACTCATTACCGGAATGCAGGAGATAAAGCTGCAAGGTTGCGAACAACGCAAACGCTGGGAGTGGGAAGATGTGCAGGCGGATTTGTTCGATGTGAACCTGCAATCACTCAATCTGCGACAGTCGCAGGAAGCCGGCGGCATCCTGATCAACGAGCTGAAAAATATCCTGGTAACCGTACTGGCGGCCACGGCTGTGATCAGCGGCGACCTCACGCTGGGGATGATGCTGGCCATCCAGTACATCATCGGGCAGTTGAACAGCCCGGTGGAGCAGATCATGAACTTTATCTACCAGTGGCAGGACGTGAGCATCAGCCTGGATCGTATGAACGAGATCCACACACAGCGCAACGAAGAGAACGAAAACCGTACCGTAGCGGCACTGCCCGCAGAGCGCTCCGTCAGAATCGAAAACCTCTGTTTTAAATACGATGGTGCACGGCCGGATTATGTATTGGACAACATTGATCTGGCCATACCGCAGGGCAGGGTAACGGCCATCGTAGGCGCCAGCGGCAGCGGCAAGACCACGCTGGTGAAACTGCTGCTGGGTTATTACGCCCCCAATGAAGGCAGAATATCCGTCGGCCCAACAGACCTGGAAGTGATGAACCTCACCTGGTGGCGCACCATGTGCGGGGCGGTGATGCAGGAGGGCTACCTGTTCTCCGATACCATTGCCCGCAACATTGCCGTATCGGGCGACGAAATTGATCTGGAACGGCTGCGCGATGCCGCCCGCGTGGCTAACATCGCAGGATACATCGAAGCCCTGCCGCTGGGCTACAACACGAAAATCGGACAGGATGGGCAGGGGGTGAGTCAGGGACAGCGGCAACGCATCCTGATTGCGCGGGTGGTGTACAAGGATCCGCCGTTCGTCTTCCTGGACGAGGCGACGAATTCACTGGATGCAAACAATGAACGGGCCATCGTGGAGAACCTGGAGGAGTTTTACAAAAATAAAACGGTGATCGTGGTAGCACACCGCCTGAGTACGGTAAAGAATGCGGATCAGATTGTGGTGCTGGACGGCGGACAGATCGCAGAGGTGGGTACCCACGAAGAACTGACAAGGAAAAGGGGAAAGTATTACGAGTTGGTAAAGAACCAGTTGGAACTGGGAAACTAACTGATTGATTGATGTAATGATGTAATGATGTAATCCAGGTATGACAGATGGAAGAAAATAAACCAATAGAACTGCGCAGCGAAAAGGTGCGGAACATCATCGGTCGAATGCCGCCGGTACTGGTGCGGTACGGCACTGTCATGATCGTTGCCGCGTTATTGGTACTGACGGGCATTGCCGCGTTCGTCCCGTACCAGCCGAAGATTTCCATTGGGATCACCGTTTCGCAGGATGAAGAGGGAAAGGTGCACTATACGGCACGCATACCCCAGGGTGCGATGGCGCAGCGGGACGATTTCGTGTTCATCGCGGGACGTCCACCGGTGGAAGGTCCCATGCCGGTACGTTTCATCTTTCATGATGTTCCCGATACGCTGCATATCTCCCGTTCGGGAGGGTGGTATGAAGTGGAGGTTTATCCCGTAGACCACGACGGGCAGGCCATTAAAATACCGGCGCCCTTTACTATTCCCGCGAAGATCGAACTAAGATTTACGACATTCTTGAAGTGGGTGACAGGGAAGTAATAACAAATAAGTTACTGATGTTTCGCAGTTGAAA
>DPAC01000032.1:1326-3243 GCA_003517675.1 Porphyromonadaceae bacterium | reverse complement strand
CTGGTGTCGCACGATGTGGGCACCATCATCTCACTGGTGAAGAACATCGCCTGCGTAAATCAGAGGCTCCATTACCACTCCGGAAACGAGATATCGCAGGAGTGGCTGAACAACGCTTACGACTCCTGTCCCATTGAGCTGCTGGGGCACGGTTCCTTGCCGCACCGGGTACTGATGCAGCATGACCATCCCGAAGCGGAACCACACAACCCGTCTCAAGAGTAGCTCATAGGTGATGCAACCAGAATCATTTTTGCAGGGTTGTTGTTGGTGAGAGCCATTGGCAGCGTGGCACCCGGTGATTCCCGGGGAGCAGCACAGCGAAAGATCTGTTGCTTGTCCTTTTTCAGGATGAAATTGACGGTGGCATTACAGAAGTTACAGACGCCGTCGAATAGGATGATTTTCATTGATTTTTACACAAAAAGGGTGTCAGTTCCAATGAGCTGACACCCTATGTGAAATGAGAATTATTGTCTGATCAGGTACTCCGCAATCTGTACCGCGTTCAGCGCGGCACCCTTGCGGATCTGATCCGATACCGACCAGAAGCTGAGCCCCTTGTCGTTGGTCAGGTCCTTGCGGATACGGCCCACATAGACAGGGTCCTTGCCGCTGAGATCGATCGGCATGGGATACTCCTTGTTGGCGGGATTGTCGATCACTACCACACCCTCGGCTTTCTCAAATGCTTCGCGAGCTTCCTCAACCGAGATGGGGTGTTCTGTTTCCACCCAGATTGCTTCCGAGTGGGCCCGCATCACAGGTACGCGGACACAGGTTGCACTCACCTCGATGTCGGAGTGCATGATCTTGCGCGTCTCGTTGTACATCTTCATCTCCTCCTTCGTGTAGCCGTTGTTGGTGAAGAGATCCACCTGCGGGATCAGGTTGTAAGCTAGCTGATAAGCAAACTTGCTGATGGTGGGCTCCTCGCCGTTCACCAACTGCCTCTGCTGCTCTTCCAGTTCCTGCATCGCCGCAGCACCGGCACCCGATGCTGCCTGGTAGGTGGCCACATGCACCTTCTTAATGGGTGAGAGGTTATTGATCGCCTTGAGTGCGACCACCAGTTGAGCCGTGGTGCAGTTGGGGTTGGCGATGATGTTGCGGGGATGGTTCAGTGCATCGGCGGCATTCACCTCGGGCACCACCAAGGGTACATCCTTCTCCATGCGGAAAGCACTCGAGTTATCGATCATGATGGCTCCATGTTTGGTGATGGTATCGGCAAACTCGATGGAGGTGCCACCGCCGGCCGATACAAAAGCTATGTCGATTCCCTTGAAATCGTCGTTATGTTGCAGCTCCTTCACCTTGATCTCCTTGCCTTTGAAGTGATAGGTGGTGCCGGCACTGCGTGATGAGCCGAACAAAACAAGATCATCCAGGGGAAAGTTTCTCTCTTCCAGTATGCGCAGCAGCTCTTGGCCTACTGCTCCGCTGGTTCCTACAATTGCGATGTTCATGAGAATAAAAATTTATAAGTGTTGATAACCATGCCGAGATCCTTCCTTTTCATTTTCATTGCTGATGGAAGAAAATCGGGTGATATTTCAACCACAAAGATATATAAAAGCCGATAAGTGTGGCAATCTGGGACTGTTAAAGTGTTATTTTTACCGGATGGCGACCTTTTTCGTGGTTCTACCGATTTTCAGGATGTAGTATCCTCTGGACAGGTTGACCGGATACTCCCCATTGCCGGGGGGTATGCGTCGGCTGTATACTTTTACCCCCATGATGTTGTATATCTCCAGGATCGTCACTCTCTGCAGATTTTCTACACAGATCCTGTTTTCAACCACCTTGACAATAATTTCCGGTTCCTCTTTCACCTCCCCCTGCTTCATCGTGTCTGCTACCTCCGCTCTGATCGGGACAGAGTCGTTTTCCTCTGCCTGGGCGGGTAGCCTA
>DPAC01000032.1:714-1019 GCA_003517675.1 Porphyromonadaceae bacterium | reverse complement strand
GCCTCATGAAGCAGGGTCTCCAGCTCATTGTAGCGTGAAGAGTAGTGACCGATGAGCAGCTTCTTTACACTGGCAGCAGCAGCAATCTCTGCTGCCTGCCTGGCGGTGGAGTGATAGGTCTCGGCTGCCCGCCTCCGTTCGCTCTCGGCAAAAGTGGCTTCATGATAAAGCAGATCCACCCCTTTAATGTAGGGGATGATCTCAGGGGCATAGGCCGTGTCGGAGCAGTAGGCATATCTTCGCTGCGTTTCTTTCTCTTCGAAGAGAAAGCCGTTGGTGTCGACCCGGTGTTTCAGCGGGAAGGA
>DPAC01000032.1:0-351 GCA_003517675.1 Porphyromonadaceae bacterium | reverse complement strand
CCGAAGATATGGTCGCCATGCAGGTGAGAAATGAAGAGTGCCTGGAGCTTCCCTATTCGTGTCTTGTACTTGCGCATCTGTAGCTGTGTTCCCTCACCGCAGTCGATCATGAAGAGCTTCTCGTTGAGCTCTACCAGTTGTGAGGGCGGGTTGTGCAGGGTGGTGGGCATGGCCGATCCGCAGCCCAGGATGGTGATGTTGAACCTTGTCATATCAGCGGATTCCGATCAGTTTGTGTGTTTGCAGGCTCAGTGCCCACTCCGGATGCTGTTTGATCAGGGAGATGCAGTAGTCCACGTTTTCCGGAATCATCTGCTGGCCTTCGAAGATGGGACTCAGCAGGTAGCGATC
>DPAC01000093.1:4234-4996 GCA_003517675.1 Porphyromonadaceae bacterium | reverse complement strand
GATCACGCTGCCGGGGACGCTTGGATCATTCCAGATATTAAACAATCATGCCCCCCTTATCTCGTCACTCACCCGGGGAATACTCTCCTTTTCAGCCGGGGGGCGGATACAGGAAATGGAAGTGACGGACGGTTTCGTGGAAGTTAGTCACAACAAGGTAACGGTATGTCTTGATGCAATAAAAGGCCTATGAAGATACTAACCCGATATTTTTTGATTCTCCACACCACCATGATACTCATCACTGGATTTGGTATATGGCTCATTCTGAAGCATTTTTTCCCGGAAGTGCAGGTAAAAGGGTACATCTTCATTCCGCTGTTTTTTTATGTCATGGGGCTGATTTTTATTTACCTTTTCAACCGCACCCCGCTCGATAAACCCGCAGCAGCAGTAAACACCTATATGCTGATGCGGGTGATTAAGATTTTTGTGTCGTTTGTCATCCTTCTTTTTTACTGGATCTACGACAAGGATCATATCCGGAGTTTTGCCATTATTTTTATCATCTTCTATCTCATCAATTTGCTCTGGGAGACCAATATCTATTTTTGGATGGAAAAATATATCAAATATAAAAAAGATCAGAAAAAGCCTCCCCGGGAACGGATCGATCAATGAAAAGGGTATGCACAAGTTTTTCACATATTGTCTGTTGACGGTTATCGGGCTCTTTATCATTTCTTCTCCGGGATATGCTGCAAGCGATACCCATGCACCGGAGGAGCTCAACGTGAAAGAGCTCATCCTGGAGCATCTTGC
>DPAC01000093.1:2803-3980 GCA_003517675.1 Porphyromonadaceae bacterium | reverse complement strand
CCGGTCATTCTTTACAGTGAGGCATCCGGATGGCACCTGTTCAGCTCAGCCCGTTTTCAACACGGCAAATCCGGTTATAAAAACTTCCATCTTGCATCCGAAGGAAGATACAAAGGCAAGATAATGGAAACAGATCCCACCGGAAAAGAGTCACGCCCGTTGGATCTTTCACTTACCAAAAATGCCGCTTCGCTGTTGTTCAGCTCATTGTTACTGATCGTCATCGTGATGACGGTGGCCCGAACGATGAAACGGAATCCGTTAAAAGCCGGAAAAGGTTTTGTGGGGATGATGGAAATGTTTATTATGTCGATACATGATGATGTCATCAAACCCTCTATCGGCAAAGATTACGAGCGGTATGCCCCCTACCTGCTCACCGTTTTTTTCTTCATCTTCACGAACAACCTGCTGGGATTGATACCGATCTTCCCGGGAGGAGCCAATGTGACGGGAAACATTGCGGTGACGCTCGTGCTCGCGACAGCCACTTTTCTCATCGTGAACCTTACAGGTACAAAAGAATACTACAAAGATATCCTGTGGCCGGATGTCCCTGTCTGGCTCAAAGTGCCTATTCCCCTGATGCCGGTGATCGAGATTGTAGGAACATTGACCAAGCCCTTTGCTTTGATGATTCGTCTTTTTGCCAATATCATGGCGGGACACTCCATCGTACTGGGGCTTACAATGCTTATCTTCGTAACCGTAAGCATGGGCACGGCAGTCAATGCATCCATGACGGTACTCTCGGTCATCTTCACCGTGTTCATCGATTTCGTGGAGTTGCTGATTGCCTATATCCAGGCATATGTGTTTACGTTGCTGTCGGCTGTTTTCATCGGCCAGGCACGACCGGAGCCGCACCTCAAACAGAAGGCAGCACTGGAGACAAACAAGACGGATTAAAGAATGCAGAATCAGCCCATACAGCACAAATCAGAAAGTAATTATTCCATATACAACAAACATTTAATAAAAACATTATGACATTACTAACCGTATTATTGCAGGTAGCAGGCACCTCAGGTCTGGGCACTCTGGGAGCTGCGTTGGGTATTGGCCTGGCCGCCGTTGGCGCTGGCTTTGGCATCGGAAAAATCGGAGCCTCCTCGGTAGAGAGCATCGCCCGTCAACCGGAAGCGGCCCCGGATATCCGAATGAATATGATTATTTC
>DPAC01000093.1:0-2455 GCA_003517675.1 Porphyromonadaceae bacterium | reverse complement strand
TGATGAAATACGGATTCCCGATCATCCTGAAGATGGTGGACAAACGAAGAACCTATATCGAAGAATCGCTTTTGTCGGCCCGGAAAGCACACGAAGAACTGGCTACTGTGAAACAAACCAGTGAGGAGTTGCTGGCCCGTACGCATCAGGAGCAGGCAACCATCCTGAAGGAGACATCGCTCTTGCGCGACCAGATGATGGAGAAGGCCCGGAATGACGCCCGCAAAGAGGCAGATAAAATGATTGAAGAGGCCCGTAAACAGATAGAGACAGAGAAAGAAAAAGCACTTCTTTCCATTCGGGAGGAAGCAGCTATCCTGTCATTGAATCTTACCGAGAAAATTCTGCGGGAAAAACTGGGAACAAAGGAAGCACAGTTGGCGTTGATTGATCGTTTACTCGACGAAATTGATCTTGCTAAATCCTAAACGAGATGAATACCGGACTCATTTCTTCACGCTATGCCCACACTTTGCTGGAATATGCCATTGCATCAGGACAGCAGGAAGAGGTGTACACCGCCATGAAGATATTTTCGGAGCTTTTCATGCAAACCCGTCCCTTGCGCCGTGCTATTGAAAATCCGTCGATCGCGTTGCAGGACAAGAAAAAAATTATTGTCACCGCCTGTGGCAACCATATACCGGCGTCGCTCGATAAGATGATCGACCTGATCCTGAAAAATAAAAGGGAGGAGATGATCCGGAATATTGCCCTTCGTTTTATTGAATTGTACCGGGAAAGGTACCACATTCAATACGGAAAGCTCGTCACGGCTGTTCCCATTGACCCTGAAAGGGAGAAACATTTTATCAGTCACATTCAAAAGATTGTGGGCGGGAAGCTGGAAGTTGATCCTGTGGTCGATCCCGACATTATCGGCGGATTTATATTGAATCTGGGCGACAACAGATGGGATGCAAGCATATCGGGGGAGCTCACCCGTATCAGAAGTAAATTGAAGGGTCAACCCGAAATCATTGTAATCAATCGTAAAAATGGCAGACAATACAATTAAAATAAGCGAAGTCTCCAAAGTGCTGCGCATGCAACTGGAAGGTATCGATACCAATGTGAAGTATAACGAAACCGGCGTTGTTATCAGTGTCAGCGACGGGGTGGTGCGCATCTTCGGACTTCGTAATGCGGAATCCAATGAATTGCTTGAGTTCGACAACGGGATGCAGGCCATTGTGATGAATCTGGAAGAAGATAACGTGGGAGCGATCCTCCTGGGCACCTCCAGTGAGGTCAAAGAGGGCTTTATCGTGAAACGTACCGGAAGGGTAGCCTCCATTTTTGTGGGAGAAGGATTGCTCGGAAGGGTGATCAATCCCATTGGCGAACCGATCGACGGGAAGGGGCCTGTGAAAGGTGAAAGGCTGGAGATGCCGCTGGAGCGGAAAGCGCCGGGCGTTATCTTCCGTCAGCCGGTAAATACGCCGTTACAAACCGGTTTAAAAGCCGTGGATGCGATGATCCCCATCGGTCGCGGTCAGCGCGAACTGATTATTGGCGACAGGCAGACCGGCAAGACCAGTATTGCCATAGACACCATCCTCAACCAACGAAAAAACTTTGAGGAAGGAGACCCTGTTTATTGTATTTATGTGGCGATAGGACAGAAAGGTTCCTCCGTGGCATCCATCGTAAAAACGCTCACCGAAAAGGGAGCCATGGACTATACGATTGTGATCTCTGCCAGCGGTTCAGACTCTGCCGCCATGCGGTATATAGCACCCTTTGCCGGTGCTGCAGCCGGTGAATACTTCCGCGATACGGGACGTCATGCCCTGGTGGTATTCGATGATCTCTCGAAACAGGCTGTCGCTTACCGGGAAGTATCGCTTATCCTGCGCCGTCCGTCGGGTCGCGAGGCCTATCCGGGAGACATCTTCTACCTTCACTCCCGGTTGTTGGAACGGGCCGCAAACATCATCTCACAGGAAGAGGTGGCTACCAGCATGAACGACCTGCCCGAGAGCCTGAAGGGAAAGGCAAAAGGAGGGGGTTCACTGACGGCACTGCCCATCATAGAAACCCAGGCGGGTGACGTGACTGCCTATATTCCCACCAATGTGATCTCCATTACCGACGGCCAGATCTTTCTGGAAACCGACCTCTACAATAAAGGCATTCGTCCTGCCATCAACGTGGGCATCTCCGTCTCGCGCGTCGGAGGAAATGCGCAGATCAAAGCAATGAAAAAAGTGGCCGGAACATTGAAAATTGATCAGGCCCAATATCAGGAGTTGGCTGCTTTCACCAAATTTGGGGGCGATATGGATTTAATGACCGCCATGACCATCGACAAAGGCCAAAAGAACGAGCTGTTGCTGGTGCAGCCGGTACACCATCCGATGAGTGTGGAACATCAGATAGCCATTCTCTATTGCGGCACACACGGGTTGATGAAAGAGATCCCCCTGGAGAAAGTGCCCGAATTCGAAAAAGA
>DPAC01000070.1 GCA_003517675.1 Porphyromonadaceae bacterium | reverse complement strand
GGAAAAGTTCTCCAAAATAAGTGACATTGCTGAAAACAAAAAACGAGCCCCTCGACTCGTCTTTCCGCTCTTCAGGTTGGACTTGAACCAACGACCCTCTGATTAACAGTCAGATGCTCTAACCGACTGAGCTACTGAAGAATTTATTCACCCTTAGAAACTGTACCTCTCCGCTCTTCAGGTTGGACTTGAACCAACGACCCTCTGATTAACAGTCAGATGCTCTAACCGACTGAGCTACTGAAGAATTTTATTTCTCTCTCTGAAAGGTGACGCAAAATTAGCACATTTATCTCAATTATCCAACAAGTGCCGGGGAAAAGTTATGCTAAAATAGAAAGCTCCGCAAAGGAATGGAGATGTTCATCGCGACTGTTCCAGCAATTGCATCACCTCCGCCATCACATCCCTCTCCTGCTCAGAGAGATTGATCCAGTGAATCTCCTTATCTTTTTTGAACCAGGTAAGCTGCTTGCGTGCATAGTTGCGGGTGTGCTGCTTGATCTTTTCAATGGCCTTCTCCAGTGACCACTCCCCGTCGAAATAACGAAACAGCTCCTTATAGCCTACTGTGTTGAGCGCATTGAGATGACGCTGCGGGTAAAAACTGCTTGCCTCCTCCAGCAGACCCTCCTCCAGCATCTTCTCCACCCGTTGGTTGATGCGGTCATAAAGCTCCGCGCGATCACGGGTGAACCCGATCTTCAGGATGCGGAATGGTCTCTCTCTTTCGGGATTGGTACGCAATGAGGAGTAGGGCTTACCTGCCATCAGACAGATCTCCAGCGCATGAATCAACCGCTGAGGATTCTTCAGATCCACCTGTCCATAAAAAACCGGATCAAGCAATTTCAGCTGTCGACGGATGGGATCAAGTCCTTCCCGTTGGTGAAGCTCCTGTAGTTCATGACGCAGCGACTCATCCACGATGGGCAGCTCATCCATCCCCTTGCAGATCGCATCAATATACATCATGGAACCACCTGAGAGAATCACCACCCGATGGTGCTCAAACAGCTCCTCCAGCAACGAGAGCACATCCTGCTCATAGCTGCTGGCACTGTAATAGGTTTCAGGTGACAAGCTTCCTACAAAATAATGGGGTACACGCTGCAGTTGATCAGCAGTGGGTGCTGCCGTAGCGATCTGCATGCCACGATAGACCTGTCGTGAGTCTGCCGATAGGATCGGAACCTGCAGTGCGGATGCCAGCCGGATGCTCCATTCGGTCTTCCCCACGCCCGTGGGACCAAGGAGCACGAGCAGGGTTTTCATGATGAAGCGCTGTCAGTGAAAATCATTTTCGCCCTGATCAGTGTTGAACGTGTCCAATCCTTCAAAGCCTTCTTTATCCAGCTCCTCCAGGTCAAAACTCTCATCGCCGTAGAAAGATTCACCCAAATCGATCGACAAAGATTCTGTTCCAATCTCTTCTGGGTTCATCTGTTGTCTGGGAGCTTCGCCTTCGGAGAGGGTACAGCGCGGTTTATCCTGGCTCTTGCCGGGAATGATTTCTGAAAGTTCTATATAAAGTGCTCTTTCGGTGAGGTAATCAAACACAAACATCATCTTCTGCTTCTCATCTTCCAGAAAATCACTCAATACACACTCCTCCATGATGAAAGAATCTTCATCGGAATAGGTATCCATCTCCACAAGGGTGATCTCCTTCTCCTTACGCCATTTGCTGTCGCACAAGAAGAAAGAGGCCATCTCACGATCACTGAAACCGGTGCACTCAATAATCGCCCTGTAAAGCTCCAGGAATGTGGCATCTGCATCAATGGTTATTTCTCTTTTGAAGTCCTCCACTTCATCGGAAAGAATAAGAAATTTGAATATCATTGCGATCTCTGTTTAGTGATTCAAAGGTAAGAAAAAGTTTTAAATCTGAATAAAGCAGCCCTATTTTAATCATCTCTACCGCATATTCTGTTTCGCGAGGCACACAGAGAATTGTTTTTTGGAAGAGAAATCTCTATCTTTGCTTTCAAAATATCCCATCAAATATGGCGCTCAAACAGCAACAGGAACTGAAACAGACTCAGCGGCTTTCTCCTCTCCAGATGCAGGTGATCAAGCTGGTGGAACTGAACACCGTAGAGGTAGAAGACCGTATCAAGCAGGAGGTGGAAGATAATCCGGCTCTGGAGACCGACAACGATGAGCCGTTGAACGATCCCGATGGAAATGAACAGGAGAAAGAAGATGAGATCACACAAGATGAGATCATGCTTGGCGACTACATCTCAGATGAGGATATCCCGGACTACCACATCGGTCAGAGAGATCGTACAAACGAACAGGGTTTCGCCGAAATCAGCTACTACGACGACCAGTCGCTGACCGACTCTCTCCTGGAGCAACTCAGCCTACTCAATCTGGATGAACGTCGCCATACCATCGCCACCTATATCATCGGTAACCTGGATGAAAATGGCTACCTTCAGCGTGAACTGCAGGCCATCGCCGACGATCTGCTCTTTCAGCAACAACTGGAGGTGACTCCTCTGCAACTTGAAGACCTCTTGTACGAGATACAGGAGTTGGATCCCGCTGGGGTGGGAGCACGCAATCTGCAGGAGTGCCTACTGCTGCAGCTGGCCCGGAAAGAGCCATCCGCACCTGTGAAACTGGCGGAAGCCATCCTGACCGATTATTTTGAAGCGTTCTCCCGGAAGCATTTCGATAAAATCATCCAACAGATGAACATCACACCTGATGATCTTCGGAATGCAATTGAAGAGATCACCTCACTCAATCCCAAACCGGGCAACGCCGTGGGAGGCACTCTGCAAACAGCCATGAACAATATCACCCCCGACTTCCTGGTCGATACATACAACGGACAGGTGACCATCCAGCTCAACAACAGCAATATTCCAAACCTGAAAGTGAACAACAGCTTCTACGAGATGCTAAAAGGGTACCAGGAAAACCGGGAGAGCATGTCGTCCGACGATAAACAGGCGATGTTGTTCATGAAGCAGAAGGTTGATTCGGCTAAATGGTTTATCGATGCTGTGAAGCAAAGGCAAAACACCCTGCAGCGTACCATGGAGGCGATCGTGAACCTGCAGTATGACTTTTTCCTGAACGAAGATGAATCACAACTCAAGCCGATGGTGCTCAAGGATGTGGCCGAAAAGACCGGGTTCGATATCTCTACTGTTTCACGGGTGAGCAACAGCAAATATGTGCAAACCAACAACGGCATCTACCCGCTGAAGTATTTCTTCTCAGAAGCGATGCAAACTTCAGAGGGTGAGGATATTTCATCTCGAGAAGTGAAGATGATTCTAAAGGAGAGCATCGAAGGTGAAAATCCTAAGCGACCGTTGACCGACGACCAGCTTACGCGGATCCTCAACGAAAAAGGGTACCTGATCGCCCGTCGTACCGTTGCAAAATACCGGGAGCAACTGAATATTCCTGTCTCCCGTTTGAGAAAAAAAATGTAACTTTGTGGGTTTATCAAAAGGAACCCCATTGAAAGGAACCCCATCAGGATGAAAACGATTGCTCATATAATCTCCACCATATTCCAACCCTTGCTGATGCCCACCTACGGGGTGATGCTCCTTTTTCTATACACCTACTTCGGCACCATCTATCGCCCTCTATTCTGGCAAATTCTCCTGCCGGTGATGCTTTTCTCATTTGCAATCCCG
>DPAC01000059.1 GCA_003517675.1 Porphyromonadaceae bacterium | reverse complement strand
TCAATTTGAGGACGCACATTTTTCAATACCGAAAAATTCATGGTATCTTCAGAATCCTTTGCATCTCCTGAAGGCCATCCTTGAATTGTTTTACCGGAAATAAGCGTGAACGGGATAACTTCCATGGGCTCGTTTGCTGCAGCCACAATGATTAATTTACCACGTTGTTTCAAACCGTTTGTTATTTCCGAAATAACTTTGCTGTTTGGCGCAGTGGCCAAAATAATGTCAGCTCCGCCAATTTTTTGTAGCTCTTCTGCCGCATTGGTGTTACTTGCATCAATGTATATGTCTGCACCGAGTTTGAGTGCCAATTCTCTTTTTTCACTTCCGTGAGAAATTGCCACTGTTCTGTAACCGGCAGCACTCGCAAATTGAACGCCCAGATGTCCCAAACCACCAATACCTTGTATGGCCACCGTATCGCCCGGTTTAGCACCGCTGTTTCTTAACGCATTATACGTTGTGATGCCGGCACAAAGAAGAGGGGCGGCTTCTTCCGAATTTAATTCGTTGGGAACCAAAGCCAGTGCATCTTGCGGTGCACACATATATTCTGCATAACCGCCGTTGTAATTTATTCCGGGTACTTTTCCATTGACACAATTGATGAAGTCGCCCCGGCGACAAGGTTCGCATTCAAAACAATGGCCGCCATGCCAGCCCACGCCTACCCGTTGACCTGTTTGCCAGGACTTCACATTTTTCCCGACTTCCGTGATTGTGCCGATTACTTCATGGCCAGGGACTAAAGGATATGGTAGATTTGGGTACCATCCTTCTTTTACGATTGCATCGCTGTGACAAATTCCACAGGCTTCTACTTTTATCAGTACTTCATTTTCTTTCGGTTCCGGTACCGGAATCTCAACCAATTGAAAATCCTCACCGGCCTTTTTTACCTGCATTGCTCTCATTTTTGCCATTTTTTTTACTTTTTGATTATTTGATCAGATCCAAAGAAATTGTTAGATTTTTATCATTACTGTGGTTAATCCTCCTAATCTTGATCCTGCAAGCGCAACAGCTTCGTTAATCTCGTCAAGTGAAAAGGTTTTCACATCGAACAAATTTAAATTTAGCAAACCGGATTGAGCCAGGTTAACCATTTCATTTGCTTCAAAATGATGAAACCATAATGACCCTGTTATCTTTATTTCAGTTCCTAAAAGAAAACCGTAAGGAATATTGATATTTCCGGTTGCCCCGCCAACAAATACAGCAGTCCCTCCTTTTTTAACTGCATATAGGCATTGATGAGTTGACTGGGTATCAACGTACTGAAGGCAATCAACAAATGACTCGGCACCTTTGCCGTTTGTCAATTCTCTTATCTTGCCGGTCACATCTCCATCAAGGAGTGACAAGGTGGAAATAACCGACGGATTGATCTGCCTGATTTTTTCCAAGCGCTCTTTTTTATTGGCTACAGCAATTATTTTTGTCGCACCCATTGCTAAAGACAGCAGTACAGCGCTTGTACCTACGGTTCCGGTAGCACCGTTAATCAATACGGTTGAACCGTAATGAACATTGGCATATTTCAAAGCCTGATATGCTGTTCCCAGGTAACCAATACGGACTGCCTGTTCAAGAGGAAAATTATCCGGTAAGATTGTCACATTTGTTGAGGGTGCTTTTACATATTGGGCAAAGGCGCCTTGATATTCATCTAAAAGACGGACGTTGTTCGGATTAAAAGTGAACATGCCCTGGAAAGCCATCGAATCACTCAATCCTTCCCGGCCCATCAATGCGTATTCATCCGTCTTATCATAAAGGAGCGAATTGACCCAGACTTTCTGACCTTCTTCTAATCCTCTTACTTTGCTCCCTAATTTAGAAATGATGCCAACAGCATCGGAACCAAAAATAGCCGGTAACGCTGGGCGAATAAAATTGCCGCCCGGATTTAGAATATCATTCGTTGATGGCGCTACAAATGTAGCTTTTACTTCTACCAATACATCGTCATCCGATAATTCCGGTATCGGAACCTCTTCTATTACAAGAGGTTTCCCCAATTCATATAAGCGTGCTGCTTTCATTGTTTTTTCCATATTTTTTATTCCTTTTCTTTTGTGTTATATTTGAAATTTATTTATAAACATTATAAATAGAAATATGTTCACGAATAAATTTGAAAGAATATCCGTAACTCTTCATACGGTTGAAAACCCCAGGAAGGCAAGAAGGTCAGGTACCGTTACAGATGATGCATATGATCTGATTCCTAAAGTTATCAGTCCTTCCCTGTTGCATTGGCAGGCAGGTGAACAATTTAAAAAAACAGTTGTTAATTCCGTGGTGCATCTTGTGCGTAGCAAACGTCTTCAGGATGCCAATCTGATACAAAACGATACACAGGAAAATGCCATACATTGATTATTACAAGATTCTGGGAGTCGACCGGAATGCATCGGCGGAAGAGATCAAAAAGGCTTATCGCAAGCTGGCGCGCAAGCTGCATCCCGACCTGAACCCTAACGACCGGGAGGCACATAAGAAGTTTCAGGAACTGAATGAGGCCCACGAGGTGTTGAGCGATCCGGAGAAACGTGCCAAATATGATAAGTACGGTGAGAACTGGAAACATGGGGAGGAGTATGAGAAGGCTCAACAGCAGTATCAGCGGCAAAGGAGTCAGTACCAATGGGGCAATCCGGAAGGTCAGACCTTCTATACCGAAGGTGATTTTTCGGACGACGATTTCTCTGACTTTTTCCACTCCATGTTCGGCAGTGGCTTTGGACAGAGGTCCGGCAGCTCTGCCGGCAGGCGCCGCAAATACAAAGGAGCCGATTACAATGCAGAACTGAACCTGACGCTCCGCCAGGCCAGTCAGACGCATCAGCAAACTCTGGCAATAAATGGTAAAAATGTGCGCATCACTATTCCTGCAGGTGTTTCCGACGGACAGAAGATCAAACTGCCGGGATATGGACAGCCGGGAGTGAACGGTGGTCCCAATGGCGATCTCTATATTACTTTCAGAATTGAGGAGGATCCTGAATTTAAACGCCTGGGCGACGACCTCTACACGGAAGCCACAATAGACCTCTACACAGCGGTTTTGGGAGGGGAAGTGATGATTCACACGCTCGATGGGCAGGTGAAAATGACCATCAAACCAGGTACTCAGCCGAACACAAAATTGCGACTGAAAGGCAAAGGATTCCCGGTATATAAAAAAGAGGGACACTTCGGTGATCTGTATGTGACGCTGAAGGTGCAGTTACCCGAACATCTTTCGGAGAGAGAGAAAGAGTTATTCACCCAATTATCTAAAATAAGGAAACAATGAACGGGAACAGATTACAATATAGCGAGTGCCTGAGGATTTACGAGGTGGAAGAGTCATTTATTGAATCCCTTCATGAGGTAGGCCTGATACGGGTCATTGATCAGGACGAGGAGCGCTTTATTGAATTCGATGATCTCTCCGACCTGGAACAGTTTATCAGATGGCATTATGAGATGGATATCAATGTGGAGGGTATCGATGCACTCCGTCATATGCTGCAAAGAGTGCGGGCATTGCAATCGGAGATCTCACAGTTGCGTCATGAATTACAATTTTACAAATCACTGTGACTGGATGATCTGCAGAAATAATCGGGTGTCAGCAAGTACGAAATAAAACATTTTTTTCAAGCGTCGCCGCCTACTATTCAGGAATAGCTGTCCCGCTCAGTATTTGATGTTCTTGAAGAGCACACGGTTCTCACGTGCTTCATTCAGGCGCGTGAGCATCTTTTCACGGCTGTAATTGATATACTCCTCCTCACTGCTACCGGAGATAAGGCTGAGCAGGGCACGCAGTTCCTCATCGGAGAACTGTGCCATGATCTCGTCGAACGGTTCTTTGGAGCCGATTTCAAACCGGATAAAGGCCAGTCTCGATTTTGCAGTGGGAAACTCGGGGTCTATCTCAAGCAGCTCTTCGAGGTATGCCGCAGCCTGTTCGAATTTCTCCTGTGCCAGGCTGATGTTGGCGAGCCGGTCAAAGATCTCCTCATTCTCCTCGGAGATGAGTGCCGCTTTCATATAAGCTGCTTCAGCCCGTTTGAGGTCGTTGTCATAAAATGCCAGCTCTCCCTCCAGCATGTAATAGTCGAGGCTCTCCTTTTCACCTTCGGGAATCTGTTCAAAAAGCTCCTTTGCCTGGTCGATCTCCTCACGGCTGAGATGCACAAGAGCACGTTTTACCAGGATGCCCTCGCTACCGAAGAGTGCCTCTTTCTTATCGATCAGCTTCATCATCTCATCATATTGCTCCATCACCTCGTAGGCTTCGAACAGTGAGTCGTAGAGGGTCTCATCATCAGGGGTCTGTTGCAGGCACTTCTCGAAGATGGATACTGCTTCGGACGTGTTGTCATTCAGGTAGAGCGAGAGTGCTTTCATCTTCATCACTGAAAGATCATCTTCGTTGATGGTAAGGGCAAAATCGAATGCATCAATTGCCTTGTCATACGCTCTGTTCATGGAGTAGAGCTTGCCAATGTTGACCCACGCATCGTAGGAGTAGGGATCAATGTCCAGCAGGCGGTTGTTCTGTTCTATTGCTTTCTCCAGGTCACCTTTCATCTCATAGGCGTAGGCCAGATCAACAATGGCATCGATATTGGCATCATCGATCTTCATGCTTTCTTCAAGAAAAGTGATCGCACGGTCAAACTTATCTACATCGTTTAACAAGTATGCTGTTTCGGTAATGAAATAGTAGCGGTCATCCATTACCAGGTCCAGCTCCAGTGTCTCATTGATCAACTGATCCGCTTCTTCGTATCGATCGAGGTGCAACAACGACTCAATACGGAGCAGGGCATGTTCCACCCCACCCTCATCAGATATCAGTCGCAGGTAGTCAAGTGCCTCTTCGTACAGCTCCGCGAAGACCAGTGTCTTTGCCCGCAACAACATCAGTGCGGAGCTACCGGGATGCATCCGGAGCCCCTCACGGATCAGCTGTTCTGCTTCATCGTTATCTCCTTCAGCATTGTAATACTCCGCCAGTAAGGCGAACTCATCAGCATCGAAGTAGATGTTCCTGCCGAGTGCGCGCATTTGTTCGTACTTCTCCACCAGGGCCGTGATATCGGTTTCATTCTCTTCCATATGCTTATGTTTCGGATTATTGAATTGTTGCCATTTTTTTCTCCTGTTCAACCGTTCTGCTTCTTCCAGGAATCTTTCAGTGCCACGGTGCGATTGAACACCAGCTTGCCCTCGGTGCTATCCCTGTCTACGTTGAAGTAGCCAATGCGCTGAAACTGGAAGCTCTCGAGCGGTTTTGCATCCTTGAGGTACGCTTCCACCTTGCAACCCGCTTTGACGATCAACGAATCGGGATTGATCAGCTCACGGAAATCTTTCTCTTTTTCAGCTGAGGGATCCTCAACCATAAAGAGACGGTCGTAAAGCCGCACCTCCGCATCGAGACTGTGGGGAACCGATACCCAGTGGATGGTGCCTTTCACGCGGCGGTTGGCTTCGGGCATACCGCTGCGGCTCTGGGGGTCATACGCGGCATAGACCTCGGTGACGTTGCCCAGTTCATCTTTTTTGCAACCGGTGCATTTCACGATATAGGCATTCTTGAGGCGTACCTCGTTGCCTGGTGTGAGGCGAAAATATTTCTGGGGTGCTTCCTCCATGAAGTCATCCCGTTCGATCCAGAGCTCACGGGTAAACTTGACTTTTCGGGAGCCCATCGACTCATCCTCCGGGTTGTTGATCGCCTCCATCTCCTCCACCTGCCCCTCAGGGTAGTTGGTAAGGATCAGCTTCACCGGGTCTATCACTCCTGAGACACGCATCACGCGTTTGTTGAGATCCTCTCGCACGGCGTGTTCGAGAAGGGAGATATCGTTCATGCCGTCATACTTGGTGTAGCCGATCCGGTCGATGAAGTTGTGAATCCCCTGTGGTGTATAGCCGCGGCGGCGCATCCCGCAGAGGGTGGGCATGCGTGGGTCGTCCCAGCCCGACACCAGCTTCTCCTGCACCAGTTGGAGGAGCTTGCGCTTGCTCATCACCGTGTAAGTGAGGTTCAAGCGGTTGAACTCGATCTGACGGGGGCGGTAGTCACCCTCGGCCAGCTGATCAATGAACCAGTCGTAGAGTGGTCGGTGCACCACAAACTCGAGTGTGCAAAGCGAGTGCGTCACCCCCTCGAAGTAGTCAGACTGTCCGTGGGCGAAGTCGTACATCGGATAAGCTTTCCATTGGGTTCCGGTACGGTGATGTGCGAGATGGATCACCCGGTAGATGATGGGATCCCGAAAATGCATGTTCGATGAAGCCATATCTATTTTGGCACGCAGCACCATCTTCCCTTCGGGTATTTCCCCGCTGTTCATTTTTTCGAAGAGTTCGAGCGACTCTTCAACGGGGCGGTCGCGATAGGGACTGTGTGTTCCGGGCTGAGTGGGTGTCCCTTTCTGGCGGGCGATCTCCTCGGCCGACTGTTCATCGACATAGGCCTTGCCCTCCTTGATCAGTTTCACGGCGAAATCCCACAGTTGCTGGAAGTAGTCGGAAGCATAGAAAACATTGCCCCACTCGTAGCCCAGCCATTTGATATCCTCCATGATGGAGTCCACATACTCCACATCCTCTTTGACAGGATTGGTATCATCGAAGCGAAGGTTACAGATGCCGCCATATTTTTGGGCAATGCCGAAATCAATGCAGATGGCCTTGGCATGCCCGATGTGCAGGTAGCCGTTGGGTTCCGGTGGAAAGCGGGTCTGTATGCGTCCACCGTTCTTACCCTCCTTCAAATCGTTTTCAACAATCTGTTCAATAAAATTGAGACTCTTCTTGTTCTCCTCCACTTGAGGATGCTCTCTTTCTAACATAATATATGGTTAATTATTAATTTACTGTTAAATAGACACCCTTGCGTAGGGAGCCACGTTGGGAGCGGCAAACTCCCCGTTCAAATACTTGAAATAACCGGTAATGGCTACCATGGCAGCATTGTCTGTGGTATAAGCAAACCTGGGAATATGAATCTTCCAGCCATATTTGCGGCTGTATGCTTCAAATGCGTTTCTCAATCCCGAATTGGCAGAGACCCCTCCGGCCACGGCGACTTCCTTGATTTCTAAATTTCTGGTTGCCAGATAAAGCTTATCCATCAAAATATCGACGATGGTCTTCTGCAACGAAGCGCAGAGGTCGTTCTTGTTTTTTTCGATGAAGTCGGGATCCTTTTTTAACGCATCACGCAGGAAATAAAGAAACGATGTCTTCAGTCCGCTAAAGCTATAATCATAGCCTTCGATGCGCGGTTTGCTGAAGGAGAACCGCTCCGGGTTGCCCAATTTCGCAAGCCGGTCGACCACCGGTCCCCCGGGATAGCCCAGCCCCATCACCTTGGCACATTTGTCGAATGCTTCACCCGCCGCATCGTCGATGGTCTGCCCGATGATCTCCATCTCGCTGTGCGATTTCACCAGGATGATCTGCGAGTTGCCGCCCGATACCAACAGGCAAAGAAACGGAAAGGAGGGCTGATTGGCATCGTTTTCATCTTCCTTAATGAAGTGAGCCAGCACATGTGCCTGCAAGTGATTCACCTCGATCAGGGGAATATTGCGTGCTGCGGCAAAACCTTTCGCAAACGAGGTGCCCACCAACAGTGAACCCAGCAAACCGGGTCCCCGGGTAAAAGCCACTGCCGACACCTCTTCCTTGGTGATTCCTGCCTGTTTCAGGGCATCATGCACCACCGGAATGATATTTTGTTGATGCGCCCGCGACGCCAGCTCGGGCACCACGCCCCCATATCGTTCGTGTACCGCCTGCCCGGCAATCACGTTCGAGCGGATGACCCCGTCGCGGATCACCGCAGCCGAAGTATCGTCACAGGAAGATTCTATGCCCAATATTGTTACCATTCTATCCATTAAGATCATTTGAAATATCTGCTATTCCTGTCGCCTGGTTCATATAATTACACAACGTAAAATCCTGCAGGCAATTTCCGTGACATGCAGACAGACAATCAAAAACAGACAGCAAATAAAACACAAAGATAATACAAAAAAAACGTTTCGATCACCCGACCATGAAACGCTTTTCGTTCCCCTTTCACTTACTACTGACAATCCCTTTTGTTTCTATCAGCAATTCGCG
>DPAC01000077.1 GCA_003517675.1 Porphyromonadaceae bacterium | reverse complement strand
TCGGGACGACCGATGCGTTGTGCTAGATCGCCATAGCTGATTGTCTCAGCGCAGGGAATTCGTAGCAACTCCTGCCATACGGCCAGTTGGAAAGAGGTGCCTTTCACATGGAGCGGGAGCCTGTCCTGTTTGTGTGGAGTCCCGATCAGTGCGAGTGCCTGCCTGTGGAGAGACTCCTCACCGGCAGTGAGTTGTGCGTTGGGATATCGTTTCCTCAGTTCACCTAGCAGCGGCATCTTTTCGCCGAAACCGACAAAGCAGATCCCCTGTGTCGTAGAGCCGATCAGCAGTCCACCGTAGGGGCTGTTGGAGTGGGTGTAGCTAATCACCCGTTCTTTCTCCTCTGCCAGTGTCATGGGAATGATCTGGTTTATGGTTTGCATAGCGTATCTCTCCTGTAAACTGCTCTCTATTTTCTTGCAGGTATTCATTTCAAGGGTTGTTTTGGAGGTCTTGTTGCCTTGGTTAGTCTGTGATAAACTGTTCAAAACCCTCCGATTGTACCGTGCCAAACGATCCGTCCGCCATCTCGTAGATGAAGAGGTAGTCCAGGCTGGGAACGGTGGCCGCCACCGCTTTCGATTTTTCGATGCCCATCGTCATGAAAGCGGTGGCAAATGCATCGGCCGTCATGCAGTCGTCGGCAATCACAGTGGCACCCAGGATATCTGTTTGCGAGGGGTAACCACTCTGCGGATCGATGGTGTGGGCATACTTCTTTCCATCCTTTATATAGTAGTTGCGGTAGTTACCCGAGGTAGCCAGCGCCTTGTCGCAGAGAGAGAGGATAGTCTGCAGCTCATGCTGTATGCCAAAGTTGTCGTCGATGGGTTTCTCCACGCCGATGCGCCAACACTCCCCTTTGTCGTTCACCCCCCGGGCAGTGATTTCACCGCCAATCTCCACCATGTAGTTTTCGATGCCGTGCCGTTCCAGCAAGTCACCCACTACATCGCAGGCATAACCCTTGGCGATCGCTGAGGTATTGAGGGTGATGCGCGGGTCGCTTTTCACGATATTCCCCTCCGTATCGATGGTGATCTTTTCGTAACCCACAAACTGTTTCAGACTGTCGATGATTGCCGGGTTAATGCTGTCCATATTGGCGAAGCCAAAGCCCCAGGCGTTGACCAGCGGAGAGATGGTGATGTCGAACTTGCCGTCAGTCTTCCGGGAGATCTCCTGCGACCGGTCAAAGACGTTACGGAAGAAAGTATCGAGCTTCACCGGTTCGTTGCGGTTTACCTTCGTGATGATGGCATCTTCCCGGAAGGGATTGAGCGACTGGTCGAAGCGCTCCAGTTCGGCCATGATCTCCTCTCGCAGCGATCTGCTGTAGGCATACTTGATATGGAAGCCGGTGTGAAAAATCTCACCCTGCTCCTGATGATAGATATACGCTTTCTTGTTCTCACTTCCGTTGCAGGAGAACAGGAGGATGGTGAGCAGCAGCAGGTATGTTGTTCTTGTGTGCATCATTTTTTTTACGATCAGCGATCCGTTTTAAATCTCTTCTTCAATCCTGTAATGATTCCGTTCCGGTGAATTTCGCGATATCAGCTCACCCAGGAATCCGGCGAGGAACAGCAGTGTTCCCAGGATCATCATGGTGAGGGAGATGTAGAAATAGGGTGACTCGGTCACCAGTCGGTAAGGGTTCCCGTGGTGCATATCGTAGAGCTTCATCGCTCCCACCAGGATCACAGCCACGAAGCCGGCCAGGAACATCAGGCTGCCCCAGAGCCCGAAGATGTGCATCGGCTTCCTGCCAAAGCGGTTCAGGAACCAGAGCGTCATCAGGTCGAGGTAGCCGTTCACGAATCGGTTGGCACCGAACTTGCTCCTGCCATACTTGCGTGCCTGGTGCTTCACCACTTTCTCGGTGATGTTACGGTATCCGGCATTCTTGGCCAGTATGGGGATGTAGCGGTGCATGTCGTTGTAGATCTCTATGTCCTTGGCCAGTGCGCTCTTGTAGGCCTTCAGCCCGCAGTTGAAGTCGTGCAGCTTGAGGCCCGACACCCTGCGTGCGGTAGCGTTGAACAGCTTCGATGGGAGGTTTTTGGTAATCCTGGCGTCGTACCGTTTCTTCTTCCAGCCGGAAACCAGGTCGTAACCCTCCTCGCGGACCATGCGGTAGAGCTCCGGTATCTCGTCGGGGCTGTCCTGCAGGTCGGCATCCATGGTGACCACCACGTCGCCCTGTGCTTTCCCGAAGGCGCAGTGAAGCGCGGGAGACTTGCCATAATTGCGCCTGAACCTGATCGCTTTCACCTTGTCTGACTCGTTGCTGAGCTGCCGGATCACCTCCCAGGAGCCATCGGTGCTGCCATCATCCACGAAGATGATCTCATAGCTGTAGCCCTGCTCCTCCATCACGCGGCGGAGCCAGCGATATAACTCAGGCAGAGACTCCTCTTCGTTGTATAACGGTATGACAACTGATATATCCATATGCTTGTGTCTCTGTTATGCTGTTTCTTTTCTTTTGAAGTGCATGGCAGCGGGGACGATGAAGAGCGATAAGATCAGTCCCAGAAAGACATTGGCCATGATCACGTTGCTGAAGACGTAGGTGACCGCTCCCGGCAGTGGTTGCTCGGCCAGCTGTGCCGTCAGCTCCTTGCCGATGGACAACTGTGAGGCCATCTCCATCATGGCATCATAGATGCTGCCGATAAAGAGCGGATCGATCCACTTCACATGCAGCAGCACAATCAGGGACTCCAGCAGAGAGGCGAAAAAGAAGAGCAAAATGGAGAATTGGATCCCCTGGCCGAAGCGCATCTCGCCGTTCGTCCCTTCGCGGTTGTACTTTACCAGGGAATAGAAGAGCAGCAGTGGGGTGCCGATACCCAGGATCGTCCCGGTGAAGCTGATCAGCGGGTGCAGCTCACCGAAGATCACGAACAGGTACTTGAACACCCAGAAGATTCCCAACACCAGTCCGGCCTGCATGGTGTAGTGCAATATTTGATTGTTGTTTGATTCCATTGATTTCACTTGAGATGCAAAAGTAATGAAAATAATGCAAATGGTTTGAATCAACCTGAGGCTAATTACAAAAAAGAAGATACATCCGCAGAGGTGTCTTCTCATGGCTGTTCATTATCCACCCAGTCGGTAGCGCTGTGTCCGCCGCCCACCAGGTAGCCGGGCCAGGGTGCCGTTGCATCCCCATTAGTAGCTGCCGGTGCGCTGCAGCGCCGAGAAGTCGGCCATCATCACCTCCTGGCGTATATCTTCCTGGTAGAAGGGGCCGGATGTCTTTCCGCTGTACAGGGTTTCGTTTGTCTCTGCATCTTTCACTACAAAGGTGGGAGCATTGGCAGTGATTGTCGCCTCTTTCTCCTGCTGTGGCAGGTAGCCGAGTGAGTTGAGGCGGATGGATCCTGCCGGCACCAGCCGGAGCAGGGTGATCTCGCTGTGGGTGCCGAAGCGGATGGGGGAGAAGAAGGTGCCCAGACCTTGGGAGACATAAATTTTCATATCTTCGTATTGATACAGCCCCTTGTTGTAGCCGAACATCCATTTGGCCATAAGGGTGAAGGGGAACATCTGTCCCGCGTGGGTGTGTCCGGTGAGGAGCAGGTCGGCACCTGCCTCCGCCATGTAAGCGATTCCATCGGGGCGGTGATGCAGCACCAGCAGCGGCCGTTCCGGGTCTATCTCCAGGCTCTTCATCACGCTCTGCACCGTGGTGCTGTCGTTGGAGGCGTGGATGTCGAACGACTGGCTGTCGGCCGCCATGTTGTTGAGTCCCACGATCTGCAGGTCGTTATAGTGCGCCACGCTGTTCATCAGCAGCGTGACACCGCTCTCCTTCACGCGGCGCAAAACCTGCGTAAGCCCCACCTGCTCGTCGTGGTTGCCGAACACGAAGTAGTGCGGTACGCCGATTGTCCGGAAGGGATCCAGCACATCGTTGTTGCCATTGAAATGCGTCTTGCTGTCAAACAAGTCGCCGGTGTTGAAGATGATCTCCGGCCGCAGCTCCTTCGTGATGCGCACGATCCGTTCCAGTTCTTTCTTCCCGCGTGAGTTGCCCAGGTGGATGTCGGTGAGCTGCACCGCCCGTATCTCTTTGGTAAGTCCCCTGATGGGAATGGTCACCTCCTTCACCCGGAAGTGGTAGGCGTTCCAGACGCCGTAGCCGGTGAGCAGGATAGTGAGTCCCACCGTGAGCCAGCCGCGAAGGGCAGGGGAGAGCTTTAGGAGAAGGTGTATCAGGTCGGTCACCGCGAGCGACAGCAGCAGGAGGACAAAGGCGCCCAGCAGGATGGAACCCACCAGCGACCATGCTGCCACGAACTGGTTCGTCAGCTCGCTGAACCCGATCGACCCCACGAAAGCGAAAGCCAGTCCCAGGGAGAAGATCCATACCCAGCCCTTCATTCCCGGAGTCGGGAAGAAGAGTGCGAACCGCCTGGAAAGGTAGTATACCGCCGCGGCCACGAGGCCCAGCGTGATGACGAGGAAGAGAATGGGGATAAATTGTCTCATACCGCAATAAACAACCATGGGCCGGTCAATGTTTATGATCCCCTTTAAAAAGTTGATTCGTTACATTTCCCGGAATAACCGGTTCACATTTGTTTGCAATTTACCGCAAAAAACATCCATGAAATCGAAATAATGTGTTTAACATACTAAAATTCAATATATGAAAACCAGCAATCCTGTTGTAAATTTTGTATGTTTGCATATGGGTTGTAAAGATGATGTAAAAGTATCAAAATTGAATAAGCCCTGCATGTACCCCGGCAAATAACCGAGATCGTATTTCAAACCAGAGAACGAACTCATAAAAAATATGATTTGATGAAAAAGAGTATTTTCCTCCTTGCAATCTTTCTTTTCCTCTTTCAGCAGTGCAACAGCCAACCGGGTACGGATCCAAAACCGGAAGAAACAGGAACCTGGGCGAGCGCCGCTGAGATCAATGCCCGGCTGGGTAAAGGAATCAACATCGGCAACACGTTTGAAGCGATGCCGTCGTGGCAGTCTCCGTTCGATCCTGCCGACTTGAAGCGGATTGCCGACCTGGGCTTTACCCACGTTCGCCTTCCCATCCGCTGGGAGCGGGACGACCGCAGCATGTCATCGCCGCCCTATACCATTCGCCCCGACTTCATGAAAATCATTCAGTCGGTGGTTGATGAAGCGCTGAAGCAGAAGCTGCACATCATCCTCAACATGCACCACCACGATGCGCTGATGGCCAACCCTGCCGGGGAAAAAGCCCGGTTTCTTTCGCAGTGGAATCAGATAGCCGATTATTTTAAGGATTATCCAGACAGCCTGTTGTTTGAAATTCTGAATGAGCCACACGACAAGCTCACTCCTGCTTTGTGGAACGATTATGCGAAAGAAGCGCTTCAGGTGATTCGCAAGACCAACCCCAAACGCTGCGTGTTGATTGGCACGGCAGAGTGGGGCGGGGTAGGCGGACTGAGATCACTCGAAATACCCGATGATCCGCAGCTTATTCTTACCGTCCATTACTACAACCCATTTCAGTTTACCCACCAGGGAGCCGACTGGGTTGAAGGATCCGATGCCTGGCTGGGTACGCAATGGCGCGATACGGAGTTCGAGCGGCAGGCGGTGGAAGAAGATTTCAAGGCTGCCATCCGGTTGGCCGGCGAGCAGAATATCCCGGTGCACGTGGGTGAGTTTGGTGCCTATTCGCGTGCCGATATCGATTCGCGGGTAAGGTGGACGCGTTTCCTGGCCAGATGGTTCGGGCAACAGGGCTTCAGCTGGGCCTACTGGGAGTGGAACTCCGGTTTCGGGATATATAATCCGCATAGCGGTCGCTACGAACAACGGCTCGTTGACGCGCTGATCAAGGATCCCATGCCCGAACCCTACGTCCCGGAGTATGTACCTTTTTACAGCAGCAATTTTTCCGGCGGACAGAGCGACGGCTGGTTCCTGATCAACAACGATGCATCGGCACAGTCTGTCATGGCCATTGCGAACGACAAGGTCACCGTCACCATCACCAGACCCGGAACAGCAGGGTGGCATATTCAGCTGATTAAGACGGGCATCAGCATTGAACAGGGAAAAACATACCGGTTGCGCTTCAACGCCTCATCCCCCGACAGCGACAACAGAAACCTGGATGTTGCGATCTCAAAGAATTCAGATCCCTGGACAGCCTACGGCAATCAGTCTGTTTCCATCAACAAGAACCATTCAACCTACAATCTCGTGTTTACATCCGCGCACACCGATCCGCAGGCACGCATCGTCTTCTCGATGGGTAATGCCGGAAACACACGCGTCATTTTATCGGATATCCAGCTGATGGAGGTGAAATTTTAATTTGTGTGAATTAATTGTTGGGAAAGATGCGGATATCAAATACAATTATTATATTTGTGAACTAAACATACGAAATATTGTAATGTACAGTTCACAAAACAATGATATCCTCTTCACGCTATACAATGATCGGCGAACGGTGTTTACGCTGAATGATATTGCCATGCTTGTCGGCGAGAGCGATTTCAAAAGCCTGAACAAAAAGATACACTATTACGTGGGGAGAGGCAAACTGTTGAGGCCACGGAAAGGCATTTATGTAAAGAAGGGTTACAATCCCGAAGAACTGGCGTGCAAGCTTTACACTCCCTCCTATATCTCGTTAGCGTATATTCTGCAGGAAGCAGGGGTCGTTTTTCAATTTGATTCCCGAATCACCTCCGTCTCCTATCTCAGCCGGACGGTTGAGATTGAAGAACGTACATTCTCCTATCGCAAGATAAAAGGGGAGATTATGGTCGACACCCGTGGGATAAACAGAGAGCGAAACATCAACAAGGCCACAGTTGAACGAGCTTTTCTGGACACACTTTACCTGAATGGGGATTTTTATTTCGATAACCTGACCCCGTTGGACAAAACTCTTGTTTATAAATTGTTACCTATTTATCATTCAAAAGCATTGACTGAGCGGGTCAATAAAATTCTCAACTATGGTTGATCTAAACAAACACAAATTTTTTCTGCTTCAGATATTGAAAGATATCTACACAGACATTGAGATTGCCCCCTCTCTCGGCTTCAAAGGGGGAACAGCTCTCATGTTCTTTTACGATTTGCCAAGGTTTTCGATCGATCTCGATTTTAATCTTCTTGATACCGGAAAAGAAAAACAGGTGTACGAGAAAGTTCGCGCAATATTGTTGAAGTACGGTGCTATACATGATGAAGCTATGAAATTCTATGGTCCGTTAATTGTTTTGAATTATGGTTATGGTGAACGTAAGTTGAAAGTTGAAATTTCCAATCGGCAGTGGAATGATCGATATGAAATCAAAAATTTACTGGGAATTGAGATGAAAGTGATGGCTGCGCCTTATATGTTTGCCCATAAACTATGTACATTGCTGGACCGTAGTGAAGTTACCAGCCGTGATATTTTTGACAGTTGGTTCTTTATGCAGCGAAAAACGCCCCTCAGCAAGAGTACTGTTGAAAACCGAATGCAAATTCCTCTCGATCAATATCTGCAAAAATGCATCGATCTGCTTGAGAAGGTTCAAGACCGGAAGTTATTGTTCGGTCTCGGGGAGCTGATGGATGATGAAATGAAAAAATTTGTCCGGACGAAACTCAGGAGTGAAACCCTTTCATTGTTGCGACTTTATAAAGAATATCCCCTGTTGTCGGAATGAAATGAGGAGTAGTTAACCGGGAATTAGCCTGAGCAGGGTGATCTCATTGTGGGTGGTCGATTTTCAACAAAAGGACTTATTCAGGATTATATTTTTTTGTACGTTTGTATATTGTTTTAAATAATCGCTGCATCATGAAAAAGTCTATTTTTCTCCTTGCCATCTATCTTTTTCTGTTTCAGTATTGCAACAGCCAGCCCGTGACACCGGAACCGGAAGAAACAGGAACCTGGGCGAGTGCCGCTGAGATCAATGCCCGCCTGGGAAAAGGAATCAACATCGGCAACACGTTTGAGGCGATGCCCTCGTGGCAATCGCCGTTCGATCCTGCCGACCTGAAGCGGATTGCCGGCCTGGGCTTTACCCACGTGCGCATTCCCATCCGCTGGGAGCGGGACGACCGCAGCATGTCGTCGGCGCCCTACACCATTGAGCCCAAATTTTTGCAGACCATTCAATCGGTGGTCGATGAAGCGCTGAAGCAGAAGCTGCATGTCATCATCAACATGCACCACCACGATGCGCTCATGGCCAACCCTGCCGGGGAGAAGGCCCGGTTTCTTTCGCAGTGGGCGCAGATTGCCGGTCATTTCAGGGATTATCCCGACAGCCTGCTGTTCGAGATCCTGAACGAGCCGCACGATAAGCTTACGGCCGAATTGTGGAACGACTATCTGGCCGAGGCGCTGCAGGTGATCCGTGAGACCAACCCCAAACGCTGCGTGCTGATCGGCACGGCAGAGTGGGGCGGGGTAGGCGGACTGCAAGCGTTGGAGATTCCCAACGATCCGCAGCTTATTCTTACCGTCCATTACTATAACCCGTTCCAGTTTACCCACCAGGGAGCCGACTGGGTTGAAGGCTCTGAAGCCTGGCTGGGTACGCAATGGCGCGATACGGAGTTCGAGCGGCAGGCGGTGGAAGAAGATTTCAAGGCAGTCATCCGGCTATCCGGTGAAAAGAAGATTCCGGTGCATGTGGGTGAGTTCGGCGCCTATTCGCGTGCCGATCTCGATTCGCGGGTCAGGTGGACACGGTTCCTCGCCCGCTGGTTCGGGCAGCAGGGCTTCAGCTGGGCCTATTGGGAGTGGAACTCCGGTTTTGGGATATACGACCCACAAAGCGGACAGTATGAACAACGGCTGGTCGATGCGCTGATCCGCGACCCGATGCCTTAATCTTTTATTATATAACACATTATGGAGCAACTTATTACCATTAAAACTTACACCTATCCACATGAGGTATATGTAGAAAGAGGAAAATTGGAATCCGAAGGGATAGAGACCTTTCTCAAAGATGAGACAACAGTTCAGGTTTACAATTTCTACTCCAATGCTGTAGGTGGAATCAAACTACAGGTGTTTTCTGAAGATGTAAACAGAGCATTGGCAATTCTTGACAGTGTAAAAGAAACCGTGCCTAAGCTGGTCGTTTTTTCAAAAAAGGAGATCGAAAACACCTCGGTATGCCCATTCTGTGGTTCAGATAACATCGGGAAAAAGAAAAATGCCAACTGGCTCACGTTGATACCATACCTGTTAGTCGGTTTCATTCTACCGGTCTACGGAAAATCCTATCTCTGTTTTGACTGCGACAAACGGTGGAGAATCAAACTTTTTTAGCATTTGACACAGCTTGTCAAACTTTCGCTTTAACTTTGTCCTTTTTATATATCGGAGCGATGGAGAGAAAGCAGGAACGGATTGAGAAGCACCTGACAAACAATGATGCATATCCGGAAAAGGTACGAAAACTGCATTGAAAGTAGAGTGGGAAGAGCAGCTAAAAGAAGAAGTACGCCCGAATGAAATCATTGAAGCTAACCTTTTAAAGATAAAATTTAACAGTGAGTTATAGTCATGGATAAAGTCCGTATTAATCAGTTTATATCTGTGTTCGACGAAATTGGTCATCAAATCAATAGCGACAATGATCAGGAACAAGTAGAGGTTTGGTTTGCAAGAGAGTTGATGGGTCTATTAGGCTATGCCCGTTGGGAGAATTTCCAGGTAGCGATTGGAAGGGCTGTTGAATCCTGTAAAGCGCAGGGTATTAATGTTGATGACCATTTTCGTGAGGTCACGAAAATGGTTGAATTAGGGAGTGGAGCCAAGCGCGATGTTACAGATTTCATGCTCACCCGCTATGCCTGTTATCTGATAGCGCAAAACGGCGACCCCAAAAAAGAAGAGATCGCCTTTGCGCAAAGCTATTTTGCCGTGCAGACCCGCAAGGCTGAATTGATAGAAGAAAGAATCAATTTGATATCAAGGCTTGAAACGCGCGATAAACTTCGAGCCGCAGAAAAACAACTTTCTCAAAACATCTATGAACGCGGTGTTGACGACAAAGGTTTTGGGCGTATTCGCTCCAAAGGCGATACCGCATTATTTGGCGGACATACTACCGAAGACATGAAAAACAGACTGGGTATAAAATCGAATAGACCGTTGGCAGATTTTCTTCCCACGTTGACCATTGCAGCTAAAAACCTGGCTACCGAAATGACCAACTACAATGTTGAAAATAAAGATTTGTTTGGCGAGCAGCCCATTACCCATGAACATATTCAAAACAATACCAGTGTGCGAGAGATGTTGGGCAAACGAGGTATAAAACCAGAACAACTGCCACCGGCCGAAGATATCAAGAAGCTGGAGCGACGTGCTGCAAGCGAAGAAAAGGAAATAGAAAAGGCAAGTCGCAAATTGCCCAAACGCAAAAAAAACCAATAATTCAGCTAACCTGTAAATGATTAAAAAATGAGTGCGTGGAAAGAAACAAAATTGCAGGGAATGCTTAATTTTGGAAATGGCAAGGTTGTTGACTCTGGCCAATCGTTTAAAGATGAGGAATCCGCACATTATTTTTCCTCTATTGACAAAAGTTGTCAATAGACGCTATTTTCTTTGGCCTTTATTCAATAGGATCACATATAGTATGTAGTATGAAGAGATTCCCTGAAATAACACTCAACCAGTTTCAGTTGGCGGTGCTGCTCGATGAGGAGGAAAGGCATTTTTATAATGTAGTGATTGACAACTATGTCTACTGCTGTCACTGCAGAGGGGTTGCGATTGAGGGAATTGATGTGGAGGAAATATATCTGACCGATTTAAACGATATCAGGGTTGTGGGAAGATGTCGGAAATGCGGGGGGGGAGGTAGCCCGACTGCTTGAATTCGGCGGGAAAAAGGAGTTTGATGAGAAAGCCTGCCGCCTCCGGGAATCGATCAAAACAATAACTTCCTGAAAAAGAAAACAGCGAGTTGGTGAATGCCACTAACCGGCTGATGCCGTTGGCCAGTGATGGGTTCTGACCAACCTTTATTCTTGAAGAAATAGATGAGCAGGTATCATTTTGATGGTCATACCCTCTTTCTCAAATGTATCACTTTGGTTAAGGGTTACGATACTTCCCTCTTTTATACCGAGATGCCGCATGGCTTCGAGTAACCCGTTGTATTCCCTTTCAAAATTCTCATCGTCGATGGTCGGGCATGCCTGTACGGCTTCTTTTACCCTGTTTTTTTCCATCGTGACGAAATCACATTCACCATGACCCTTATAATAGAAGATTTGCCGGTATTTCCGGCGTAAATGCAAAAATATCAGATTTTCTAAACGTTTACCCATATTCTCGCTTGTCGATACGGCATTTCCCGTATAGACCCCCAAATCCATCAGATATACCTTTTTAGGATTCCGTGCCTGTATCTTCAATGAGTGACTGAATATAGGGACAAATTCAAGTAAATAAGCATCTTTCAGAAATGAAAAATATTCCAGAAAAGTAGCAGGTGATTTTATGCCAAACATTCCGACGAGTTTGCTGGCAGAAACGAGATTCCCTATATTGGTTATCAGGTATACTGTTAATTGTCTCAATGAGTTGACATCACGGATATTATGTCTGATAGCGATATCCCGCATCAATATATCGTCCACCAACGTATTCAGAACGGCCGATGCTCCGGTTTTAATATATTCGGGCATTCCCCCCTCTTTCAGATAATTCATTACGGCGTTTTCCCCGTTATTCAGTGCTTTAAACCGGATAAACTCCGGGTAAGAGAATGGAAACAATTCCATAGGCAGATGCCTGCCGGTTAAATGTGTTCCCAATTCCCTGCTAAGCATGGAAGCATTGGAACCTGTTATAAATACCTTGTATCCTTCGCGCAACAGTTGATTGATATATGTTTCCCATCCCTTGACAATCTGAATTTCATCAAAGAAAAGTACTTTTATTGCTCTCTTTCCTATCTCCCTGTGAAGTCGTACAAGGTCTGCTGTTTCAAAACCGGACAGACGTATATCATCGAAATTGAGATATAGGGCATCCTGATAATTCCGGCGAAGCAATTGCAGAAGCAAGGTGCTTTTTCCACATCGACGTATTCCTGTTATTATCGTGGCAAACGAATCTGCAACAGTTATTTCGGATAGCGCATCCCGTATGAGACCAGAATCCTGTTTCAAAAAGGTTTCACGCTGTGCATCTATCACGAAAGCGATTTCTTCCTGTCGTATCATGTTCGTAACTGTAATATAAATAATCTTTCACTGCAAAGATAAGAAATCTTTCAATAGGATGAAAGAAATCTTTTATTGTAAATGAAAGAAACTGAAACTGGTTAAGTTAAAGATATAGGTTTAGGAGAAACAATGTGTTTTGAGGCAGAAACTTGATTAAATTCAAGATTTTAACAATGATTATTTGTTAGCCATATGAGTTTTTTCTACTTTTGTGTGATAATATATTGACTATCGGAGGTAAAAGAGATGAAGCAGGATGAAATATTAAAACTTAAAAGTGCTTTTCTCTACATTCTTAATAAGCAGAGATACATAGATCAATTCCATGCATTTAAGATTTTATATTTTGCAGATAGAGAACATTTGGCAAAATATGGCCGGCGCATTATACATGATACTTTCTATGCGATGGAGAATGGGCCAGTACCGTCTAACCTGTATGATACTGTGAAATTTAAAAACGGACATTTAGAAAAGCCTCAGTTTTATAACGCTGTGGCTTTTAAACCAATTCTTGACTCTTTTGA
>DPAC01000035.1:9433-10319 GCA_003517675.1 Porphyromonadaceae bacterium | reverse complement strand
AAATCCCTCAGGTATAAATTGCCATACGTAGCATTGGCAATCTCTGTGATTACCCCTGTCAGACGATATTGTGTTTCACCAACGGCAGCTGCGAGAAATTCTGCCACCGTTGCCTGCACAATCGCTCCTTTTTGACTCAGTGTCGTTTCTGTGCTGTAGTTTTTTGATCCGTCGGTAGTGCGGAATGTGAGTGTAGTTCCACGGTCACCACCGGCATTGGCAGCGGCTTTAAATTTCACAACAGCACTCGTTCCTGCCGATTCAATAGACGAAATGGACAACCAGGATTTGGCATCTTCCGGTATTTCTACCGATACACCCTGCCCTTTGCAGGTAAGGTATGCGATGAACTCACCCCCTTCGACAGGAAGCATTTCGTTTGCCACAGAATCCACTTTTATCAGTGATTTGTTGATATTGATAACCGTCACATTCACCAATTCAACTGTTGAACCGTATGTGAGTTTCGGCCCTTCAACCGTTACTTCATCCCCCACTTCAAGTCCAAGACTTAAAAAATTTCGCTCTCCACCCTTCTTATCAAGCGTGCCATATATATAGAGCGTACCGGTTTCGTCCGTCAGATACCAGTTACCATACGTCGTATTGGATATGGCTGTACAGACACCCGTAACCCGGAATATTTTCCCATCCGGTCCGGCATTCACTTCGGCCACCGTGGCTTCAGATATAGTTGGCAAACCCTGAATGACATTGATTCGCTGCGTTTTGCCACCACTGTGAAGCAACACCTCTGCTGTACGGCCATTGATGGTCGAGGGGGCAGAAAATGTAAGTTCTGTCTCACCGGCACCTCCAGCAGCAGGAGAGATCGTCAGCCATTTAATCGAATCTTGAACAGTGGTGTCGTTCTTCCATATAAGTA
>DPAC01000035.1:0-9215 GCA_003517675.1 Porphyromonadaceae bacterium | reverse complement strand
GATACCTGAATTTCTTTAAGCAACGTCACAGAGTCTTCATCGTCACAACTGGTCATCAGGGCAACAGTTGCGATGAATAATGGGAATAGATATTTTAAGTTCATATTCTGTACTTTTATTTAATTGAAAATATATTTGATACCAATTGAAGCATACCAGGTCTGACCCAATGAGTAGCTGGGCGTGAATGTCTTGGTATCGCCATGGATGGAAGCGGGGGTAGAGAAGGTAGCCACCCCATCGGCATCCACCCCTTCGTATTTGAGGATACGCGCTTCGGAACCAATTTCCGGATTCAGGTATTTAGCTACACCCCATTCAGAGTTGAACAGGTTCATCACATTTTTGATATCAAAGCCAATTTGCAGCTTATGTATGTTTTTGCCTGTATTGACCACAAAATCGTGTTTATAGCTAAAATCGATACGATGTACCCAGGGAGAGTAAACGCTATAGGCTTCTGCATATTTGCCTTGTTGGTTTTTCAGATAATCATTGGCATGCACATAGTCCATGAAGCGGGCTTGATCGTCAGGCGAAACAAAGCGGAATTGATTGTCTGCCACTTCACCGTCAGTAGGAACATAGATTGCATCGTAGTTGTAACCATCCGCATTGATGTCGTTCACCATCATATAGGAGTAGTTTGCCCCACCGCGCCATCCTTCATAGATAAAGCTATAGTGGTTACCGCTCTTGTCGTGGGTAGTCAGCGAAGCCACCAGACGATCGGGTGTGGTGTATTGCGAATTGTGCAACTTGATGTGGTTGGGGCCTTCTACTGTAGGAACGTAGGTAAATGCAGATTCTGCATTCGATCCGGGCATACCGGTTACATCTTTGGCAACGGTGTGTGTATAGGCAGCCATCAGGCTGATTTGTTCTGTTGGCTGGGCATTGAGCGTGATGTTGGCTGACCAGCCATAACCGCGGCTGGTGTTTTCCAGCACAAATGCCTTTGTACCGATACGATAACCATCGGGATAGATGGGACGATTGTCCACACCATTGAAACGAGCAAAACCACCTACTGACGGAATACTCCAGTCAGAAATAGAAACACCATTGATGGTTTTGTTGAAGATGCCTTCTACCGTTACAGAGGATGGGAAAGGTGTCGGGAATGCATAATCAACAGCAAGCGACGTTTTCCAAACCTGTGGCATTTTAAAATGGGGATCTACAGCCGAAATAGAGGAAGGAACGGTCCCGTCTTCGGGTGATATGGTTGTGGGATATCCCAACGAAGCCAATTTGTTGTAAAGGGCAGAGATATTGGCCTTGCCATTGGCATCCGTGACCAGCCCTCCGGCAAATTCATCCATAGAGAAACCTCTCTTTGCAGCTTCCGAAGCATTTATTTGTGCCTGATACTGAACCATGCCACTGGTGGTAGGCATATTGGTGAAGAATACAAGCGGCAGGTTCCCTGAGAAGAGACCGGTACCGCCACGGACTTTCAGGCTCTTGTCTCCAAAAGTATCCCATACAAAACCTACACGGGGAGAGAAAATGATGCTTGCAGAAGGCCATTTACCGGTATCGATATGACGACCGAAATAATCAAGTTCGTAGATCGCCTGGTTCCTCATCAGGTCATTGTTGTTAAAGAAAAGTCCATCGATACGAAGGCCGTAGGAAAGTTTGAATTTTTCACTCATACTCCAATCATCCTGAACGTAAGCACCGATTTTGTTCATTCTCACACGAGCTGCAGGATTGGTCTCCCCATCGTAACCATAAGTGAGATTTACGATTTCCGGTACTCCTCCGTTTAAGAAGTCATCGAGACTCGTGTAGCGATAGTATCCGGTACCGTTACGCATATAAGCATTGTCTGCCATCTTATATTCGTATGCAATACCTCCAACGACTTTGTGATTCCCCATATAGTAGGTCAACTCATCTTTGATGTTCCACACATTGTTGTGCACCCCGTTGTTCCAGGTGAAAAGCTCATACCCCAAAGACATATAAGCTTGTCCATCTTTCAGAATGTCGATGAAAGGGAATTCTGCTGAATTTGTTCCGCGAACGTCGTCGAGTTTTGAGAATGTGGCCAGAAATTGATTGGATAAGTTATCCGCTAAACGGCTGTTCAAGTCAAAAGAAAATGAATGAACGAGGTTGTCCATCGAATACATCGAGTTGGCGAATGACATGGAGGCTTGTGACATTCTTGCCTCCGACATACGGGTACCCCCGTCCATGGAAGTAGCATTGGGAGATCTCCAGGAAACATTCTTCGTGTAGTTGTAACGCAAAGCCAGACGATGTTTGTTTGTGATGTTCCAATCCAAACGAACAAGAAGTTTATCATTGCTTTCGTCTGCAGGGAAATTCGTGTAAGATCCCGTTTCATATCCATATTTTTCTCTCACAAAATCAGAAACCCTCTTCAGATCGCTTTCTGTTGTGCGGGAGATATAATTGTCAGGATCGGCCACACCATCAGTGGAAGGTCTCCAACGATTGGCAATGGTTGGTATTTTAGCCATTTCTCCGTTTACAAAGAAGAACAATTTGTTTTTGATGATGGGGCCACCAATGGTGAAACCGTAGGTGGTGTTACGGTCTTTTTCACGTGCGCCCAGGATTTGTTGACCGTACACAGCATCCCCGCGCATGTTTTCATTTCTGTGATAAGTGTAAGCGCTGGCTTTGAAGGTATTGGTGCCCGATTTTGTGATGGCGTTTACGCCTCCTCCAATAAAGTTGGTCTGACGCACATCGTATGGCGCAATGACAACCTGCATCTCTTCGATCGCTTCAATAGAGATGGGATTGCCTCCTCCGGGAAGAGCATCACTCAAACCGAAGTTGTTGTTGAAATTGGCTCCATCCACCGTAAAGTTAGCCATACGACCATCGGTACCGGCAAAGCTCATGCCATTGCCTCCATAAGGTGAAAGGCGGGTAACATCTATGATACTACGGTTTACGGTAGGCAAATTCACAATCTGATCATTTGTAATATTGGTCACGGCTCCCGTTCTCTCTGTAGAGAATTTGCTGCGAAGAGCCGTAACCACAATTTCATCCAATGTTGTCGTTTCTTCTGAGAGCACCACATTCAATACATAGTTTTCACCCAAGCTCAACGTAATATTGGTTGTTGTGCTTGTACCATATCCGATGTAAGAAATTTCTACGGTATAGGGCCCGCCAACGCGCATACCGTTTAAATTGAAGCGTCCCTCCATATTGGTAACCGTTCCATAAGTTGTTCCGGAAGGTTGGTGTGTGGCAATCACCGTTGCACCAATCACGGCTCCTTCGGCATCCGTAACCCTCCCGCTCATGCTGGAAGTGGTTACCTGTGCATGTAATACAGTAGCTAGCAGCAATGAAAAGATTACTGCCAATGACCTCACTCTTTTTACCATAAATTCAATGTTTTAATTATACGTTGTGATTGATAAAAATGAAATTCAGCACAAAACTAACATAATTTTCTTTAAATCATGTTACATTATTGTTACAATTTGCTCGTTTCCAGTCTTGGTAAGAGAGGCAATTTTCATGGATTTAAAACAATATAATAGAAATTCAGGCTAAAAGAGAACAAATTACAACCATCCTTTCCATTTAACTATTTTTTTTCAATATAAAAAAGCGTATAACTTCCAATTTTCATTTTCGGTTATACGCTTTATGAACTATTTATTTTATTTATCTGCAGGGGACACAGAGATTACATCATGCCACCCATTCCGCCGCCGGCCGGCATTTGTGGAGCGGGGTTCTCCTCTTTCTTGTCGGTGATCACACACTCGGTGGTGAGGAACATACCGGCAATAGAAGCGGCATTTTCCAATGCCACACGGGCTACCTTGGCAGGATCAATCACGCCTGTTTCATACAGGTTTTCATATTGGTCGGTGCGGGCATTGTATCCGAAATCGACTTTCCCTTCGCGTATTTTCTGTACCACCACAGCACCTTCTTTACCACTGTTGACCACAATCTGACGAAGAGGTTCTTCAATGGCACGTTTCACGATTTCGATGCCCGTGGTTTCGTCTTCGTTGGCACCCTTCATTCCGTCGATGGCATCGATGGCACGAATGTAGGCAACGCCTCCTCCGGGAACGATTCCTTCTTCCACCGCAGCACGTGTTGCTGACAAGGCATCCTGCACGCGATCTTTCTTTTCTTTCATTTCCACTTCAGAGGCTGCTCCAACGTAGAGAACAGCTACCCCGCCGGCAAGTTTGGCAAGACGTTCCTGCAGTTTCTCGCGGTCGTAATCGGAGGTTGTTTTCTCGATCTGTGCACGGATCTGTCCGATACGGCTTTCGATGGCCTCTTTCTTCCCTACACCGTTCACGATGGTGGTAGTATCCTTGTCGATGGTGACCTTCTCAGCACTACCCAGCATATCAAGGGTAGCATTTTCCAGCGTGAGGCCTTTCTCTTCCGCAATCACTACCCCCCCGGTAAGAATTGCGATATCCTCGAGCATCTCTTTTCTGCGATCTCCAAAACCGGGAGCTTTTACTGCAGCCACTTTCAATGACCCACGCAGCCGGTTTACCACCAGGGTGGTGAGTGCTTCAGAGTCTATATCCTCGGCGATGATCAACAGCGGCTTACCCGTTTGAATTCCTTTTTCCAGAATGGGCAGGAGATCCTTGATGGCAGAGATCTTCTTGTCGTGGATCAGAATAAGCGGGTTCTCGAAATCCACCTCCATTGCTTCGGTGTCGGTCACGAAATAGGGGGAGATGTAACCGCGGTCAAACTGCATCCCTTCAACCACATCCACATAGGTATCGGTACCTTTCGATTCCTCCACGGTGATCACACCCTCCTTGCTCACTTTTTGCATTGCTTCTGCAATCAGCTTACCAATGGTCTCGTCGCCGTTTGCCGAGATCTTGGCCACATTCTCGATCTTTTTCAAATCATCACCCACCTCTACGGCCTGCTCTTTGATGCTCTCAACCACTTTGGCCACCGCTTTATCAATACCCCGCTTGAGGTCCATCGGGTTGGCACCGGCAGTCACATTTTTCAATCCCACGCCAATGATTGACTGAGCCAATACGGTAGCGGTTGTAGTTCCGTCACCGGCATCGTCGTTGGTTTTGGAGGCCACCTCTTTTACCAGTTGGGCTCCCATGTTCTGGAATGAGTCTTCCAGTTCGATCTCTTTTGCTACCGTTACACCGTCTTTGGTGATTTGGGGAGCGCCATATTTCTTGTCGAGGATTACATTCCGACCTTTAGGGCCCAATGTCACTTTCACTGCATTTGCCAACTCATCGACCCCCTTCTTGAGAAGGTCACGGGCATCCATATCAAACTTAATCTCTTTTGCCATATTGTAATGTTGTTAATTGTTGTAATTGTTTTTTGTTTTTTTGATCGAAACGGACTGAATCATCCATCTCTCTCAATCTTTAAGAAAGAATCGCCAAAATATCAGACTGGCGCATGATCAGGTGTTGCACACCATCGATCTCAATTTCAGTACCTGCATATTTCCCGTAAAGTACCTGATCGCCTTGCTTCACGACCATCTCTTCATCTTTTGTACCTTTACCTACGGCGATCACTTCACCTCTCTGGGGTTTTTCCTTTGCGGTATCGGGAATGATGATCCCGCTAACTGTTTTCTCTTCTGCAGCGGCCGGTTTAACCAGCACTCTGTCTGCCAATGGTTTAATGTTCATACTACTAAAATTGATGTTACTATTTAACTTTTTATGGATCAAATTGACATCAGCAGAACAGCGAAATCTGTGCCAAAAATAAGTTTTGCCAGAAAGTGATTAAAAAAAAACTTTTCACAGGGCGCCTCTGACAAATTGACTGACAAATTTTCAGTCTTTCATTCTGACTCCGATCACTCTTTTTTTCGGTTCTTCACATATTTCTCCAGCCACTGATCCTGCTCCCATAAGAGATGAAGAATGTTCTCCCTGGCAACATATCCATGGCTCTCCTTTGGCAGGATCACCAGCCGCACCGGCGCCCCAAAACTCTTCAGCGCCTGAAAGTAACGCTCACTCTGCATGGTGTGTGTGCCGGAATTGTTATCGGCCTCTCCATGAACAAGCAGCAGGGGTGTTTTCATCTTATGTGCGTGCATGAAGGGAGACATCGATTGATAGACCTCCGGTGCATCCCAATAGTTCCGTTCTTCACTCTGAAAGCCGAATGGTGTCAACGTACGATTGTAGGCGCCGCTGCGGGCAATACCAGCGGCAAAGAGGTCAGAATGGGTAAGCAAGTTGGCGGTCATAAAGGCACCATAAGAGTGACCTCCCACTGCCACCCTGTCGCGGTCAATGTAGCCAAGCGCATCTACAGCATCAATTGCAGCTTTGGCATTTGCCACCAGCTGTTCCACAAAGCTGTCGTTAGGTTCCTTGTCACCTTCCCCCACAATGGGAAAAGCGGCATCGTTGAGCACCGCATAACCACGGGTTACCCAGTAGATGGGGTTACCGTAGGAGAGATAGGTAAAGCTGTATGGGTTTGTGGTATTCTGCCCGGCACTGTTCTTATCTTTATATTCGGTGGGGTAGGCCCACATGATCATGGGTAGCTTCTCATTCTTCTCTCTGTCGTAGCCGGCAGGCAAATAGAGGGTACCGGTAAGTGAGACACCATCGGCGCGTTGATAGCTGATCACCTCCTTGTACACTCCTTCCATGCTTTTGAAAGGATTTTCAAAGGCAGTTAGGGCTACTGGCTTTTTTTTTCGCCTGATATCCCGGATGTAATAGTTTGGATATTCAGTAGGTGATTCCAGACAGGTGATCACACTTCCTTTCCTGCTGTCAATAAAAGCGATCAGCGTTTCAGCCTCACCTTTGACCTCCGACTGGTAGATCCGTTTTTTTCGGAGCGTTTTCAAATCGAGTGCATCAATAAAGGGGAACTGACCGTCAGGTGTGAAACCCTCCCCAAACAGGTAGGCAGTGGTGCCATCAATCTTTAATGTGTAGCTTCCCAAATCGTTTTTCTCCGTCTGAAAAGTGCCCGGGTGACTGTATGCATCCTGGTAATTGCGGTCACTCAATATCTGTGGTTCACTGTTGTTATCGGAGGGATTAAAAAGATAAGTTTTGCTGTTGCGGTTATTCCACCAGCGGTCGTGCACAACTGCATAATTGTTGTTTCCCCAGATCACCCCAGCAAAGCGTTGAGTGGTCTTCACCAGTGAGCGGGGGTTACCGGTAAAAGGAGCCTCCAGCTCAAACAGCTTATCGCGGTATGGCACCTCCGCCTCTGGATCACCCTTGTCGAGTGCTTCCACCCAGGCCAGCGTGGCCGGTTTGTCGGCCCGCCAGTGGATGTTACGCCTGCCCTGCCAGGTAGCCATAAATCCCACTGGCAGGTTATCGAGCAGCGGCTGCCGGCTGAAGTTCATCAGAAACCTTCCATCGGCATGATAGAGATCGGTACGGTTCGGGAAACTGTACCAGGGCACCAGGTAGGAGAAAGGGTGCTCCAATGTTGTTAGCAGCAGATAATCGCCACCGGGCGAGAACTCCTGATCGATATACATCCCGGCTTCTTTCCATTGCTCCATTGTTCCGTTGAGATTCACCCGATATAGCTCCGAGGTGAGCAGCCGCTCGAAGTTAATTTCGTCGAGCGGGTTTTTCAGTAGATCCTGGTAGGTTCTGTTCTGAGAGATCTCTCCATCGCTTACCGAAACAATAGGCCCTTCGGGCAGTGCTTTTTCCGTGTCGATCAGAGGAGCACGATCGGCAGGTAGCATTCGCACCAGAAGAGATGTGCTGCCGGGAAACCAGCAGTAAGGTATCCCCACATTGGCATTGAGAGTAGGCCCCGTGATCCTGTGTGCGGTAAGCTCAGTGAGGTCAACCACCCAGAGTTCAACTCCTTGATCGGTTGTATGGATGAATGCCAGCTTGGTCTCATCGGGCGAAAAAGAGAAATAGGTCATACGGGCATCAGCCGGCAGCCCGGCTATCTTGTGCAACTCTTTCTCAACTCTTTTTTTATAACGGATATCATTGTAGTAGGTAATTGTACTCGATATACTGGCATCGGGATTGATGCGCAGGCCACCCAACCGCAACTCCGGCTGATTTAGTTCTGCTAGCGATTTAAAGTTGTCACGGTAATAGAACAACATCTGCTCTTTCCGGCTGTCCATCTCTACTATAGGTGCTCTTTCAATATCCACTAGCTCCAGGATCTCCTTGGGAGGCGTCTGAAAAGTGATCTTCTCCTGTGATTGTATCATCGTTGTTGTCATGAACAATAAAAAGATGTATAACAGATTAGGGATTCTCATTTGAAATAATTTTTGTTGGTCCTTATGATACTTTGTGAAAAAGGGTAGCTGTTGCCTGCGCCGTGGGCATTACCACCATATCGTTGATGTTCACGTGTGGGGGGCGGGTGACAACAAAATGGATGCACTCGGCGATATCGTTGGCAACCAGATTTTCAAAACCCTCATACACCTTGCCTGCACGTACTGCATCGCCATGAAAGCGTACCAGGGAAAACTCAGTCTCTACCGCCCCGGGACATATTTGTGTCACCCGTATACCGTAGGGAAGCAAATCGATGCGCATACCCTTGGTGAGGGCATCCACAGCATGTTTGGTGGCACAGTAGACATTCCCATTGGGATAAACTTCCTTGCCGGCAATTGATCCGATGTTGATGATCTGACCCCTTCTGCGGGCCACCATGCCGGGTGTCACAGCACGAGTGACATAAAGTAACCCTTTCACATTGGTATCGATCATCCGGTCCCAGTCGTCGCTATCCCCTTCATGCAGGGCATTCATGCCGGCAGCCAGACCGGCATTGTTAACCAGTATGTCGATCTCTTGCCACTCCTCGGGCAGGGAACCCAGAGCTCCCTTTACCGCCTGCTCATCACGCACATCAAAACAGCGCGGAAGCACCCGAACATTTAACTGTTCCAGTTTGTTTTTCAGTTGAAGCAGGCGTGCTTCACGACGTCCGGTAATGATCAGGTTGATGCCCTCTTCTGCCAGCTTAAATGCGGTGGCTTCGCCGATACCGGCAGTGGCGCCGGTGATAAGTGCAATTTTTGACATAACAAACTCTTTTTTGCTTTTTGATTGATTGATCAAAAATAGCCAAAAATAATGGTTAGGAAGTAGATAATCTAAAAAAAAAAGTAATTTTACACTCGCAAATAGCATCCACATGAAAGAAGATAGTTTTGTCACTGTAAAGAGATTCAATTT
>DPAC01000057.1:10349-10879 GCA_003517675.1 Porphyromonadaceae bacterium | reverse complement strand
CCGGCTTCCAGATTTATCCTGTCCGATAACCTCCAATCAGACATCAACTGATTTATGATGAGAAAATTGTCGTTGGTCTGTTGCCGACGGAGAAATCCCATATAATCTTCGCTGTCCTGATGCCTTTCCCCATGTTTTCCACTATACTCGCCTACATATTGATCGTTTGCGTGGACAAGCATAAAGTTATATTCCAGATTGTGTTTGCGATTGATTCCAAAATTCACGTTACCCAACACCAGTTGATTGGTATTTTGTGAATACTTCTCACCTACCTGATCCTGATAAACCAACCCGCTCACAATGGAGTTTCTCACGGTCTCTTTGGTGTAGGAGTTTGCTATACTGTGTGATGCCACCACGAAAAAAGACAGCGGGTTGCGTTTTTCCCCAACAAAAAATTGCTTCCCGCCCGAAAAACCAAAATTGTGGTTCATCGGCATTTCTACAACAGAAGGGTCAAGGCTGTTCTTAAAATCAAATTTCCCTGGCGTGGGGTGGGTATTGTCTGCAAATCCGAAATAATTGGA
>DPAC01000057.1:0-10012 GCA_003517675.1 Porphyromonadaceae bacterium | reverse complement strand
TCCAAAAAATTCCAATGCAATGTTTTTGTACTCCGGATCTTCAGAAGGAATAGGGAACCCATTGAGCAGCGTTGCGTTGTAGCGGTCACCCAGCCCCCTGACAAATACATTCTTCACACCATCCTGCTTTGATATGCCTGATACCTGTGCCACGGCAGCTTCGGCATTACCAATACCCTTTCTGGAGAGCTCCCTGGCGCCGACGGCCTGTGTGGCAACCAGCGTCTTCTTCTGTTCCAGCAACAAAATATTCTCGCTCTCCCTGTTGGCGCGTGCCACTACTTCCACCTCGTCGAGGGTCACCTCATCGGTCTCCATGGCGATCTGCAACTCTGTTTCCTTACCCGCTTCCACCTTTACCTCCCTGATCACCAGGGGTCGGTAGGCAATGTAGGTGGCACGCAACGAGTAGGTTCCCGGAGACATGCCATTGATGACGAAGTTGCCATCCAAGTCCGCCGCAGCACCGGAGGTGGTTCCTTCCACGAGCACTGAGGCACCGATCAGCGGTTCACCGGTGGTGCCGTCAACGATGCTGCCCTTAATGGTTCCTGTCTGGGCTACTGTTGCTGACAATGATGTCAGCAAGAAGAGCGTGACCATTGATAACCATAAAAAATTTACTTTCATCCGATTCATATTTCGCGACAAAGTTCCTTCATTATTGTTACAGAGTGGCTACGATTCGGTTACTTTTTTATTAAGTTTTTTCAGGGCACAAAAAAAGCGGGATGGAACTCCCGCTTGATTCATAATATCATGCATGCCGGTCAATACCGGGGTTTCTTTTTCTTCCCCTTACTGCTGAATTCTTTGTCATAAAACTTCTTCTTCTCCCGCGCGGGCTGATCCTCTTCCTGTGCAAAGTGTACCTGTAGTTTCCGGTCTTCGAGGTACATCCCCTTGAACGATTTGATCACATTGGAAGCATAATCTTCAGGCACTTCGAAAAACGAGAAGCTCTTCAACAGATCGATACGACCCACCGGAACTTTCCCTTTCACATGGTCGTTGATAAAACCCATCAGGGTAGCAGGATTGATGCCATCCATCTTGCCCACGTTGATAAAAAGGCGGGCATAGCCTTTTTCCGGCTGGCGGCTACCACCGTCACGATCATTGCCCCGCTTACCGCTGAATTCCTTTTTCTGTCCACGGGAGGAGCCCTCCTTTGGCTCATCGATCTCCTCCGCCTGCTGGTAGTACTCAATCAGCCGGTTGAACTCCAGTGAAACCATCCGCTTGATGATATCCTCTTTTTCCAGCCACTCCAGCTTACGGAAGATGGAGGGGAGCAACCGTTCGATCTCTGCCTCGTTTACTTTCACTTTCTCAATCTTGTCCACGAAGTTAAAGAGTTGCTTCTCGCAGATCACGTCTCCCCTGGGAACCTCCCGCTTCTCAAACTTCTTGTTGATCAGCTTTTCAATCTGTACCACCTTCCCTTTCTCCTTGGTGTGGATGATGGCAATCGAGGTGCCGGTCTTGCCGGCCCTGCCGGTGCGGCCACTTCGGTGGGTATATACTTCATAGTCGTCAGGCAAACCGAAGTTGATGATGTGGGTCACGTCATCCACATCGAGACCACGAGCAGCCACGTCGGTGGCTACCAGCAGCTGCAGGTTGTGATTCCGGTACTTGCTCATCACATAGTCACGCTGTGCCTGTGAAAGATCGCCGTGCAACGCATCGGCATCGTATCCGTCCTGCAGCAGCTTGTCGGCGATCTCCTGCGTCTCCTTGCGGGTGCGGCAGAAGATGATCCCGTAGATGTTGGGGTAGTAGTCCACGATCCGTTTCAATGCCAGATATTTGTCTTTGGCGTGCACCATGAAGTAGAGGTGGCGCACATTCTCGGCACCCTCGTTCTTGCGGCCGATTGTGATCTCCAGTGGATTCTGCATATACTTGCGGGTGATCTTCTCGATCTCTTTCGGCATGGTGGCCGAGAAGAGAAGCATGCTGCGGCTGTCGGGCAGGTGCGAAAGGATCTCATCGATATCTTCCGAGAAACCCATGTTGAGCATCTCATCAGCCTCATCCAGCACCACGGTGTGTACATCGCCCAGGGAGACCGTCTTGCGTTTGATCAGATCGATCAACCGCCCGGGGGTGGCTACGATGATGTGCACTCCCCGTTTTAGGGTGCGTATCTGGCTCTCGATACTGGAGCCGCCATAGACCGGCAGGATCTTGATATCCTCCACGTAGGCAGAGAAGTCGGTCAGGTCGCCCGCGATCTGCAGGCAGAGCTCACGTGTGGGACAGAGGATCAGCGTCTGCGGCGTACGCTGCTTCACGTTGATCTTCTGAATCACGGGGATACCAAAGGCGGCAGTCTTGCCGGTGCCGGTCTGCGCCAGGGCGATGATGTCGCGGGTCTGTGCCAGCAGGCGGGGGATCACCTCGCTCTGCACCGGCATAGGTTGTTCAAAGCCCAGCTCGGTAACGGCACGTTGAATTTCGGGAATCACTCCCAACTCTTGAAATGTACTCATTTTTGTAAAACTGTTTTAAAGTGTGGATCAATTGCGCTTTCCCCACACTCCACACATCTATTTACAAAAGCTGGTCCAACAACCGTCATGGCATGCTGCAGGGAAAACACCTGCATAATGCACCTGACACCCGGTGTAAATGCTGAAAAAGTTGAGAGAAAATTCAATGACAATCTGTGATTTTTTGTTTGATGAAGATAACCACTGCTCAGTAAATCAGTAAACAGGATAAAAAATCACCTCTTTTTTAAAATCGGCTGCAAAGGTATGAAAATAAATCGAATAAAGAATCATTAGAACTGATAAAGCAAATATTTACGCAACAAATTTCTTTTCCCGCTGGTGACCCGCAGCTCTTTCTCCAGGTAGTTATCCACCGAACCATATTTCAGTTTGATGTGATCGATGGCGTAATTGAGGTAGGCTCTGTTGACCGTGAGCATGGCTGTCACCGCCTCCTGCAAAGGTTCGGAGAGGTTGCGGGCATCTATCTCCACCATCTCCGGGTCAATGAATTGGTTGGAAAGCATATAGTCCTCCTCAAGCGAACTCTGTGGAATACCGATGGCAAAGAGAATCAGGTAGGTGGCCAGTCCTACCCCATCTTTTCCCAGTGAACCACTCAACAGGATCGGGTAGTTGCTGTCGTTGGTGAGGATATCGAACATCTCAGCAAACTGTTTCTTATGGTTCTCCAGGATGTTCACATACTCTTCCTGCATATAACGGATCGCATCGCTGCGGTCAAAATGCTCATCTTCGAGCTGTTCATCAAGCTTCTGCGCATCCATCGGCATCAGTGGAAGGGCAATCTTGCGGATGGAGGGGTGAAGCAGGATGGGATATCTACTTGCAGTACGCTCTGATCGAAAATCAATCACAGTACGAATATTGAGTCGTCTGATCTTCTCCTGGTCATAAAGGGTGGCGTTACTCAGATTACCCGACCGATAGATCTCTCCCCATTTCATCTGCCTGTTATCGGTGGTGAAATAACCGCCGATGTCACGGAAGTTTTTGATTTGGTTCATGTCGATGGTGCGGTTAGCCACCACTCCGGAGTAAACCCCACCTGCACGAAGAATGAAATATTCGCGTAGTCCGGATCCGGTAGGGTTAAGCCTCATCACCTGATCGGTGATCTTCCGTGATGTCACGGGAGTAAAACTGGTCAGTGAGCTGTCGGTAAGCGAAGAGTAAATTTCAATATTCCCTTCCTGGTCAGGACTCACTTCCCACTTGAGCAGAAAATCCCCTTCAGGGTCTTTTTCTACCACAGAGGTAATTTTCACCGTTGACATGCAGGAGCTTCCTGCCATCATCAGCAATATAAGCAAGTATATCTGTATCCGATCTTTCACCATATGCACGATTGATAAACAAATATACAAAAAACTTTGTTCTTTTATTATCCGGAAGGAAAGGGATTAACAAACTATAATGAATTGGTTCTCTTTTTAATGGTTTATTGGATAGCGGTTTAAGTAATCCGAGCTGCTTAAGAGAAAGAATGTTGATAACTTGTGCATACCCTGTAAACAGAAAGATGAAAAGAATAATTGGAAAGATCAGTTGACTATCGGTATAAAAATAGTCATGAACTGGCCAAATTTATTTCTCATTTTTTTGCAAAATATATTCACGCTTTTTCAACAGCTGGTTTATCGATCCCAAGAATTATTTATTAACTTTGCTTTTTATCCACCACTGTGAATAATATTTACAAGCTCTTAAATATCAAGCGATAAGATGAGTTGATATTGTTGATAACTGATGATAACGTATTCAGGATTGATGATAACTTTGTAAGATGAAAATATAAGAAAAAGAGATCAACAATATCAACAGCCAATTATAATCATCATTATCCATTTTATTTTAAAAAAAATATATAATAAATAGATGACGAAAGAATCAATCATAGAACAGATCAATTTTTTACGAAAAGAGAAGAATGCGATCATCCTGGCACACTATTATCAAGAGGCTGAGATTCAGGATGTGGCCGACTTTGTAGGCGACAGCCTGGCGTTGGCGCAATGGGCTGCTAAAACTACGGCCGATATCATTGTGCTCTGCGGCGTTCATTTCATGGGAGAAACAGCCAAGATTCTGAGTCCCGGCAAACGGGTCTTCATTCCGGATCTGAAAGCGGGCTGTTCGCTGGCTGACAGCTGTCCCGCGCCCGAATTTAAGAAATTTATAGCTGAGCACCCTGGACACACGGTGATCTCCTATGTCAATACCACTGCAGCAGTGAAAGCGTTGACCGATATCGTTGTCACTTCCACCAATGCCCGTCAGATCGTGGAGTCGCTTCCGCAAGATGAGAAGATAATCTTTGGTCCTGATAAGAATTTGGGTGATTATATCAACAAGCTGACAGGGAGAAACATGCTTTTGTGGGACGGTGTTTGTCATGTACATGCACAATTTTCCCTTGAAAGAATTCTTGCATTGAAAAAAGAATACCCTGATGCTTTGCTGCTCGCGCATCCCGAATGTCCGAAATACCTGTTGGAGATAGCGGATCATGTGGGTTCCACCTCTTCTATTTTGAAGTTTGCCACCAATTCTGATAAAAAACAGTTTATCGTGGCTACCGAAGCCGGTATATTGCATCAAATGCAAAAAGAGAATCCGGATAAGCTTTTTATTCCGGCACCGCCGGAAGATGCCACCTGTGCCTGCAATGAATGTTTCTATATGAAGATGAACACATTGGAGAAACTCTATCTCTGTTTGAAAAATGAGCAGCCTGAGATATTTGTGGAAGAACAGGTAAGGGTGAAGGCGGTGAAGTCGATCGAACGGATGCTGGAAATATCGGAGCGGTATGGTCTATAAGGCTGTCTGGTTACACTGAGCCTGATGATTTGCGTTGGTTGAGGGGGTTCATTTCTTTTTTGTACCTTTGCACTCCGGAATAAAAGTAAAAGCATTCATCCGTAGCAACTCTTTCGGGTTCAAAACAACGGATCAAATATTTGTGATCAATGGCTCTACAATGTGGCATCGTGGGACTTCCCAACGTGGGGAAATCCACTCTTTTCAACTGTCTGTCTAACGCAAAAGCACAGGCAGCCAACTTTCCTTTCTGTACCATCGAACCCAATGTGGGTGTGATCACTGTCCCAGATGAACGACTCAATAAACTGGCTGAGTTGGTACACCCGCAGAAAATTGTACCCACCACGGTTGAGATTGTGGACATTGCCGGGCTGGTGAAAGGCGCCAGCAAAGGTGAAGGATTGGGTAATAAATTTTTGGCAAATATTCGGGAGACCGATGCTATTTTGCATGTATTGCGCTGTTTCGATGATGAGAATGTGACCCACGTGGATGGAAAGGTAGATCCGGTAAGGGACAAGGAGATTATTGATGCGGAACTGCAACTGAAAGACCTGGAAACCATCGAAGCACGCATCAATAAAGTGGAAAAGCAAGCCAAGAGCGGGGGCGACAAGGATGCGCGCCTGGCATACGAAGTATATTCACGGATCAGGGAGGCGCTGATACGGGGTGAATCGGCCCGTACAGTCATATTTGATTCAAAAGAGGAAGCCAGGGCGGCCCGTGATCTCTATCTGTTGACCGCCAAACCGGTGATGTATGTATGCAATGTGGATGAAGCAAGTGCCGTAAACGGTAACCATTATGTGGAAGCAGTGCGTGAAGCCGTAAAAAATAAAGATGCCCAGATTTTGGTGGTAGCTGCCAAAATTGAATCTGAAATCGCTGAGTTCGATACGTATGAAGAAAGGGAAATGTTCCTGAATGAAATAGGTTTGAAAGAATCCGGGGTAAGTCGTTTGATTCAATCGGCCTACAGACTTCTGAACCTACAGACTTTCTTTACTGCAGGACCGCAGGAGGTGCGTGCATGGACCTTTCACAAAGGGTGGAAAGCACCACAATGTGCCGGCGTGATTCATACGGATTTCGAGAAAGGATTCATTCGTGCCGAAGTTATTAAATATGAGGATTACATTGCCTACGGTTCAGAAAATGCTGTCAGGGAAGCCGGCAAAATGAATGTGGAAGGCAAGGAATATGTGGTGCAGGATGGGGACATCATGCATTTCCGGTTTAATGTGTGATATTTCTGAAAAGCATTATCTTAGAATCATTTTAAATAAGCCTTTTTTATATAAAATATGCTGCAAAACATATTAAAAAATTTTTGATTAAACGATTAATCTTTTACTTTTGCGTTAATTAAAGTTACGTGGAAAGAGTATCTTTGAAAGTGATAGCCCGTGAGCTGGGTGTTTCAACAGCAACGGTTTCGCTCGTGCTGAACGGTAAGAATCAGAACGGCCGGGTGAGCAAGGATGTGTCAGAGAAAATTCTGGCAAAAGCTGCTGAGCTGAATTATGTACCCAACAGCCTGGCCAAGGGATTGAAAATGGGTCATTCCAAATCGATTGGTTTGATTATAGCGGATATCTCAAACGTTTTTTTTGGTACACTGGCTTTGCATATTCAGAATTTTGCAGAACAACAGGGTTACACCGTGATTATCGGCAATACCAACGAGGATCCCGAAGAGATGTTGAAGATGATTACCTTTCTGAATTCACGGCAGGTTGACGGCCTGATCATCACCCCAACAGAAAGAGGCAAGTTTATGGTGAAAGCACTTCTTGAAAAAGAGAAACCGTTGGTACTGGTCGACCGTATCTATCCCGATATCCATACTGCTTCGGTGATGATCAATAATTTCGAGATCAGTTACCGTTCAACCCGGCAGCTATTTCACAGGGGATGCAACAATCCCGCGTTTATATCCTACAAACAGGATCAGTATCATACCAACGAAAGAAAACGGGGATATCTGGAGGCGATGCGGGAAGCAGGTCATAATGTCACGGGAAAGATAAAGGAAGTAAGTTACAACAAACTGCAGGAAGATATGGATGGTGCAATTGAAGAGTTGTTGCAAATGAGTCCGAAAGTAGATGCTATCTTCTTTGCCACCAACTCTATTTCCATTGCCGGTATCCGTTCCCTGCTTAAAAAGGGATTGCTGGTGCAGAAAGATATTCAGGTGATGTGTTTCGATGAGAGTGAAGCCATTTTATTGTTCCCTTTTCGGGTTCCCTATGTGAAACAACCGATCGAAGAAATGGCCAAACATGCCTTCGAACTGCTGATCGGTCAGATTGAAAGAAAAGAAAAACCGGATCAACAAATTGTGTTGGATGCTGAACTAATTGTGTGATTTTTTGTGAACGAAGTTAAACGATTAATATTATTTATTTATCCATTTAGTTAAACGATTAATTTAATAATGGATGAAACAATTAAACAGAAAGTATGAAACAAGTTTATCCCAAAATTGGTATTCGCCCCATCATTGATGGCCGGCGAGGTGGCATCAGGGAATCCCTGGAAGAGACTACGATGAACCTTGCAAAGCGTGTGGAGGCGTTGTACAGAGAGAACCTACGCTATCCGGATGGCCGTCCGGTAGAGTGTGTGATTGCCGACAGCTGCATCGGCGGTGTGAAAGAAGCGGCCATGTGTGCCGAAAAGTTTGAGAAGGAGAACGTGGGGTTGTCGCTTTCCGTAACCCCCTGCTGGTGTTACGGTTCGGAGACCATGGACATGAATCCCCTTATACCCAAGGCGGTATGGGGTTTCAACGGTACTGAACGACCGGGAGCTGTTTACCTGGCAGCGGTGTTGGCGGCACACAACCAGAAAGGGTTGCCCGCCTTCGGCATATACGGTCACGATGTGCAGGACATGAATGACACCGAGATCCCGGCAGATGTAAAGGAGAAACTGCTCCGATTCGCCCGTGCAGGTCTGGCAGTTGCCATTATGCGCGGAAAATCGTACCTGGCCATCGGATCGGTATCGATGGGAATCGGCGGATCGATGGTCAATCCCGATTTTTTGCAGGAGTATTTGGGTATGCGTACCGAACAGGTGGATGCCAGTGAAATTCTTCGTCGTATTCAGCTTGGTATTTACGACAAAGAGGAATTTGAAAAGGCGATGGCCTGGACAAAAGAAAACTGCATGTCGCATGAAGGCGAAGATTTCAATCCGGAACATCTAAAACACAGCAGGGCGCAAAAAGATAAAGATTGGGAATTTGTTGTAAAGATGACATTGATCATGCGCGACCTGATGATCGGCAACCCAAAATTGGGTGAGATGGGGTTTGGCGAAGAAGCGTTGGGGCACAATGCCATTGCCGGCGGTTTCCAGGGTCAGCGTCAGTGGACCGACTTCCTTCCCGATGGCGACTTTTCAGAAGCAATGCTTAACTCCTCCTTCGACTGGAACGGGATTCGTGAAGCTTTCACCTTTGCCACCGAGGACGATCATCTGAACGGTATCAGCATGCTGTTCAACCATCTGTTGACCCATACAGCGCAGATCTTTGCCGATGTGCGCACCTATTGGAGTCCCGAAGCCATTGAGCGGGTCAGCGGTTGGAAACCTGATGGGTTGTTAAAGGATGGGGCCATACACCTGATCAACTCTGGTTCTTGCACATTGGATGGAACCGGGCAGCAATCGGATAAGGATGGAAATCCCGTAATGAAGCCATTCTGGGAAATTACCGATGAGGAAGTTTCAAAAATGCTTGAAGCCACCACCTGGCATCCTGCATCGTTGGAATACATGCGTGGAGGCGGATTTTCTTCTAAATTTCTGACCAAACCGGGGATGCCGGTTACCATGTGCCGGCTGAATTTGATAAAAGGATTGGGACCGGTATTGCAGATTGCCGAAGGTTGGACAGCAACCTTTCCCGGTCACGTATTCGATATCATCGACAAAAGAACGGACAAAACCTGGCCCTCCACTTTCTTTGTTCCGCGTATAACGGGCAAGGGACGTTTCACGGATGTTTATTCGGTGATGAACAACTGGGGAGCCAATCATGGAGCCATCAGCTATGGACATATCGGGGCAGATCTGATTACACTGGCTTCGGCGCTCTCCATTCCCGTGAATATGCATAATGTGGATGATGAAAAGATCTTCCGACCCTCGGCATGGTCGGCTTTCGGATCGGACAACGAGGGAGCGGACTACCGCGCATGCGCTGCTTACGGACCCCTTTACAGGTAGCGTGGAGATTGTGAGAAAATAATCGGAATCTTATTAACAATACACGCTATATCGATTCAAAGATCGGTGATTTCACCACTTTCCTATCCACGGAGAAAGGGTTTGGTACGGTATCACTGAAAAATGGTACACCTTCTATTGACGTTCTTTATGGTAAGATAGAGGTGAAGAGGATTCATGTTGGTGCAACAAAAGATGATTGATCCAACTGTTTCCCTGATCAAACAGATAATTTCAGCAAGATATAATGGAGTAATCCGATAATTGTATAAATTTGTTCAAATTTAACTTAACACACTAAATAAATTATTGATTATGAATTTAAAAACATTTTATCTGACACTCGTCGCATTTGCAGTGATTTCCCCTTCACTGATAAATGCCCAGAATCGTAATTTTAACGGTCTGGATATGAACAT
>DPAC01000092.1 GCA_003517675.1 Porphyromonadaceae bacterium | reverse complement strand
CCGGTCTGCGTGCTGGGTTCCCGCAACTGGATCACCCCTGCACATGAGTTGGAAGAGGCATTCTTCCCGCAACCGGGCTGGTTCCTGGATATGATCCATGAACGCATTCAACCGCTGAAGGGCTATGTACCGGGACAGAACTTCACCGACGGGGAGTTGATCAGAAGAGCGAAAAAGGGAGTCTGATTCGATGATGTGAGGATTCAATGATGTGCCGATGTGCTAATGTGTTGGTGTGATGATTTGATGATGTGCTGATGTGATAATCAGCTGTAAGCAATAAGCTGTAAGCAATCAGTGAATCAACTAATCGTTAAATCGTTGAATCGTTAAATCAGTAAATCAATATGATATGTTGAAAGTAAATGCACACCTTCATACACCGTACTCCTTCAGTGCATTCCGGGATATCGATGATGCACTGGACAGGGCGGTCGAAGAAGAGGTGAAGGTGTTGGGAATCAATGATTTCTATACAGCCGAAGGATATCAGGAATGGGCTGAGGGTTGTAAAAAAAGGCAGCTCTATCCGCTTTTTGGCATCGAACTGATCAGCCTGAACGAAGAAGACCGGAAAGCGGGAATTCGGGTGAATGATCCTGCCAATCCGGGTCGTACTTACTTAACGGGGAAGGGTATGTTTTATCCCTTCCGGTTGGCTGAACCGTATGCATCGCGACTGGCATCTGTCCGCAGTGAATCGAACCGACAGGTGGAGGCGATGTGTGCGAAACTGAACGATCATCTCCGGCACAAGGAAGTGAATATCACCCTCGATGTGGCGCAGATCAAAAATGAACTGACCAAAGGTGCCCTCCGCGAACGGCATTTGGCAAGAGCGTTGCGAATGGCAGTATATGCGCTTTGCGAAAATGATGAATCCGCTGTACAATCGGTTTTGGAGAAACTTTTCGATGGAAAAGAAGTGAAATCATCGTTCGGTGATATTGCCGGCATGGAGAACGAGATTCGTGCCAACCTGTTGAAAGCGGGCGGTGCCGCATTTGTGCCGGAAGACCCCAAGGCGTTTCTTCCGATGCAGGAGGTGTGTGAGATCATCCTCGCTGGCGGGGGCATCCCCACTTATCCTTTTCTGGCTGATGATGCCAAAGGAGGTTATACCGACTTTGAAAATGACCTGGAACGGGTGGCGGAACAACTCACGGAACGGGGTATTCATTCTGTGGAATTTATTACCCCGCGCAATGAGGTGCATCTGCTGGAAAAATATGCTGCCTATCTGTATGATCTGGGTTTCGTGGTGACGTTCGGCAGTGAGCATAATACGCCCGCCATGGAGCCCATTGAACTGTTTGCCAGAAACAGGGTACCATTGACCGACCGGCTGAAGCAGATCAACTACGACGGAGCTTGTGTGATCGCAGCCCATCAGCATGTGGTTGCACAGGGACTGGAAGGATATGTGGACGGTAATGGGAAGGCCGACCGTTCAAGGAGAGAGGAGTTTATGATGTGGGGAGATGCGTTGATTAAAAATGGTTGTGGGGTTAACCGTGGAGAAGTAAAAAATGAAAGAGATTAAACCTGATAGACAAAAACCGCAATTATTACAGCGTAAACCGTGAGAAGTTAAAAAATGAAGAAAGTTTAACTGAAAAACGCCAGCGCTCGTCGCTGTAGGAATTAGGGAAAAATAAAAATGAAGGAGATTGAACAGCTTATTGAGATATCGCAGTTTTATGGGAGGGATCGTCGTTTTGTGATAGCCGGCGGCGGAAATACCTCCTATAAAGACAACGAAAAAATATGGGTGAAAGCCAGTGGTGCCTCGCTGGCGGATATTACCGAAGCGGGGTTTGCCGTGCTCGATCGTTCTTTGCTTCATCCGATGGCCGAAAAGGAGTACAGCGCCCATCCGGCAGAGCGCGAAGAACAGGTGAAAAACGACCTGGCCGCAGCCACCCTCACCAAAGAGAAACGTCCCTCCGTGGAGACCTCGATGCACAATGTGATCGATTACCCTTTTGTGGTACATCTGCATCCGACAGCAGTGAACGGACTGATGTGCGCACAGGATGCGGAAGCCTCTTTAAAAAGAGTGTTTGGCGAGAAAACGTTGTACGTGGAATATACCGATCCGGGCTATCTGTTATTCAAAAAGGTGAACGACCGGATCAAAGCGTATCGGTCGGCATACCATGAGGAACCCAAGGTAATCTGGCTGCAGAACCATGGTATTTTTGTCGCCGCCGCCACTACCGGTGAAATAAAATCGATCTATGCGGATATTTTTGATAAACTCGAAGGAGCAGTTTCAAAACCTTTGCCTTTGCAGGAAAGAGAACCCTCCCGCATCACGGAAGAAGTTGTTCCCGCATTGCGGATGATGCTCTCCGATAACGGACTGAAGACGCTGCGGGTACGTCATAACGAGCTCATTGAATGGTATGGCAACAGCGGAGAAAATCGGCAGGATATATCCAGACCCTTTACGCCGGATGAAATTGTGTACTGCAAATCAAACTATCTCTTCTTCAACGAAGAGGAACCCGATCAGCTGCTGCGTGAAGCGGAAAAAGCAATTCCCTCCTTTGAGCAGCAACATGGATATCTGCCAAAGGTGCTGCTGATAAAGGGGGTCGGACTGATCGCGATCGGCGACCATGCCCGCCAGTGTGACATCATCCTCGACGTGTTCGAAGATGCCATGAAGGTGGCCTGGCTCTCCCGGTCGTTCGGAGGACCTCATCCGATGACGCCGGAGCAGATCGATTTCATCGACAACTGGGAAGTGGAAAACTATCGCCGGAGTGTGGCAGTAGGTTCCACCGGAGGGCGTGCCGACAATAAAGTCATCATCATCACCGGTGCGGCTCAGGGCTTTGGGGAAGGCATCGGACGATGCCTTATCCCGGAAGGAGCCAATATTGTGGTGGCCGACCTGAATGAAGAAAGGGGGAGGGCCACGACAGCTGATTTCAACAGTATCGCGAAAAATAACCGGGCTGTTTTCGTGAAGACGAATGTAGCGGAAATAGTGAGTCTGGAGCATCTGGCACACGAAGCCGTATGTGCGTTCGGCGGGATCGACTGTTTCATCAGCAATGCCGGGGTACTGCGCGCCGGCGGACTGGATGAGATGACACCCGAAAATTTCGATTTTGTCACCCGCATCAATTATAATGCCTACTTTTATGGTACGAAGGTGGTCAGCAAAATCATGAAGTTGCAGACACAGTATGCTCCGGACGATTATTATGCCGATATCATCCAGATCAATTCCAAATCGGGCCTGCAGGGCAGCAAGGCCAACTTTGCTTATGCGGGAGGGAAATTCGGAGGAATTGGCCTGACACAGTCCTTTGCCCTGGAGCTGGCTCCCTTCCGCATCAAGGTGAACGCGGTCTGTCCCGGTAATTTCTATGACGGTCCGTTGTGGAGCGATCCCGAAAACGGGCTTTTTGTGCAATATCTGAATGCCGGAAAAGTACCCGGTGCCAAAACGGTCGATGAGGTGAGAGCATTCTACCTGTCGAAAGTACCCATGGGCAAAGGATGTACCCCGGCCGATGTGACCAAGGGGGTGCTCTACCTGATGGATCAGTGTGGCGAGACGGGGCAGGCGCTCCCCGTCACCGGCGGGCAGGTGATGCTGGGTTAGCGGGATTTGGCAGACACCGTCTGCCAAATTAAGTAATTGGGAGAAGGAGGAGGATAATTCAATTCTGCAATCACCGATTGCAGAATTACAATCTTCTGAAGAAGAGAACGTTGGAATTAGGCAATCACCGATTGCCCAATTGAGTAATTCAGAAAAGGATAATTCAATTCTGCAGACACTGTCTGCAGAATTACAATTCATTGGGAAAGAATTTGTTGGAATTGGGCAGACACTGTCTGCCCAATTCAGTCCTGATCGAAATATATCGTTGAGCTTCCCGAAAAAAAACAACTCGAACAGTTTATCAATGAAGAATATATCAGACTAAAATAATGATTAAACATCACAGCATTATGAAAACAAGAGCAGTACGATTATATGGCAAGAAAGACCTCCGGCTGGAGGAGTTTGATCTGCCGCAGATCAGGGAGGATGAGATCCTGGCCAAAGTGGTATCCGACTCCATCTGCATGTCCTCCTACAAGGCATCTTCGCAGGGTACGGATCACAAGCGGATTCCCGATGATGTGGCGGAAAACCCCATCATCATCGGCCATGAGTTTGCCGGTGAACTGCTGGAAGTGGGGCCCAAATGGGCGCACAAGTTCAAGTCGGGTGATAAATTCTCCATCCAGCCGGCGCTTTATTATGAAAAGGGGCCGGTGGGCATCCTGAGTGCTCCCGGTTACAGTTACAAGTATATCGGTGGGGATGCCACCTACGTGGTCATACCCAACGAAGTGATGGAGCAGGATTGCCTGCTTCCCTTTCGGGGGGAGGGTTACTATCCCGCTTCGCTGTCCGAGCCGCTCTCCTGCGTAATCGGTGCCATGCATGCCAACTACCACACCACCCCGGGCAGCTATCAGCACAAGATGGAAATTAAGGATGGCGGGAAAATGGCGATCCTGGCCGGCGTGGGCCCCATGGGCCTCGCCGCCATCAACTATGTACTGCACCGGGAGGAGCGCAGACCCTCCCTGCTGGTGGTGACCGATGTGAACCAAGCTCGGCTGGACCGGGCTGCTTCCATCTACACCGCTGAATTTGCCGCGTCAAGAGGGATTGACCTGCGTTATGTCAATACCGGTAAAATGGAAGACCCGGTGAAAGAGTTGAAATCGATCAGTGGTGATCAAGGATATGATGATGTCTTCGTGTTCGCTCCTGTGAGACCGGTAGTGGAGCAGGGAGATGCGATACTGGCATTCGACGGCTGCCTCAACTTCTTTGCCGGCCCGGGTGATCCGAACTTCAGTGCCATGCTCAACTTCTACAACGTGCATTACGCCTATACCCATATCGTGGGAACCAGTGGCGGCAACAACGATGACATGAAGGAGGCGATTGAGATCATGAGCGGGGGACTGGATCCGGCGGGATTGGTGACGCATATCGGGGGACTGGACGCGGTGCCCGATACTACCAACCGGCTGCCGGAGATTCCGGGCGGCAAAAAGCTGATCTATACCCATATCGATCTGCCGCTGACCCCTATCGACGATTTTGAAAAGCTGGGGAAAGAGAATGAGCTGTTCCGCGAACTGGCTAAGATCTGTAAGCGACACAACGGTCTCTGGAGCGTAGAGGCAGAATCGTTCCTGCTCAACTATTTCGATCACAAATAATCAAAACGATAAGCTTCCAGTTGTGGATACTAAGCTTACCGCTTACAGCTTACCCCTTACCGCTTACAGCTTATCGCTTACAGCTTATCGCTTACAGCTTATCGCTTACAGCTTACAGCTTACAGCTTACCGCTTACCGCTAACAACTAAAAACTGATTATGAAACAATTAGATGTGAATTTAATGCATCCGGTAGAACAGATCAATGTGATCATCGGACGGATATACAGGAGTGGGATGACCACCACCTCCGGAGGCAACATCTCTATCAGGGATAAGAACGGCGATATCTGGATCACCCCTTCGGGAGTGGATAAAGGTTCGCTCACCGTGAAGGATATCATGCAGGTGAAGCGCGACGGAACGGTCATCGGCCTACACAAGCCATCATCCGAACTGCCCTTTCACAAGGCAATCTACGAGACACGACCGGAGTTCACCGCCATCATCCATGCCCATCCGCCGGCACTGGTGGCCTTCAGCATCACCGGCATCGTACCTGACACCAAGATCGTACCACAGGCACACAGCATCTGTGGCGACATCGGCTTTGCACCCTATGGCACACCTGGCAGCGAAGATCTGGGTAAAAAGATCGCCCTGGAGTTTGAAGACAAACGGTATAAGGCGGTGATCATGGAGAACCACGGGGTGGTACTGGGCGGCATCGATCTGATGGATGCCTATCAGCGGTTTGAAACGCTGGAATTCTGTTGCCGTACCATCATCAATGCGAAACGACTGGGGAATGTGAACTACCTGACGGATGATCAGGTATCGCAATATGTGCATCACCTGCCGACGAATGTATCGTATTTCATGGATATCGATCATCCCTCTGAGGAACGTGCCATCCGCACCGAGATGGTGAACATCATCCGCAGGGCTTGTAACCAGGGATTGATGATCTCGACCTATGGGACGGTTTCGGTACGGTGGAAAGAGAATGACTTCCTGATCACTCCCAGCAACATTGCCCGGTGGGACATCGTGCCCAGCGATATTGTGCAGATCAAAAACGGGATGGCAGAGGCAGGGAAGACACCCAGCCGTTCGGTTGCCCTCCATCAGCGCATTTATCAGCTTAACCCGCACATCAACTCCATCATCTGCACCCAGCCGGTGAACCTGATGGCCCACGCAGTGAGCGGCAGCAAGTTCGATGTGCGTACCATCCCCGAAAGCTGGATCTTCCTGCAGGATGTACCTTCCATACCCTTCGGGCTGATCTACAATGATGTGGACAGTGTGGCCAGGATGTTTGCCAAGAACCGGGTGATCCTGGTGGAAAATGACAGTGTTTTCGTGACAGGCGACAAGCTCCTCAACACGTTCGATTACCTGGAGGTGGCTGAGTTCTCGGCCAACTCCTTGGTGATGGCCGCTTCTATCGGTCCCCTGCAACCAATCGGTGATGAGGAGATCGAGGATTTGAGGGTTGCGTTTAATGTGAAGTAAAAAAATGAATGAGTTAGAATAGCTTTGGTGTTGGGAGAAGATGTAAAGCGAAACAAACAGGTCTTTATAAACAATGTTTTTGTTAATTTTGCAGTCATGAAAATAGTGGTCTCCCCTTTCACCATCCCATCGTTCAACCTGGCGGCTGAAGAATATCTCTTCACCCGGGGGGGAGAATCTTTTTTTTTCCTTTACCGCAACGATTCCAGTGTGATCATCGGCTCCAACCAGGCGGTGGTGAACGAGGTGGATCAGGACTACTGCATCGAACATGACATCCGCATCCTACGGCGGATATCGGGTGGGGGAGCGGTGTACCACGACAGGGGTAACCTCAACTATTCGTTGTTGCAGGACAAGACAGATGCACCCCTGAGCGGTCGCTTCCTGGAGCCGGTTGTGGCAGCGCTTCAGGCACTCTCCGTGCCGGCAGAGGTGGGCAAGAGAAAGGACCTCTGGCTGGAGGGATACAAAATATCGGGTACCGCCTCGCATGTCTCGCTCTACAGGGAACTGCACCACGGTACCCTGTTGTATGATACCAACCTGGATGCGTTGCAGCAGGCACTGGCCGCCGAAAACGAAAGCCCGGTCAGGAAAGCGACCGCCTCGGTACCCAGCCCGGTGACCAATATTCGCAGTTACCTTGCTGAAAAAGGGGCAGAGGCACCGGGAATGAATGCTTTCCTGGAAATGTTTGCAGCACAGCTTCTCCTCTACTATGGGGAGAACGAAATAATGGAACTGCAAGCAGAGGCACTCGAGGCGATCGGTCAGCTCCAGAAGGATAAATATACCTGCCGGAGCTGGAACTACCGGCTATGATCCCAGGCGGCTCTGATCCTGGCGGTACTGATTCCTGGCGGTACTGATTCCCGGCGGCACTGCTCCTACCGGGTTTGATCCTCCTTATTGGATCTCCTCTGCCAGGCGGAATCCCTGAGTGATGCGGTGCCCCATGCCGATGCCGTCGCGCAGGTTGCCGGCGATGTGGAGTCCGGAATATTGCTTCTCCAGCGATGATACCGCGCGAAACCGTTCTTCGGAGGAGCGTTCATATTGGGGAATCGCATATCGGTGGCGGAAGATGCGGATCAGGTCGGGTTCTTTCTCTGCCGGGAAGCGAAGCATTCGGTGGAATGAGCGGATCACCCTCTCTTCGATCTCCCGGTCGGAGAGATCAAGGAAGCTGCCGTTCCGAATTCCTCCCATGAAAAAGGAGAAAAGCATTCCCCCCTCGGGACTTCGGCCTGTAAAGCAAGCTGAGGGAAACAATATACCCAGAAAATCCTCTTTTTCTGCGGTGGGGATCAATCCCCCGAACGCGTTGAAGCGGAGCCCATCCAGTTTTTTTACGCCGACAGCTACCTGAACCACCGGTGCGTAGCGGAGGCTGGTCAGCTGTTTCATCGATGAGGCATCGACAAAAGGAAGCAGCTCCGGCAGTTGATATGCGCCGGTGGTGGTCACCAGGTGGCGCGAACGGAAAAGGAGCTGTCCGCCCTGTTGCGTAGCGGTGGTGTTCCAGTGACCTGTCTCCCTGTCGGGAGCGACAGTTACGCCGGTAAGGGAGAGGAAGGTCTCCTCCCCGCCGATGGCTGCGCTCATGGCCCGGGTGAGTTGTTCCATGCCGCCGTAGGTGGAGAAGATTCCTTTCCTGGCTTTGCCGGCAGGTTGCTTCATTGCCTCTCTTGCTTTTTGGATGCTTCCGCCGATGAAGCTGCCATATTGTTGCTCCAGGTTATAGAGTTTGGGCAGTGCATGGCGGGTGATCAGGGTATGGGGGTCACCGGCATAGACGCCGGATAGGAACGGGTCCACCGCATAGTCGAGGAACGATTTTCCCAGGCGGCGGGCCGTCATTGCCGCTACCGTCTCATCCGGGTCACTTCCCTTGCGGCGGAATGGTTCTCCCAGGATCCGCAGTTTGTCGCCCATGGTGAAAAGAGGAGTGGTGATGCCGCCGATTAATCCGCCGGGGAGAGGGTGAAACTTTCCTTTCTTCCAGATCCAGCGGCTCTCCGCTTCCTTCGTGGCAAACTCGATCTCGCACCTTCCGGAGAGGAAATGGTAGAGTTCCATCACCTCCTCCGATGCACCGGAGCCGGTATTGGGGCCCGACTCAAAGAGAAAACCCTGTTCGCTGTGGGTGGCGATTTGTCCCCCCGTACGGTCGCTCTTCTCGAGGAGGGCGACGGTGAGGCCTTTCTTTTTCAGTTGCAAGGCAGTGGTCAGTCCCGTGAGGCCACCTCCGATGATGACCACATCTTTTTCTATTCTTTCCATGAATTCGGTTATATGGGTTTTGAAAATGTTTTATTGGTATGAATCAACAGCTTATCGAGCGATGCCGCCACGTTGCGCACGTAGGGCGACCCTTTCTCGCGCATCACAATCTGCTCGCTGTCAAAAAGGATGAGGCCGTCGTCGGCAAACCGGCGCATCTTTTCCTCCGAGTAGGCAGTCATCGCCTGCACCTCCTCCCGGGTAAGGTGAAGCTGCTCTGCCAGCTCCTGCCAGTGGATCTCCCCGTTGCACATCAGGGTGGTGATCACCTCACGTGTCACCTGTTCCTCGCGGTTTAGGGTGTATCCCTTCTTTACCGGCAGATGGCCATTGCGGATCGTTTTGATATACTCGTCTATGCTTTTGGTGTTCTGGGCATAGGCTCCTGTCAGCTGGCTGATGGCGGTGACGCCGAAGGCATAGACCTGTCCTGTGGTGCGGCGGGTGCAGTAACCCTGGAAGTTGCGATGCAGGGTGCCGCCGCTCAAAGCCTGGTAAAGTTCATCCTCCTCTTTCACGTAATGATCCAGCCCTATCTGTTGGTATCCTCCCTGCAACAGCAGCTGTTGTGCCGCATGATAGAGGTTGTTTTTCAGCTCTTCGGAGGGGAGTCCCTTTCGTTCCAGCAGCTTTTGTCGCGGAAAGAGATGCGGTATATGGGCGTAGGAGAAGGTGACCAGCCGGTCGGGTGCCAGGTCGATTGCCTGAGCAATGGTGTCGGTAAAGCTCTCCACCGTCTGCAGCGGTAGCCCGTAGATGATGTCGAGGTTGATGCGGATCTGCCTCTCCCGCAGCAGGGCAAACA
>DPAC01000021.1 GCA_003517675.1 Porphyromonadaceae bacterium | reverse complement strand
GCAGGGGTTAGCGCCATCGACGGGAATTATAACCTGCCGAGCGGTTTCTGGGGGGAGTTCAAAGACTCTCTCACGAGTTATTACGGTAGCGCAGAAGCATTAAAAACTGGATGGGTAAGCCATGTGCAATTTGAACCGTCGGTCGGCAACAGTATCTTGCAACAAATCGCGTCCCACGAGAAAAACCTAACTATCCACTTTAAAAGCAAACTGAAATCAGTAAAAAAAGAAAACGAAAAATGGACGGTTATCATTCAAACACCGGGAAAAATACTCACCCTCCATCCCAAAATCATTATAGACGCAACCGAACTGGGAGATGTGGCACTTCAATGCGGTGTAAGATATGATGTAGGAATGGACAGTCGGGCAGAAACCAAGGAAGATGTGGCACCTGAGAAAGCCAATGATGCGATTCAGGATCTAACCTATGTGGCTATACTGAAAGATTACGGTAAAGATGTGACGATTCCGCAACCTGCAAACTACGACCCTCATGAATTCGCCTGCTCATGCAAAAACCCGCTTTGTGAAAATCCCGATCCGTCAAACCCATTATGGGAGAAAGACAGAATGATCACATATGGCAAACTACCGAATAATAAATACATGATCAACTGGCCAATAGAAGGGAATGATTATTACGTAAATTTAATTGGTAAAGGCGAAAGGGAGCGCGAAGAAGCCTTGAAAAAAGCCAAAAATCACACACTCTGTTTTATCTACTTTATCCAGAATGAACTGGGAATGAATACGCTGGGGCTTGCAAACGATGAGTTCCCAACAGAAGACAATCTGCCGTTAATCCCTTATCATCGAGAGTCGTTACGCATTCACGGTTTGGTACGTTTCACACTCAACTATATTCTGAATCCTTACACACAATCCGACAAATTGTATCGAACCTCCATTGCAGTTGGCGATTATCCGATCGACCATCATCACAGCAGGCACCCACAGCGTAAAACATTGCCTGAATTGCGCTTTCCCTCAATACCATCTTACGGCCTACCATTAGGAGTAATGATTCCCCAGGATATTAAAGGATTGATTGTGGCTGAAAAGTCGATTTCCGTTTCCCATATTGTGAATGGAACAACACGTCTTCAACCAGTTGTCATGCAAATTGGTCAGGCAGCCGGAGTATTGGCAGCATTGGCCATAAAAAACAAAACGGGTGTTGAAACTGTTTCTGTTCGTAAAGTACAACAAACTCTTTTATCGCAAGGCAGTTACCTTTTACCATATCTTGACGTAGAAAAAGAAAGTCCTTTTTTCCTACCCCTACAACGAATCGGTGTTACCGGAATCTTAAAAGGCACAGGAAAAAGTGTGGGCTGGGTAAACCAGACATGGTTCAGAATGAATGATACACTCTTATGGTCTGAACTCAGGGGGTTAGAAGATGTATATCCTATTAACATTCCTGACGCAGATATTCCCGTCAAGCTGAATGATTTACTTATGCTGATAAAAGAAATAGAAAAAATGGAAAAACTTCCCTTGAAAAGAGAGTTAACAATAAGGGCAAAAGAGATATATTCCTCATTCGGGTTCCAGGACTTCGATGTAGAAAGCCTGCTTAACCGTGCACAAGCAACCGTACTGATTGACAAAATCTTAAATCCTTTTGAAAAGGAAGTAGATATCAAAGGAAACTATCACTATTGACCAAATATAATTTCTGAAAAAATGGGCCTCCTAATGAAGGCTACCCTCCGATTTTTGTAAGACTGTTTTACTAAACAAAAATGAACAATAGAACGAACCTGTTTTTATCACTCCTGATCGCAGCAGCGCTCTACTCCTGCGGCAACAGCAATAGCAACAAAGAAATGGCAGATGTCGCACCCAAGCTGATGTGGATCGATGCTACCGCCAACATACATCGCTTCAATAATAGAGATACGATTGACTATTATCTGGAAAAAGTAAATGGACTAGGGTTTACCGATATAGTAGTGGACATTCGTCCGATTTCCGGACATGTGCTTTATGATAGCCAATATGCCCCAAAACTCACTAACTGGGACGGAAAAGATGTTCATTATACATTCGACTATCTGGGGTATTATATTGAAAAGGCACACGACATTGGCCTGAAAGTTCATGCATCGCTCAATACCTTTGTAGCAGGACATAATTATCTGGACATCGGTCCTATATACGAAGAAAATAAATCCGGGTGGGCTTCCGTGATATACCCGCCCGATGAACAGGTATCTTTTATTCCCATTACCCAGGAAAAACAAAAGTATTCAGCGATGGTTAATCCGGTAAATGAAGAGTATCAGGAGTACATCCTCAATATATTTATGGAGGTGGTTGAGAAATATAAAGATCTGGATGGAATCATACTCGACAGAGTTCGGTATGACGGGTTTACGGCCGATTTCTCAGACCTGTCACGGTCTAAATTTGAAGAATATTTAGGTACAGAATTAGACTCTTTTCCAGATGATATTTACAGATGGCAAAAAGATACGAACGGAAACCTTTACCCTCATAGAGGCAAATATTTTCTGCAATGGGTTGAATGGCGGGCGACGGTGATTCATGATTTTATGCAAAAAGCCCGGGAAACCGTCAAATCGGTCAATCCATCAATTTCTTTCGGTACCTATACAGGAGCCTGGTATCCCACATACTTTGAAGTCGGCGTGAACTTCGCCAGTAAATATTATGATCCGTCTGTAGATTTTGACTGGGCAAGTCCTACCTATAGGAATACGGGCTATGCCGAACTAATCGATCTTTTTACGGTTGGCAATTACTACACAACAATCACCAAAGCGGATTATATGGAAAAAAATCCCGAAATAAAAAATGAAACCGATCTGTTCGCACAAAAAAATATTTGGTATTGTGTAGAGGGATCAAATGAAAAATTAAGGACCGTCATGGGTGACAACAAGTTTTGCGGGGGAATTCTTGCCAGCCAATTTTATGAAGACCCTGAAGGACTCACAAATTCTATTACAATGAATCTGGCGACCTCCGACGGACTTATGATTTTCGATATTGTACATCTCATAGAGAAAAATTTATGGGAATATGTGGAGAAAGGCATGAGAGAAGCCAAAGTGATTGAATAACTGAAATGAAAAAATATGAAACGGATTTTGCTTTATGGCTTTTTAGTTTTATTCTCTTTCATTGTATCCGCATGCCAGGAGGAATCAAACACAAATGATTATAATATAGAATATATCAAATCTGTGGAAGTGATCTCTCCTCATGCTGAAAAGGTAGTGTTTGATAATTTTGCACATTTTATTTCCATCGATTTTCCGACAAATACTGACATTACGGATGTTAAAATGAAGTTCACTTTAGCTCCTGGCGTAAGTATGGAAAATCCCGGGGAAGAAACATCGCAATACGACTTATCCAAAGAGGCTACTTTAGAAATTCGATATGGAGAACGAATAATATTATTCCGTATTAAATCGAATTTTGTTGTTACAACTCCCGATCCAAACGCCGGTGGATGGGAAAAGAAAAATGATTCCGGAGGACTCCCGTCCTATCTCTCCGTGTACAAATACACCCGGAAAGTGGAAGAAAAAAATGTACAGGCTTACATTGCGGTAGCCGATATGAATGATACAGAAGCCCGATTTTCGGTATTGGGTGAAGCGCAAGGCACAAAAACGCCTTCTCAGTTTTTCTACAGTTTTAATAAACCTGCGGTATTGTTAAATGGTGGTTATTTTTGGGACGGACATTCCCTGGGATTAATTGTACGGGATGGGAAAACGGTAAACCCGGCACGACCCATGGTTTGGCGCATCTATAACGGAGAAAGTACCGTTTATTATCCAACACAAGGCATTTTCGGGTTAGGATCCGATGGAAAATTTTATGCCCATTGGGCTTATGAATCGGATGGAACCCTTTTCGTATACCCCTCACCTGCACTTAATAAAGCTGGTGAAAAACCGCAGGATATTCCATCTGACAAGTTTCCGCAAGGAGCACAGCAATGGACTCCAAAAGATGCGATTGGAGCGGGGCCAGTATTGATAAAAAACGGTGAATACAAGAACACTTGGGAAAATGAGATGTTCGATGCTTCCAGCGGTATTGGCCCCACTATAAACAATCCACGTTCCGCAATAGGATATGCACCTTCAGGCCATCTTATATTTTTCGTATGCGAGGGGCGCAACAAAACACCTGATACACCGGGTCTCACCCTTAAAAATGTTGCCGATTTACTGCTCGATTTAGGCTGCACGGAAGCACTCAACCTGGATGGAGGAGGTTCCTCCTGTATGCTTATCAACGGGAAAGAAACGATTATTCCAAGCGACGGTAAGCAACGTTCTATCACCAGCATGGTTGCATTATATTGATTACAAGTTTATGACAACTTATTCACGCAGAAATTTTTTAAAGACCGCAGCCATGGGAGCCGCGGGACTTACCATTGTCCCTAACACCGTATTGGGTAAAGCGAGGGGATATACTTCTCCAAGCGATAAACTGAACATCGCCGGTATCGGCGTAGGCGGAATGGGACGCCGCAACCTGGCAAATATGAAGACCGAAAACATCGTGGCGCTATGTGACGTGGACTGGAAATATGCCGCCAAAACATTCAACGATTATCCGAAAGCCAGACAATTTAAAGATTGGAGAACCATGTTCGACCAGATGGGAAAGTCGATTGATGCCATTGTGGTGGCGACTCCCGACCATACCCATGCCGGGGTGGCGGCGCATGCCATTACATTAGGCAAACATACCTATGTTCAAAAACCGCTGACCCATTCCGTCTATGAATCGAGATTGCTTACCAAGCTGGCGAAAAAATACAAGGTTGCTACCCAAATGGGCAACCAGGGAAATTCATTCGACTGGTGCCGGCAGGTGGCCGAATGGGTACAATCCGGGGTGATTGGCGATGTACATGAAGCACATTGCTGGACAGATCGTCCCATCTGGCCCCAGGGATTTTGGGTGAGCCTAAGGGAGACGTGGCTGTTCCCCCGACGCTGGATTGGGATTTATTCATAGGTCCTGCCAAAAAACGCCCTTACGATCCTGCATATACTCCCTGGAACTGGCGCGGATTCTGGGATTTCGGCACAGGGGCATTGGGCGATATGGCCTGCCATATCATGGATCCCCTATATTGGGCATTAGACCTGAAATATCCGGTTAGCGTTTCGGCAAGTTCCACACTGGCAAACCTATGAAAACGGGTTTACACTTCCGGAGATGCCGAAATAAAGGTTAAGCGTCATCCTGATTTTCATCCGTTCATTTTGGCGGTGTCAGGAGTCAAAAGCGTTCTTTGAAATTTTGTGTGAATTATTTGACAAGTTAAAATAGTTTATGTAATTTTGCAGTTATACTTCAGAATTACATAGTATTTACTTAAAGAATGGATAAACGTTTTATTGATAGAGCTATTACTCCTGCATTGCATAAGGTATACCGGTACTTTCCGGTACTTACGTTGACAGGTCCCCGCCAATCGGGAAAAACGACTTTATTGAAACACATTTTCGATAAACTACCGTATTATTCGTTGGAAAATCTGGACATCAGGCATTTTGCCTTGAACGACCCGATAGCATTTCTTACCCGGCATCCCGAAGGAATGATCTTGGACGAAGTCCAGCAGACACCTGATCTGTTATCTTTTATACAGGGACTGGTGGATGAATCTCCCGATAAACGTTTTATCCTCTCGGGTAGTTCCCAATTCTCTGTCTTCAAAAAAATCAGCCAGTCACTGGCAGGCCGTACTGCAGTGTTGGAACTACTGCCTTTGTCATTTGGGGAAGTGGAACAAGATGCACGCGCAAAAACTTTGGACAGCCTTCTGTTCGACGGGTTTTATCCGGCGATATATGCAGGAAGGAATACGGCTTCGCTACTGTACGCTTCTTACGTAAAAACCTATTTGGAACGTGATGTGCGCGATTTGCTGCAAATAAAAGACATGTTGCAGTTCCGGACTTTTCTCAGGCTTTGCGCCGGAAGGATAGGCAGTTTGTTTAACGCTTCGGAATTATCGGGTGAAGTGGGGGTTTCTGTCAACACTATCAAGTCGTGGTTGTCGGTATTACAAGCATCATATGTAATCATGTTACTCCCGCCTTATTTTGAGAATACACGGAAACGACTTACAAAAACTCCAAAGCTGTATTTCTGTGATACGGGGCTTGCCTGCTACCTGTTAGGTATTGAAAACGAGCAACAACTGGCAAGGGATAAGATGCGCGGGCACTTATTCGAAAACTTCATTGTCAACGAAGCGCTCAAAAGCCGTTATAACCGGGGAGAAGAAAGTAACCTGTTTTTTTTCAGGGACAGCAATGCCAACGAGGTAGACTTGCTTTTGAAGCAAGGCGACCGTTTTACGGCTATTGAAATAAAATCCGCCCAAACCTATCATCCCGATTTTGAGAAAGGATTTCGTCCCCTTACTTCTTTTTTAGGCGACCGGGTAACTGCTAAAGCAATTATTTATGCCGGTGACTACGAAAACGACAAAGCTGATATACAACTCCTGAATTACCGCCACTTTAACTCCTTGCTTTGACATAATAATTCACACACATCCATAATGTGGATATATAAATTAATCTCACCAATTAATTATGGGAGTACAATAATTTTTTTAAACAACATGAAAACAACAAAAATGGTATTTATTGCACTGTCCTGCCTTTTATTAAGTGTCGGCTGTGCACAGGACAACACGAAAACAAAAGCGGAGAAACAGGGATGGCATCTGTCCATGCAATCCTACACTTTTCATCTGTTTACAGTGGAGGAAGCATTGGATAAAACCGAGGAACTGGGCATCGGCTTTATCGAAATCTATCCCGGACAGAAAATGGGTGGTAGTTTCGGAGATCTTGTTTTCGGTTATGAGCTAAGTCCTGAAGATCAGGAAAGGCTGATGGTTTTGGCTGCATCGAAGGGTATCAAAATCATTTCTTCAGGCGTATGGACTGCCAAAACAGAGGAATGGGAACCTATCTTTGCATTTGCAAAAAATATGGGAATGGAATTTATCAGTGCGGAGCCGGCCCGTGAAGATTGGGACTTAGTGGAAGAGCTGGCTAAAAAGTACCATATCAAGGTAGCGGTTCATAATCATCCGAGTGAAAGTTCTTACTGGAGTCCGGAGGTATTGCTTGGCACTATCGGTGGCAGGGACGGTTTAATAGGAGCTTGTGTGGACGTGGGGCATTATAAAAGAATGGGATTGGATCCTATTCCTTCCATGCAGCAACTCAAGGGAAAGATCATTGCGCTGCATTTCAAAGACATTGCACCGCAGGGAGAAGAGCAAACCCTCGAAGATGTGGTATGGGGACAGGGCATCCTCAATGTGAAAGCAATGATGAAAGAATTGAAAAGGCAAAACTTCAAGGGATATTTCACGATCGAATATGAAGCAAACTGGGAAAACAACCTGCCTCAGATAAAGCAATCGATCGATTATTTCAACCAGGTGGCGGAGGAAATATTGTAAAAAACGAAGAGACATTAATGACCGATATCGTGTTGATCGGTTAACAGAGTGGGACTGATTGTTACGTAAATTGAGATAAAAATATAGATCGCATGGATAGAAGAAGCTTCATCACCTATGCTTCCCTCTTGGGTGGTTCTGCCGCACTGCAGGGAAGTCATGCCTTTGTGACACCTGGAAAACGTGCCGGAAGACGTGAAAATTCCAGGTCACGGGAGATGCATGCGGATGTCATCATCATCGGAGGAGGTCTGGGTGGTTGTGCAGCGGCTCTTGCCAGTTGTCGTAACGGACTAAGCGTGATCATGACTGAGGAGACCGATTGGATAGGAGGGCAACTTTCCCAACAAGGAGTCCCACCCGATGAGCATCAGTGGATTGAGACACATGGTGCACCGCAATCGTACCGGGATTACAGAAACAGGGTGCGCGATTATTACCGGCGCAATTATCCGTTAACAGCAGCAGCACGTACCCGCGAAAACCTGAATCCTGGTGACGGAAGTGTTTCCAGATTATGCCACGAACCGAGAGTGGCCGTGTCGGTTTTGATCGATATGCTTTCACCTTACCTGAGCACCGGCAAACTGCAGTTACTACTCAACTATAAGGCAAAGAGCGCCGGTGTTGATGGCGACCGCGTAAATCATATAGAAATAGCGCATGTACATACCGGCGACCGCACGATACTCACAGGGAAATCTTTTGTCGATGCAACAGAATGTGGCGACTTGCTCCCCCTCACCGGTACGGAATATGTCACCGGTACGGAATCGAAAAAAGAAACCCGTGAACTGCATGCACCGGAAAAAGCCGACCCCATGAACAACCAGGCATTCACGGTCTGTTTTGCCATGGATTATCAACCGGGAAAAGACAATGTGCTGGATCCACCCGAAGAATACGATTTCTGGAGAAATTATGTACCCGAGATGACCCCACCTTGGTCTGGACGATTATTGGATCTTTCGTACTCCGATCCACGCACCTTGAAACCCAAAAAAATGGGATTTGATCCTACTGGAAAAAATCTGGAGGGGGTGCTTAACCTGTGGAACTACAGACGGATCATTAACCGGGAGAACTTCACTGAAGGGACCTATGATGGTGACATCACCATCGTAAACTGGCCTCAGAACGATTTCTTCCCGGGGAACCTGATCGATGTACCGGAAAAGGTGTTTCAAAAAAACATTGACCGGGCTAAACAGCTAAGCCATTCGCTCTTCTACTGGCTGCAAACAGAAGCACCACGACCCGACGGGGGAGTTGGCTGGCGCGGGCTAAGGCTGCGGGGCGATGTGATGGGCACCGAAGACGGTATGGCCAAATACCCTTACATCAGGGAAGCCAGAAGAATCAAAGCCGAATTCACGGTTCTTGAAGAACATGTGGGAGCAGAAAACCGGAAACTGGTGGCCGGCGAGGAGGCGGGAAAACGAGCTGCCGACTTCTTTGACAGCGTGGGAATAGGCTATTATCATATCGACCTCCATCCCAGCTCGAGGGGGAACAATTACATTGACTTTCCATCACTCCCCTTTCAGATACCGTTGGGAGCGCTGCTGCCCCGACG
>DPAC01000123.1:2475-3089 GCA_003517675.1 Porphyromonadaceae bacterium | reverse complement strand
CCCTTACATCAGGGAAGCCAGAAGAATCAAAGCCGAATTCTCGGTTCTTGAAGAACATGTGGGGGCAGAAAACCGGGAACTGGTGGCCGGCGATGAGGCGGGAAAACGAGCTGCCGACTTCTTTGACAGCGTGGGAATAGGCTATTATCATATCGACCTCCATCCCAGTTCGAGGGGGAACAATTACATTGACTTTCCATCACTCCCCTTTCAGATACCAGTGGGAGCGCTGCTGCCCCGACGGATGAACAACCTGCTTCCGGCTAACAAGAACATTGGCACCACCCACATTACCAACGGTTGTTACCGTTTGCATCCGGTGGAATGGAGCATTGGGGAAGCAGTGGGACAACTTATTGCTTTCGCAAAAAAGACGAAGGTGCCTTTCAGGGAAGTAAGAGAACGGCGTGAACTTTTATCTGATTTTCAGCAAATGTTACATAAGCAGGGTGTAGAAACTGAATGGCCTTAACCCATAAGCCAGCTTTTAATGAACTATTGCGATAAGCAATACAAACAGAAGACAAACTTGCTTGGAGTATATTCTTGCTTGGATTATGTTGTAAGCAATAGTCTAATTTTAATGAAAACTATTAACAACAGACAGAGATGAA
>DPAC01000123.1:0-2136 GCA_003517675.1 Porphyromonadaceae bacterium | reverse complement strand
ACAAACGGAAATAAGGGACATTATAAAGGGACTAAAAACGAAATTGCTATCCGTAGATACAATGAGACGCAGGAAGTAAAGAAGCGTATGAACTGTGAATATGAGATAATCAATAATGAAGATGGAGAACTGGAAGCAAATTTAAAAAACCGCATGGAGGTGATACGATTAATAAGGGAGTGGAAAGCCGATATCGTGATCACACATCCTTCGTATGACTACCATCCGGATCACCGAAACGCCTCTTTACTGGTACAAGACGCCGCCTTTTTGGTAAATGTCCCTAAAATATTACCCGAGGTGCCTGCAATCACTGAGAGCCCTTTATTTTTGTATACCAGAGGACGATATGGTAATCGCCAAAAGCCTCAACCCGATATCGTAATTGATATTACACCAGTGGTAAGAGAGAAAGCATATATCATTGATGCTCATGAATCACAAATATATGAATGGCTACCTTGGATTAATAAAAGCAACGACACTATTCCTCGGACCCAGGAAGGAAAAATAGAATACGTCCTTCGAGAATATGTGTTGAAGCGTGGAGAGATAAAGGAAAAAGACAAACCTGTTATTGAAAAATGGTATGGAGAAAACGCAAAAGAGGTAAAAACAATCGAGGCGTTTGAAATCTGCGAATTTGGACGTACCGTTAACGACCAGGATATTCGGGAACTATTCCCAATGTTTCCCAAATAACAACACTTTGTTAAAATAAATAAGGACGTTACGAGTATTTCTTTGAAAAAAAGAATCACTGAAATATAAAAACGATATTTGCAGTTTGAAAAAATAAACGAAAAATGAGTAATAAGCTATCAAGAAGATCTTTTTTAAGATCTTTAGGCATAACCACACTGGGGTTGGGATTTGGTATAATAAACAAACCCGGTACCTACTCCTTCGCCGGTCATCCCGATTCTATTCTTCTCTATGAAGGATTGAAAAAAACCGGGTATTTACAATGAATCCGGTATAATTAAAGTACTGTCTAAAGATTCCATCTGACAATAATGTTAAAAATAACCAGATGAAAAAAATAAATTTGATTTTAGCATGTATCCTGTATTTAGTATCATCGCAAATCCATGCACAAACAGTATATTATGAGGCTGATCAATTCCAACTTATAGGAAAGACATCAGAAGAAACCGAGACACGATATGAACGACTCCCGGCCTACTTGAAAGAAAAGTGTCGCCCGCCGCTATGGAACCTGGGGAAAAACACTTCCGGACTGGCAATACGTTTCAGGACAAACAGCAGGGCTATCTCAGCGAAATGGGAAGTAGCGGGAAATAATCATATGAACCATATGACCGATACAGGCATCAAGGGGGTCGATCTCTATGCATGGGAAAAAGATCACTGGCAACCTGTGAAAGCAGGACTTCCTACAGGGAAGACAAACGAACAGGCCATTATTTCGAATATGACGCCACAGGAACGGGAATATTTAATGTTTCTTCCTCTTTATGATGGAGTTATATCACTCTCAATAGGTATAGATTCCACCGCCTATATTAAAAATCCGGCACTGCCCTACCCCGACACAACTCGCCCGATTCTTGTTTACGGAACCAGTATCACTCAGGGAGGGTGTGCTTCAAGGCCAGGAATGTCTTATACCAACATCCTTACCCGCAAATTAAACAGAGAGGTGATTAACCTGGGCTTCAGCGGAAACGGGCAGCTCGATTATGAGATTGCAGAATTGATGGCAACCCGCCAGGATGCATCAATGTTTATTCTCGACTTTATTCCCAATGTAAACGCTGCTCAACTGACTAAAAAAACAGAAACTTTTTTCAACATATTGCGGAAAGCCAATCCCAACACCTCGATTCTCTTCGTAGAAACAATCATTTTTCCTCATTCGTTTTATGATAAAAAGACCTATGAAACAATCACGGAAAAGAACAGATTACTGAAAAAAGAATACGAAAAGATTAAACAAGGGGGAGATAAAAATATATACTACCTTGCATGTGATGACTTGATAGGGAACGATGGCGAAGCAACCGTTGACGGTATCCATCTTACCGATACAGGGTTAGCACGAATGGCGGAAATAATTTTAAAAGCAATAAACCGGATAGAAAACAAAAAATATTAAAAACAAGACAATGCAAA
>DPAC01000113.1:19399-21978 GCA_003517675.1 Porphyromonadaceae bacterium | reverse complement strand
AGGTGTCCCACGATCACGTTCTCCTTGAGGCCTTCCAGCGTGTCGGTTTTACCGTTGATGGCGGCGTCGTTCAGTACTTTGGTCGTTTCCTGGAAGGAGGCGGCAGACATGAAGCTGGTGGTCTGAAGTGCTGCACGGGTGATACCCTGAAGCACCTGGTTGGCGGTGGCGGGTATGGCATCGCGTGCTTCCACCGGTTTCAGGTCGCGCCGTTTCAGCGAGCTGTTCTCGTCGCGCAGCTTGCGTACGGTGACGATCTGTCCCGGCTCGAAGATCTGTGAGTCACCGGCATCAACAATCACCTTCTTGCCCCAGATGCGGTCATTCTCTTCCATCATCTCATTCTTGTCGACCAGCTGCTGTTCGAGGAAGCGGGTATCTCCCGGATCCACCACCTCCACTTTGCGCATCATTTGGCGGACAATCACCTCGAAGTGCTTGTCGTTGATCTTCACACCCTGCAGGCGGTACACATCCTGTACCTCGTTCACGATGTACTCCTGTACGGCTGTCGGGCCCATGATGGCGAGGATGTCGGAGGGCGTGATGGCGCCATCGGAAAGCGGCATGCCGGCACGGATATAGTCGTTCTCCTGCACGAGGATCTGCTTCGAGAGAGGAACCATGTACTTCTTCTGTTCGCCTGTTTTGGAGGTGACAGTGATCTCCTGGTTGCCGCGCTTGATCTTGCCGAACGATACCTCGCCATCGATCTCGGAAACCACTGCCGGATTGGAGGGGTTACGCGCTTCGAACAGCTCGGTTACGCGCGGAAGACCGCCGGTGATGTCACCCGCCTTGCCTACGGCACGGGGGATCTTCACCAGCACATCACCCGCCTTGATCTCGTCGTTTTCGTTCTTCACAATGTGCGAGCCGAGCGGCAGGGTGTAGCTGCGCAGGATGTCGTTATTTTCGTTCACGATGTGGGCGGAGGGAGCACGTGTCTTGTCGCGTGATTCGATGATCACCTTCTCCTTCAGGCCAGTCTGCTCATCCGATTCAACCTTGTAGGTCATGTTTTCGCTGAAGTTCTCGAAACGAATCCTACCGGTAGCCTCCGAGACAATCACGGCGTTGAAGGGGTCCCACTCACAGATCAGGTCTCCTTTTTGTACTGTGGCTCCCTCACCGAAGTAGAGCTTGGAGCCGTAGGGGATATTGTGAGAGAGCAGTACGATCTTGGTGTTGGGATCCACGATGCGCATCTCAACCAAACGGCTCACCACCACCTTGTAGGTTTTGCCATCTGAGTCGGTACACTCCACGAAGCGCAGCTCGTCGAACTCCAGGATACCATCATATTTGGTTCTGATGCTGTTTTCGGCTGCAATGTTGGAGGCTGTACCACCCATGTGGAAGGTACGCAGTGTGAGCTGCGTACCCGGTTCGCCAATCGATTGTGCAGCGATCACTCCAACTGCTTCACCTTTCTGTACCATCCGGCCGGTGGCCAGGTTGCGGCCGTAGCACTTGGCACAAACGCCCTGATGAGACTCGCAGGTGAGCACGGAACGGATCTCCACCCGTTCGATGGGTGATTCGTCGATCTTCTTTGCAATGTCCTCGGTGATCTCTTCACCTGCGTTCACCAGTATCTCGCCGGTGTTGGGGTGATGCACGTCGTGTACCGACACGCGACCCAGGATGCGCTCGTAGAGCGAGGCGATCACCTCGTCGTTGTTCTTGATGGCGGCAGTTGCCAACCCGCGGAGCGTGCCGCAGTCTTCCTCGTTGATGATCACATCCTGCGACACATCTACCAGACGACGGGTCAGATATCCGGCATCGGCTGTCTTGAGAGCGGTGTCGGCGAGACCTTTACGGGCACCGTGGGTGGAGATGAAGTATTCGAGTACCGATAGCCCCTCCTTGAAGTTCGCAAGAATCGGGTTCTCGATGATCTGTGCCCCTTCGGCACCACTCTTCTGCGGCTTGGCCATCAGTCCGCGCATACCGGAGAGCTGGCGGATCTGCTCACGCGATCCACGGGCACCCGAGTCGAGCATCATGAACACTGAGTTGAATCCCTGGTCATCTTCGGCCAGCTGCTTCATCAGGATGTTCGAAAGCTTTGAGTTGATGTGCGTCCAGGTGTCGATGATCTGGTTGTAACGCTCGTTGTAGGTGATGAATCCCATGTTATAGTTCTCCATGATCTGCTCTACTTCGGCATATCCGTCCTGGATCAGCTTTTCCTTCTCTTCGGGGATGATCACATCCTCCAGGTTGAACGATAGTCCGCCCTTGAAGGCCATGGTGTAACCCAGGTCTTTGATGTCGTCGAGGTATTGTGCCGTGCGTGCCACGCCACAGGTCTTGATCACCTTGCCGATGATGTCGCGGAGTGATTTTTTGGAGAGCAGCTCGTTGATGTAACCCACCTCTTTCGGGATCGCTTCGTTGGCGATCACACGGCCCACGGTGGTCTCATGCATCTTGCGGATCGGGTTTCCTTCTTCGTCGATGTCATCGACGATCACCTTGATCAAGGCATGCAGCGCCACTTTCTTCTCGTTGTAGGCGATGATCGCCTCCTCCTCACCGTAAAAGGTCATCCCTTCACCTTTCGCACCCGG
>DPAC01000113.1:18786-19118 GCA_003517675.1 Porphyromonadaceae bacterium | reverse complement strand
AGGTGTACCGCCATCTGGTCGCCGTCGAAGTCGGCGTTGAATGCCGTACAGGCAAGGGGGTGTAGCTGAATAGCTTTCCCTTCAATGAGCTTGGGCTGGAAGGCCTGGATACCCAGGCGGTGCAGGGTGGGGGCACGGTTCAGCAGTACCGGGTGCCCTTTCATCACATATTCCAGGATGTCGTACACTACCGGCTCTTTCCGGTCCACGATCTTCTTGGCCGATTTCACCGTTTTCACGATGCCCCGTTCAATCAGCTTACGGATGATGAACGGCTTATAGAGTTCGGCTGCCATATCCTTGGGCAGACCACATTCGTGCATCTTCAGCTC
>DPAC01000113.1:0-18459 GCA_003517675.1 Porphyromonadaceae bacterium | reverse complement strand
AGGATCACATCGGGCGCTTTGATGTCGATCAGTCTTTTCAACCGGTTGTTGCGGATGATCACCCTGCGGTAGAGGTCGTTCAGGTCGGAGGTGGCAAAACGGCCGCCATCCAACGGCACCAGCGGGCGCAGGTCGGGCGGGATCACCGGGATCACCTTCATGATCATCCACTCCGGCTTGTTGATGTTCTTTGAGCCACGGAAGGCTTCCACCACTTGCAACTGTTTCAGCGCTTCGTTCTTGCGCTGCTGTGAGGTGTCGGTGTTGGCACTGTGACGGAGCTGGTTGGCCAGCTTGTCGAGGTTGAGCCGCTCCAGCAGGTCGAGGATCGCTTCGGCACCCATCTTGGCGATGAACTTGTTTGGATCGTTGTCTTCCAACTGTTGGTTCTCACGGGGCAGCGTCTCCAGCAGGTTGAGGTACTCCTCTTCAGTGAGCAGATCTTTTTCGGACACTTTCTCTTCCAGAGCTCCGGCCTGGATCACCACATAGCGTTCGTAGTAGATGATGGAATCGAGTTTCTTGGTGGGAATGCCCAGCAGATAACCTATTTTGTTGGGCAGCGACCTGAAATACCAGATGTGTGCCACGGGTACAACCAGGTGAATATGGCCGGTACGTTCACGGCGCACTTTCTTCTCGGTTACCTCCACACCGCAGCGGTCGCATACGATCCCCTTGTAGCGAATACGTTTGTACTTGCCGCAATGACATTCGTAGTCTTTGACGGGCCCGAAAATACGTTCGCAGAACAGTCCGTCACGTTCAGGCTTATAGGTACGGTAGTTGATTGTTTCGGGCTTTAACACTTCACCGAAAGAGTTTTCCAGAATTTGTTCCGGCGATGCCAGACCAATCGTGATTTTTGAAAAGTTACTCTTTATCTTATTGTCTTTTCTAAATGCCATATATGTTTTGTATATAAAGAGTGAATGGGATTTGTATCTTTGTTTCCCTATGAGAGGTGCAGGGCCGCATGAAGTGACCCTGGCTTTCCCGGGAAAATATCAATCGAGACTGACGTTGAGTCCCAATCCTCTCAGTTCGTGAAGCAACACATTCAACGATTCAGGTATCCCTGCCGGCGGCATCGGTTCACCTTTCACAATGGATTCGTATGCTTTGGAACGACCTATTACGTCGTCCGATTTCACGGTCAGGATCTCCTGCAGGATGTGGGCCGCACCGAATGCTTCGAGTGCCCACACCTCCATCTCTCCGAAACGCTGTCCACCGAACTGAGCTTTACCACCCAATGGTTGTTGTGTGATGAGCGAGTAGGGGCCAATTGAGCGTGCGTGCATCTTATCTTCTACCATGTGTCCAAGCTTGAGCATGTAGATGATCCCCACCGTTGCCGGCTGGTCGAACCGCTCACCGGTGCCGCCGTCATAGAGGTAGGTTTTCCCGTAGGCAGGTACACCTGCCTTGCTGGTCCATTCGTTCAGGTCGTCAAGCGAAGCACCGTCGAAGATGGGGGTGGCGAACTTGAGTCCCAGCTCTTTGCCGGCCCATCCGAGCACGGTCTCGAATATCTGCCCCAGGTTCATACGGGAGGGTACGCCCAACGGGTTGAGTACGATGTCAACCGGTGTGCCGTCGGCAAGGAAAGGCATATCCTCCTGGCGCACGATGCGCGAGACGATACCCTTGTTACCGTGGCGGCCGGCCATCTTGTCACCCACCTGTACCTTCCGTTTCTTGGCCACATAGACCTTGGCGATCTGCATGATACCTGACGGCAGCTCATCGCCGATGGTGAAGTCGAACCGCTTGCGCTTCAGCTCTGCATCGAGCTCCTTGAAACGGCGCAGGTAGTTGATCACCGTGGTGCGGATCAGATCATTCTGATGGCTGTCGGCAGTCCATTTGTTGAGCTGTACCGACTGGAAGTCAATTTCATTGAGCACCTTGTGTGTGAACTTGGCACCCTTGGGTACCACATCCATGTTGGTATAGTCCTTCACCCCGGCCGATGTCTTGCCTTCGGTGAGAACCAACAGCTTTTCGATTAATAATTTCTTCAGCTCCTCCATCTTCTGCTCATACTCTTCGTCGAGCTTGGGAAGCAGTGCCTTGCTGGAGAGCCTTGTTTTACCTTTCTTGGAAGCTTTGGAGAAGAGGTTGGTGTTGATCACCACACCTTTCAGCGAGGGGGAGGCTTTGAGTGACGCATCTTTCACATCGCCGGCCTTGTCACCGAAGATGGCACGCAGCAGCTTCTCTTCGGGTGAGGGATCCGACTCTCCCTTGGGGGTGATCTTACCGATCAGGATGTCACCCGGTTTGATGCGGGCACCCACGCGCACGATCCCTCTCTCATCGAGATCTTTGGTGGCCTCTTCACTTACGTTGGGAATATCTGAGGTGAGCTCTTCCAGTCCCCGTTTGGTCTCACGCACCTCGAGGGAGAACTCTTCCACATGCACGGAGGTGAAGACATCGTCGCTCACCATCCGTTCGTTGAGCACGATGGCATCTTCAAAGTTATACCCTTTCCAGGGCATGAAAGCCACTTTCAGGTTCTTACCGATGGCCAGCTCGCCGTTCTCGGTAGCATACCCTTCGGTGAGGATGTCACCTGCCTTTACTTTCTGGCCCACCTGACAGATGGGACGCAGGTCGATGGTGGTGTTCTGGTTTGTTTTCCGGAACTTGGGAATGGTGTAGCTCTTCTCTGCATCATCAAAGCTGGTGAACGCCTCCTCTTCGGTGCGCTCATACTTGATCTTGATGGTCGTAGCATCCACATAGGTGATCTCACCATTGCCTTCCGCCATGATCTGTGTACGCGAGTCATGAATGACCTTACTTTCGATGCCGGTACCCACGATGGGGGCTTCGGTACGCATCAGTGGCACGGCCTGGCGCATCATGTTGGATCCCATCAGTGCGCGGTTGGCATCGTCATGCTCCAGGAAGGGGATGAGTGAGGCGGCTATTGAGGCGATCTGCATGGGCGATACGTCCATCAGTTCCACCTCCTCCGGTGCGATCACCGGGTAGTCGGCATCCTGACGCGCCTTCACGCGTGGATTGATAAACCTGCCATCTTCGTCGAGCGGGGCGTTGCCTTGTGCAATCAGTTTGTCTTCCTCCTCTTCGGCAGCCAGGTAGATCACTTCGTTGTTCTTGATATTCACCTTTCCATTCTCTACCTTGCGGTAGGGTGTCTCAATGAACCCCAGGTCGTTGATCTTGGCATAGACACAAAGCGAAGAGATCAGCCCGATGTTCGGACCTTCGGGTGTTTCAATGGGGCAGAGACGTCCGTAGTGGGTAAAGTGCACGTCGCGCACCTCGAAGCCGGCACGTTCACGCGAGAGACCACCGGGGCCGAGAGCCGAGAGACGGCGCTTGTGGGTGATCTCCGCCAGCGGGTTGGTCTGGTCCATGAACTGCGAGAGCGCGTTGGTGCCGAAGAAAGTGTTGATCACCGAGGAGATGGTCTTCGCGTTGATCAGGTCGATCGGGGTGAAGACCTCATTATCGCGCACGTTCATCCGTTCACGAATGATGCGTGCCATGCGGTTGAGGCCCACACCAAACTGGGTGTAAAGCTGCTCACCCACGGTGCGCACCCGGCGGTTGCTGAGGTGGTCAATGTCGTCGACCACCGCCTTGGAGTTGATCAGCTCAATCAGATATTTGATGATCTCGATGATATCTTCTTTGGTGAGTACCCGTGTGTCGACATCGATGTTGAGATTCAGTTTCTTGTTGATGCGGTAGCGCCCCACATCGCCCAGGTCGTACCGCTTCTCGGAGAAGAAGAGGTTGTTGATCACCTCGCGTGCACTCGAGTCGTCGGCCGGCTCGGCACTGCGCAGCTGACGGTAGATGTGTCGGATGGCATCGATCTCCGAGTTGCTGGGGTCTTTCTGGAGGGTGTTGTAGATGATGGAGTAGTCGGAAGTGTTGGCGGACTCTTTGTGCAACAGGATGGAGGAGACACCCGATTCCAGGATCTCATCCATGTGTGTTGCCTCCAGCACGGTCTCACGTTCAATGACCACCTCGTTGCGCTCAATGGAGGTCACCTCACCCGTATCCTCATCCACGAAATCTTCCATCCATGACTTCAGCACGCGGGCGGCCAGCTTGCGGCCGATTACCTTTTTCAGGTTGGTTTTGTTCACCTTCACCTCTTCTGCAAGGTCAAAGATCTCCAGGATATCCTTGTCGCTCTCAAAACCAATGGCGCGTAGCAGGGTGGTGACAGGTAATTTCTTTTTGCGATCGATGTATGCATACATCACGTTGTTGATGTCGGTTGCAAACTCAATCCAGGAGCCCTTGAACGGGATGATGCGGGCAGAGTAGAGAACAGTGCCATTGGCATGCATGCTCTGTCCGAAAAAGACGCCGGGTGAACGGTGCAGCTGCGATACAATCACGCGCTCGGCTCCGTTGATCACGAACGTCCCCTTTTCGGTCATGTAGGGAATGGTGCCCAGATAGACATCCTGAATCACCGGGGTGAAGTCTTCATGGTCGGGGTCGGTGCAATACAGGTAAAGTTTCGCTTTCAGCGGAACGCTGTATGTGAGCCCACGGTCGACGCACTCCTCAATGGTATAGCGCGGGGGGTCCACATAGTAATCCAAAAATTCAAGGACGAAATTGTTACGGGTATCCGCAATGGGGAAGTTCTCCGTAAAAACCTTATACAATCCTTCATTTTTTCTACTTTCGGGTGGAGCGTCAAGTTGAATAAAATCCTGGAACGATTTTAACTGTACTTCCAGAAAATCCGGAAAATCGAGGGGATTCTGAATCGACGCGAAATTTATTCTTTGATTGGCGTTATTTGAAGACATGGAAATGAGTTTAGGAACCGAATATATATTGACACAAAAGGTTAAGAACCTTCCGGAAGAAGATTCCTAACCATATTCACCTAATTTAGGTAAATGTTATTTAAGTTCAACTTCTGCTCCAGCCTCTTCAAGTTGTTTTTTCAAAGCTTCCGCTTCGTCTTTTGTGATACCTTTTTTCAATTCGCTGGGAGCTCCGTCTACCAAGTCCTTGGCTTCTTTCAGGCCGAGACCGGTAAGTTCTTTCACTGCCTTCACTACGGCCAGCTTGGCGGAACCTGCACTCTTCAGGATCACGTCGAAAGAGGTTTTTTCTTCTACTGCGGCTTCGCCTGCGGCGGCGGGACCAGCAGCAACAGCTACAGCGGCAGCAGCCGGTTCGATGCCATATTCCGTTTTCAGGATTTCAGCCAGTTCGTTTACCTCTTTAACGGTCAAGTTCACTAATTCTTCAGCAAATTTTTTTAAGTCTGCCATTGTTGTATTTGTTTAAATTGATTACTAATTCTGTTTGTTGATGTTGATTTTTTTGGGAAGGTGGTCTCCTCCATGCTGCCAGAGGGGCAGCGCTCATGGGGAAAAGCCCCCTTTTTTTATCAGGCTTCTTCCTTTTCCGACAATGTTTTGAGTACTCCATGAAGCAGCGTACCGCCCGACTGGAGCGCGGAGATCACATTCTTTGCAGGTGACTGCAGCAGTGCGATCACATCGCCGATAAGCTCTGTCTTGCTCTTGATGTTGACCAGGTCTTTCAGTGCACCTTCACCCATAAAGAAGCTCTCCTGTACGTAGGCTCCCTTGAATGCGGGCACTTTGTCGGCCTTGTATTTGTCAATCAGCTTGGCAGGAGCATTTGCTGCGTTGGAGAACATGATGGCTGTGTTACCCTTCAAAATGGGGTAGAGCGCTTCATAGTTTCCTTCGAGCGACTCAAAAGCTTTCTGCAGCAAGGTATTCTTCACCACCATCAGCTTGATCTCCTCCTGGAAGCATTCTCTTCTCAGCTTGCTTGTCTTTGCCGCGTTGAGCGTGGCAAGATCGGCAAGGTAGAAATTTTCATACTCCTGGAGATTGGCTGCGATTTGTGCGATTACGTGTTGTTTATCTTCCTTTTTCATAGATTTCTGTTTCGTTCATTAGATTTCATCTGCCGATTTGGGGTCCACTTTGATTCCTGGACTCATCGTACTGGAAAGATAAATACTCTTCACATAGGTACCTTTTGCCGCAGTTGGTTTCAGTTTGATCAACGTCTGAATAAATTCCTTCGCGTTGTCCCGAATCTGTTCCGGCGTAAAAGATACTTTCCCAATCGAGGTGTGAATGATACCGGCTTTGTCTACCTTAAAGTCGATCTTCCCCTGTTTTACCTCCTGCACGGCCTTGGCCACGTCGGGGGTTACAGTACCGCTTTTTGGGTTCGGCATCAGTCCGCGTGGACCCAAAATACGGCCCAGCGCCCCGATCTTACCCATGATCTGTGGTTGTGTGATGATCACATCCACATCGGTCCAACCGCCTTTAATCTTGTCGATATATTCATCGAGTCCCACATAGTCTGCGCCCGCTGCTTTCGCATCAGCCTCAGCCTCCGGAGAACACAATACAAGAACCCTTACTTGTTTACCGGTTCCATGTGGCAAAGAGACTACGCCCCTCACCATCTGGTTAGCTTTGCGCGGATCTACGCCGAGGCGTACATCGATATCTACTGAGGCATCAAATTTGGTGGTGGTAATCTCCTTCACCAATGCAGATGCTTCTTTCAGTGTATAGGTCTTGCCCACTTCAATCTTGCTTAAAGCCAACTTTTGATTTTTTGTTCGTTTACTCATGTCTCAATTGAAGTTTATTTGTGATTCATTTCCGGGAATTCCCCATTCACTGTGATACCCATGCTTCGAGCCGTTCCCGCTACCATGTGCATTGCGGATTCAACCGTGAAGCAGTTCAAGTCGGTCATCTTCTCCTCGGCAATGGTCTTCACCTGTTCCCAGGTGATTTCAGCAACCTTTTTACGGTTGGGTTCTGCCGAACCGTTCTTGAGCTTCGTGGCTTCTAATAACTGAATCGCAACCGGTGGTGTCTTCACAATAAAATCAAACGACTTGTCGGTATAATAAGTGATCACCACTGGCAACACTTTACCGGCTTTGTCTTGAGTTCTGGCATTGAATTGCTTGCAAAACTCCATGATGTTGATCCCTTTGGAACCCAGTGCGGGTCCTACCGGGGGAGATGGATTTGCAGCTCCTCCTTTGATTTGTAATTTTAGTTGTCCGGCAACTTCTTTAGCCATTTTCTTGATTTTAATAAATTACGGTTTTCGAAACACATTGAAGAACTTACAGAATCTGCGTAACCAAATTGCTGACTATTCTTTCTCTACTTGCATATAACTGAGCTCCAGGAGCTGTTTTCTCCCGAAGATCTTCACCATCACTTTGAGTTTCTTTCTCTCGTCGTTCACCTCTTCCACCACACCGGAGAAGCTGCTGAAAGGACCTCCGATCACTTTCACATTTTCTCCCACGTAGTATTTCATATCCAATTCGTCGCCCGCCTCTTCCAGTTCATCCATCGTGCCGAGGATACGTTTCACTTCCGATTCCCGTAGGGGTTGCGGATCAGTGGTGTTGGGCAGAAAGCCGGCAACGTAGTTGATATTCTTCAGTTCGTGAATGACCTCACCCGTCAGTTCAGCCTCAATCAGTACATAACCGGGAAGGTAAGCGCGCTCTTTCATCACTTTCTTTCCGTTTCGTACGGTGTAAGTCTTTTCCGTGGGGATGAGAACCTGAGAAATATACTTTCCTAAATCGGTTTTTTTAATCTCTGACTCAAGATACTCTTTGACTTTGTTTTCTTTTCCACTAACAGCACGTAATACGTACCATTTTTTTCTCTCTTCAGTCATAGCCTCTTTTCATTCAGATGATTACAAAATACCGTAGAGGAGTTTCAATATCCACTCAAACAAAGAATCCATACCGAACACAATCAGGGCAATGATAAGGGAAGCAATCAATACAATTACCGTACTGCCGGAGAGTTCTTCTTTGGATGGCCAGGATACCTTATAAACCAATTCGTTATAAGCATCCCTGAGATATGCAACTATTTTTTTCATTTCATTCGGATCGTATGTGCACGGGTCGAGAGACTCGAACTCCCGACACCTGGTTTTGGAGACCAGTGCTCTACCAACTGAGCTAGACCCGTAAGTACTGCTCCTCCATGCCCCCTCGCAAGGGGAGGCTCTTTGGAGCAGTAATATTCAAAGCCCCTTCTGTTTTCCCCCTTCAGGGGGCTAAGGGGTCATCATTAGTCGAGCAGCTCTGTGATCTGACCGGCGCCCACGGTACGTCCACCTTCACGGATAGCGAAGCGGAGGCCCACATTACATGCTACCGGGTAGATCAGTTCCACCTCGATGGTCACGTTGTCACCGGGCATCACCATTTCCACACCTTCGGGCAAATGGATCTCACCGGTCACGTCGAGGGTACGAATGTAGAACTGGGGACGGTAGTTGTTGTGGAACGGCGTGTGACGTCCGCCCTCTTCTTTCTTCAGGATGTAAACCTCGGCTTTGAATTTGGAGTGAGGTTTCACCTTGCCCGGGTGAGAGATCACCATGCCACGCTTGATTTCGTCTTTGTCGATACCGCGCAGCAGCAGACCTACGTTATCACCAGCCTGGCCTTCGTCCAGGATCTTGCGGAACATTTCCACTCCCGTAACCACTGATTTTTTGCCTTCTGCACCCAGACCGATGATCTGTACCTCTTCACCTGTTTTGATGACACCTGTTTCGATACGGCCGGTGGCTACGGTACCGCGACCGGTGATGGAGAACACGTCTTCAACAGGCATCAGGAACGGCTTGTCGATATCACGCGGAGGCAGCGGAATCCAGGTGTCAACAGCATTCATCAGCTCGACAATTTTATCTTCCCATTTGGGATCACCGTTCAGGGCGCCGAGTGCAGAACCCTGAATGACAGGAGTGTTGTCGCCGTCGAAGTTGTAGAACGAAAGCAGTTCACGCATTTCCATTTCCACCAGTTCCAACATCTCTTCGTCATCAACCAGGTCTACCTTGTTCATGAAGACAACCAGCCTGGGAACGTTCACCTGACGGGCCAGCAGGATATGCTCGCGGGTCTGGGGCATCGGACCGTCGGTAGCAGCCACCACGATGATGGCACCGTCCATCTGGGCAGCACCGGTAACCATGTTCTTTACATAGTCAGCGTGACCCGGACAGTCAACGTGCGCATAGTGACGGTTTTCAGTTTCGTATTCAACGTGTGAAGTATTGATGGTAATACCTCTCTCCTTTTCTTCGGGAGCGTTGTCAATGGAGTCGAACGAACGAACTTCCGAGAACCCCTTTTTACCCAATACGGTTGTGATTGCAGCCGTTAAGGTGGTCTTACCGTGGTCAACGTGACCGATCGTACCGATGTTCACATGCGGTTTTGTCCGGTTAAAATGTTCTTTTGCCATAAAATGTCTTATTAATTAGTGTAAAATAAAATATTGTACTTTCAATTCTTTCGTCAGTAATCGGTAAAACAGTGAAACGCAAGACACCCGGCTCCCTGCCTTCTGTCTTGATGAAACGTTGACCGATTTGTCACTGAGCCGATGGCGGGAGTTGAACCCGCGACCTCTTCCTTACCAAGGAAGTGCTCTACCTCTGAGCTACATAGGCAATAACTGGAGCGGAAGACGGGACTCAAACCCGCGACCCTCAGCTTGGAAGGCTAATGCTCTATCAACTGAGCTACTTCCGCAAGTTCGATTTGGGATTTTGGAAATCAGGATGGTGGATCTGAATCCTACATCTGAAATCGGAAATCATCAATCGATGGTGGGCAGTGATGGATTCGAACCACCGAAGGCGTAAGCCAGCTGAGTTACAGTCAGCCCCATTTGGCCACTCTGGTAACTGCCCTTGTCTATGCCTGAGCCTCTTGTCGGATTCGAACCAACGACCCCGAGATTACAAATCACGTGCTCTGGCCAACTGAGCTAAAGAGGCTTATTTACTTACTTTTAACCGCTCCTCCCCCGGATTGGGAGAGAAACGGTCGCAAAGGTAGTGATATTTTTTTTGATGCCAAAATATTTGGTTGGTTTTTTGGATCATCGATCCTTTTTTTCTTTGCTCTTCTGGATTTGTTTTTCCAGTGCCACCATGCAGAGGTCTACCGCCTCTTCAAAGGTGTTGGCGGTCTTGCTGGCGAATGCCTCTTTGTGTCTGAGGTTTAGCTTTACGGACACCTCTTTGTTGTTGGCTGTTTCCGGTTTTACAACTTTCATGATCACCTCTGCCAGAATGATGTCGTCGCAAAAGCGTTCCAGTTTTTTTACTTTCTTCTCCACAAATGCTTTCAATTGTTCAGTGGCGTCGAAGTTTACAGATTGAATTGTCATTTCCATACTATTCCTCCTTCATTTTGTTATGTGCCCTGGGGTGGGCGTGATCATATGTTTTTTTCATCTCTGCAAGTGACACGTGGGTATAAATCTGGGTGGAAGCGAGGCTGGAGTGTCCCAACAGCTCTTTCACTGAATTGATGTCGGCCCCATTGTTGAGCATCTCCGTGGCAAATGAGTGGCGCAGCACATGAGGGCTTTTCCTGGAAAGGGTGGGGATGCTGTTCAGGTGTGCGTGGATGATGTTGTACACAAGCTTCGGGTATAAAGGGTTTCCATCTTTCTTAACAAAGAGAAACGGCGTTTTGTTTTCCACTTCCGCCTCTCTTTTCCCAATGTAATCTTTTATTTTTTTTCTCGTATCGGGCGAGAAAGGAATGATGCGCTGTTTGTTTCGCTTACCGGTAACCCGGAGCGTATAATTCTCAAAATCAATATCGCTGTCGCGCAGTGCAATTAGCTCGGCACGGCGCATGCCGGTAAGATAAAGTAGTTCAACGAGGAAGCGGTCGCGGTGACCACTGAAGTCATCGCTGAACTCCTCCTGGCCGTCGATAACCTGCGACATCTCGCGATCTTTGACAAACCCCGGCAGTTTTTTGGGTGTTCTGGGGCCATTGATCCCTGTTGCGGGATTGGTGCTGATAAAGCCTTTGCGTTTCAGGTAGCGAAAGAATGATTTCACGGCACTTAGCTTCCTGTTTACGGATACCGCTTTCACCCCCTCATCCATGAGCTGAATCAACCAATTGCGGATCTGGTCGCTCTCCACAACTGCGGGGTCGAACGATCCAGTTTGGGCTATGATGAATGTTTCAAACTGAGAGATATCCTTGTAATAAGAAATCTCCGTTTGAGAGGAGTAGTTCTTCTCATAGCGGAGATAATCTATGAATTTCTTTTTCCACATAGCACCGCGACCGTTCAAATGATGGTGTTACGAAGATAAGAAAAAAAATTACAAAAATGAAATTATTTGTTTATATCTGTCATCTACTTGCGTCAGATGATCACTCTTCGTTTTGTTGCAGCTGTTGTACGTAAATGGCGTGTTGTTTCTTCTTGCGTTTCGCAACCGATGGTTTAATATATGCCTGACGGTTGCGCAGTTCTTTTACCACACCTGTTTTTTCATATTTACGTTTGAATTTTTTCAAGGCTCTTTCAATGTTTTCGCCTTCTTTCAGTTGTACTACGATCATTATTGTTGGTTGTTTTAGTTTTTTTTATTGGCGCCTTAGCTCTCCCGGTAAACCGGGATCCTCACTTCGTTACGATTGGCTTTTTCGCTTTGCGGAATCGCCACTTCGCTTCGGTCAGCACGCAGTTTTCATTTTTTTTGGAGAATTGATTCTTTCCACAAGGAAGAATTGCTCCCTTGTGACGGAAAATGGTTGTTTATCTGATGTCTCTTGTTCCGGGTAATCAATAACCTCCCTTCTATTTGGGCAGCAAAGATAGATATTTTTTTTCATTTCAATGGTGTGAATCTCATTTTTTTAGTTGAACAACCCCGCACACAGATCTGTGGCGGGGTTGTTACACCAATTAACAGGCATGTAGGAAATGATGAATGATTATTTCACCTCTTCAAAGTCTACATCGGTGACATCACCTTCCTGACTCTGGTTCCCGCTTTGGCTGCCTCCGGGTTGTTGCCCATCAAAGCCCTGGCTACCGGCTTCCTGTGCCCCTGCCTGCGCGTTCGATGCGTTGTACATCTCCTGCGATGCTGCCTGGAAAGCAGCGTTCAGCTCGTTGGTGGCTGCGTCTATGCCCGCCAGATTCTGTGCCTTGTGGGCTTCTTTCAGTTTGTTGAGAGCAGCTTCTATCGGTGCTTTCTTCTCTGCCGGAATCTTTTCGCCCAGTTCTTTCAGCTGTTTCTCGGTCTGGAAGATGGTTGAATCGGCTTGGTTTAGCTTGTCGATCCGTTCTTTCTCTTTCCTGTCGGCTTCGGCATTGGCAGCAGCCTCCTCTTTCATCCGCTTGATCTCATCTTCGCTCAGCCCCGATGAAGCCTCAATGCGGATCTTTTGCTCCTTGCCAGTTGCCTTGTCTTTGGCTGATACATTCAGAATTCCGTTGGCATCGATATCGAAGGTGACTTCAATCTGGGGAACACCACGCGGTGCGGGTGGAATGCCGTCGAGGTTGAAGACGCCGATCTGTTTGTTGTCGCGTGCCAAGGTACGTTCGCCCTGTAGTACGTTGATTTGTACCGATGGTTGATTGTCGGCCGCGGTAGAGAACGTTTCCGATTTTTTGGTCGGGATGGTGGTGTTGGCATCGATCAGCTTGGTCATCACCCCACCCAGTGTCTCGATTCCGAGTGAAAGCGGGGTAACATCGAGCAACAACACATCTTTCACCTCACCGGTAAGTACGGCACCCTGGATGGCTGCGCCAATGGCTACCACCTCGTCGGGGTTTACCCCTTTGTGCGGTTTCTTGCCGAATAGTTTCTCCACCAGTTCCTGAACGGCGGGGATGCGGGTTGAGCCTCCTACGAGAATGACCTCGTCAATATCTGAATTTGTCAGCCCGGCATCTTTCATGGCAGTTTGACAGGGAGCCACACATTTTTGCAACAAGTCGTCAATCAATTGCTCGAATTTTGCGCGGGTAAGCGTTTTTACCAGGTGCTTGGGTATTCCGTTCACCGGCATGATATAGGGCAGGTTGATCTCTGTGGTGGTCGCACTCGAGAGCTCAATCTTGGCTTTCTCAGCAGCTTCTTTCAGACGCTGGAGTGCCATCGGGTCCTTGCGGAGGTCTATTCCTTCTTCGTTCAGGAACTCTCCTGCCAGCCAGTCGATGATGCGCTGGTCGAAATCGTCACCCCCGAGGTGCGTATTGCCGTTGGTCGACTTCACCTCGAAGACACCATCACCCAGCTCCAGAATGGAGATGTCAAATGTGCCACCACCCAGGTCAAAGACCGCAATCTTGGAATCCTTGTTCTGCTTGTCCAGTCCATATGCCAATGCTGCGGCTGTAGGCTCGTTCACGATGCGACGTACGGTCAGCCCCGCAATCTCACCCGCCTCCTTGGTAGCCTGACGCTGTGCATCGCTGAAGTAGGCAGGAACAGTGATGACCGCCTCTTTCACCTCTTGTCCCAGGTGGTCTTCGGCTGTTTTTTTCATTTTCTGCAACACGATAGCCGATATTTCCTGCGGTGAGTAGAGGTGACCGTTGATATCAACACGTGGTGTATTGTTGTCACCACGCACCACTTTGTAGGGTACACGGTCGATCTCTTTTTGCACCTGGTCGAATGTCTCTCCCATAAAAGTCTTGATGGAGTAAACGGTGTTATGGGGGTTGGTGATGGCCTGTCGCTTGGCCGGATCGCCTACTTTTCGTTCGCCGTTGTCCAGAAAGGCTACAACCGAAGGTGTTGTGCGTTTGCCTTCATTATTGGGGATTACAACAGGTTCGTTGCCTTCCATGACGGCTACGCATGAATTGGTTGTTCCCAGGTCTATTCCGATTATTTTTCCCATAATTGTTGTTCTATTAATTAATGTGAGTTTATTGTTTCTTCTTTCAGATCCGGCTCAATCTCTTCCCGTGAGGATAACCGGTTCAAGCTACAACCATCTCTTTTCAAATCCTGTGCCAAAGATTCCGTAAGCGATGAAGGACTGACATTCTGTCGCTTTCCGGATTGAATCATTCTTCAATTTTTAAGCGAACGATGCAGCGGTATCAGGAGTTTTTTCTATCTTTGGTGAAACAGACGTTGCGGTACCTGATCAGCAGGTGTGTGGCGTCTGGAATGCGATTATTCCTCTAATCAATCAACACAAACAGATATGTTCACACAAAAGGACATCGAACAACTCAGAGAAAAAGGAATCACACAGGATCAGCTCAGCAGGCAACTTCGCTTTTTCAGCACCGGTTTCCCATTTTTACAGATCGTGGCACCTGCATCCCATTTCAGAGGCATCATGAAAGTGGATGAACAGCAGGAACAGGCCTATCTGAAGCGTTGGGAAGCTTATCTGGATGGGGATAAGCGTATCACCAAGTTTGTTCCTGCATCGGGTGCCGCCAGTCGTATGTTCAAAGATCTGTATGCTTTTCTGGATGCGGATTATGATTTGCCTACCACCCCTTTTGAAAAGAAATTCTTCTCCAACCTTCATCTGTTTGCCTTTGCTGTTTCTCTGGATGAGGCATGCCAGGACCTTTATGGGAAGAATGCTTCAGCCCTTTGTGGCGAGGGGAGATACAAAGAGGTAGTAGCAGCCCTGTTACAGCCGGAGGGCCTTAATTATGGCAACCTACCCAAGGGATTGTTGCTGTTTCACTCCTATTCAGAGGGGAACAGAACGGCCGTCGGAGAGCACTTGCATGAAGGGGCTCTCTATGCCCGTCGGGCGGATGGATTGGTGGAAGTGCATTTTACTGTGTCGGAAGAGCACAAAGAGCTATTTGAACTGTTGGTAGCTGCCCGCAAGCTCAGTTATGAGATCAAGCTGGGTGTCCGTTTTGCTGTTTCATACAGCATACAGAAGCCCTCTACCGACACCCTGGCGGTGGATATGGAAAACAAACCTTTCCGCAATGAGGATGGCAGCCTGCTGTTTCGTCCCGGAGGACATGGCGCGCTGATTGAGAACCTGAATGATATTGACTCGGATATCATATTCATTAAGAACATCGACAACGTGGTGCCTGACAGGCTGAAAGCGGAGGAGGCTCATTATAAGAAGCTGCTGGCAGGGGTACTGGTCACCATGCAGCAGCGTGCTTTCTCCTACCTTGAGAGGCTGGACTCCGGGAGAGTGACTTCCGCTGAGCTTGATGAGATGCTCGCTTTTACCGAGAACGAATTGTGCATCACACACAATGAGACCTTTGAGACGGATGATCTACTCAAAGCCTACCTCAGGCGAAAGCTCAACCGGCCATTCAGGGTGTGTGGCATGGTGAAGAATCAGGGTGAGCCGGGTGGTGGCCCTTTCATTGTGATCAATTCCGATGGGACAGCCTCGCTGCAGATCCTGGAAAGCTCTCAGATCAACCGCAACGATCCCCGTGCAATGGATGCTTTCCGCAATGGCTCTCACTTCAATCCGGTGGATCTGGTGTGTGGGGTGAAGTGTTACCAGGGGGACAAGTTCGATCTGACCAAATTTGTGGATCCCAATACCGGGTTTATCTCCCACAAATTTAAAAATGGGAAAGAGTTGAAAGCACTTGAACTGCCAGGTCTATGGAATGGGGCAATGAGCGATTGGAACACCCTCTTCGTGGAGGTGCCTGTCTCTACCTTCAATCCGGTGAAGACGGTGAACGATCTGTTGCGTCCGGAGCACCAGCAAAAGGGTTAATCGGGGTGAAGCCGGAACGGATGTTGCAGGCATATGAGTGCTGATATGCAATATTCACCGGATTGATCCGTTTAGATTCTAAACAGATTTTTTCTATTTGAAGCGCTTTCATTCATACCTCTTCCTGCTGGGTGTGTTGCTTGTTCTCTCCTGTAACAGGGTGCGACTGAGTGATGCCAGGAATCACTACGTGCGGGGTGAATATCATGAAGCGATTGCTGCCTATCGCCTGCTCTACCAGCAAACGCCACGCGAGGAGAGAGCCTTGCGTGGTGTGATTGCATATGAGATGGCGGAGAACTACCGTCTGTTGAACCGGTCGGCATATGCTGCAACAGCCTACAGGAACGCTATCCGGTATGGTTATCCCGACAGTGATGCGCCTCTTCGCCTGGCGCAGATGCTGCACAGGGAGGGTGATTACCCAAAAGCTATTGAGGCCTATCGGCACTATCTATCCCTGATGCCGGGTGACAGGGTAGCTGTGGCAGGTCTGCAGGGTGTTGAAGAGGCGATGAGTGATAAAAGAGAAACAGAAAATGAGTCGCTCCGTTATCTGGTAGTGCGTGTAGATCTCTTCAACTCTTCGCGGAGTGATTTCTCTCCCCTGCTTGCCGACGACGATCAACGGCTCTATTTCACCTCCTCCAGAGAGGCGATACCGGGAGAGGAGAAGAGTCCGGTGACCGGGACAAAATTTCATGATCTATATTTTTCTGAACGAAACAGCCGGGGAGAATGGCAGAAGCCAAAACGTATTGAATCGCCTCTCAACAGCGATCTTGATGAGGGGATCGCATCGGTTACAGCCGACGGAGACCTGATGTTTTACAGCGTTGTAGCAGGAGGAGAGAATCAGCCCGGACTGCCAGGGATCTATGTCTCAAGGAGAATCAATGGCATTTGGTCGGCAGGAAGCAGACTCGATCTGAAAGTAGGCGATTCGCTCTCATTGTTTGCACATCCGGCGGTCTCAGGTTCAGGAGATCTCCTCTATTTTGTTTCTGATATGCCGGGGGGAATGGGAGGCAAGGATATCTGGCTGGCACACCTCAATAACCGGCAGGAGGTGGTGCGGGTAGAGCATGTTGGTGCCCCGGTCAACACACCCGGGAATGAGATGTTTCCCACCCTGCGCAACGATACCATCCTCTACTTCTCTTCCGACGGACACCCTGGAAGAGGTGGCCTTGATCTTTTCCGGGCGGTGAAAAGTACGGCTGGCAATGGGTGGCATCTGCAGCATCTGCCAACTCCACTGAATTCTTCGGCCGATGATTTCGGTATCACCTTTGAGCAGGCTGAAGAGAGGGGCTTTTTCAGTAGCAACAGAATGGATGCAAGGGGGTATGATCATATCTACACTTTTGAGCTTGTAAAGCCTATGATAACGGTAGAGGGGTTTGTCGTGGACCGCGATGATCGTCTCATCCCCGGGGCGACCATTGACCTGGTGGGTAGTGATGGTACGCGGCAGCGCCTGGTGACTAACCGCGAGGGTATCTATCGTTTCAGGGCGGAGGAGGGTGTGGCATATCAGTTCCTGGCACAGGCGGAAGGGTTTCTGTCCCGGAACCGGTCGCTCTCCGCAATCAGGAGCCACAATGATACGGTCTGCTATGTCGATTTTGAGTTGACGCCATACGATCGGCCGGTGATCCTGGAACATATCTTTTATGATTTTGACCGTGCCCAGCTGCGAAGCGAAGCGAAGGAGGAGCTCGACAACCTCTTGCAGCTCATGCGCGAACATCCGGAGATCAGGGTAGAGCTCTCTGCCCATACCGACAGGATAGGGAGTGACAGTTACAATGATGCGTTGTCGCTTCGTCGCGCCCGCTCGGTGGTCGATTATCTCACAGCCGCCGGTATTGCTGCTGATCGACTTATCCCGGTAGGCTATGGTGAATCGAAGCCAAAAAGGGTAGATGGCACTCTTGCCGAAACATACCCTTTTCTCCGTGAGGGAGCATATCTCACGGCAGAATATATCAGCAAGCTGCTTCCGGCAGAGCAGGCCGTAGCCGATCAGCTGAACCGCCGCACTGAGTTCAGGGTGTTGCCGCCACCACTGATCACTCCCCGCGAAAAAGAGTGATTATCCGGAATAATGTGTATTTTTGTGAAAGCTTACCGGACTGAATAATGATATATTCCTGGAGCATCAGACTGATATGTTAAAGAGACTAACCATAGAAAACTATGCACTGATCGATTCATTGCAGATCTGTTTCGATAAGGGGTTTACCGTGATCACCGGTGAGACGGGAGCTGGCAAGTCAATCATCCTGGGTGCCCTCTCGCTCATCCTGGGGCAGCGAGCCGATTTGCGTCATGTGAAGCAGGATGAGACGAGGTGTGTGATTGAGGGTCTGTTCGATATTTCTGCCTACCGGCTCAAACCGCTCTTCGATGAGCATGAGTGGGTCTATGAAGGAGATGAGTGCATCCTGCGGCGTGAGATATGGTCGACCGGCAGGTCACGTGCTTTTATCAACGACTCACCTGTTTACCTGAACGACCTGAAGCTGCTGGGTGAGCAGCTGATCGATATTCATTCCCAGCATCAGAATCTTTCGCTCAACGATAACCGTTTCCAGCTCAATGTGGTGGATCTGCTGGCAGACACCAGTAAAGAACGGGAGCGCTACAGTGAAGCCTATGCTTCCTATCGCGCTGCGGTGAAAGCCCTGCGTGAGCTGAGCGAGCAGTACCGCCGTAACAGGGAGGAGGAGGACTACCTCCGGTTTCAATATACCTCCCTTACAGAGGCGGCACTGGAAGAGGAGGAACAGGTGAGGCTGGAGGAGGAACTGGAGGCACTGACCCATTCGGAGGAGATCAAATCG
>DPAC01000091.1 GCA_003517675.1 Porphyromonadaceae bacterium | reverse complement strand
ACGGGAAAAGTATATGCGATATCCACAGGGATTGATCCGGCGGATAAATTTCCCCGCATTTCCGACGAAGAACTGCTTACACTGGTACAACAGCAAACCTTCCGTTATTTCTGGAATTTTGCTCACCCGATCAGTGGCATGGCACGCGAACGAACCAGCTCCGGCAATACCGTGGCCACAGGAGGTACCGGCTTCGGCGTGATGGCGATGATCGTTGCTGCAGAGCGGGCATTCATCACCAGGGAAGAGGCACTGCAACAGGTGCAAAAAATCGTCACCTTCCTGGAAGAGAAAGCCACCCGCTACCACGGGGCGTTTGCCCACTGGATTCACGGTGAGACAGGCGAAACCATCCCTTTCAGCACCTACGACAACGGTGCCGATCTGGTGGAAACCGCCCTGCTGATGCAGGGACTGCTTACCGCCAGGCAGTACTTCAACCGCCCAACCGCTGCAGAGAGCAGCCTGAGGAACGCTATCACCCGGCTGTGGGAAACGGTGGAGTGGAACTGGTTCCAAAGAGAGGGTGAAGAGATGCTCTACTGGCACTGGAGTCCCACCTACGGGTGGCAGATGAACATGCCGATTAAAGGATGGAACGAGAGCATGATCGTTTACCTGTTGGCAGCCGCATCACCTACCCACCCGATCAGCAAAGAGGTATATGACAGGGGATGGGCGCGCGGCGGCAACATGATGAACAACGCCACCTACTACGGTTACCGCCTGCCGCTGGGCCCACAGCTGGGAGGACCGCTCTTCTTCGCCCATTACTCCTTCCTCGGCATCCGACCGGAGGGACTGCAGGACAGCTATGCCGACTACTGGGAGCAGAACCGGAACCATACGCTCATCAACTACCGACACTGTGTGGCGAACCCCAATGACTACTACGGTTACGGGGAAGATTGCTGGGGTCTCACCGCCAGCGATGGTAACCGTGGTTACAGCGCCCACTCACCGTCCAACGACCGCGGCGTGATTGCCCCTACGGCGGCCCTCTCCTCGATGCCCTACACGCCGGAAGAGTCGATGAGGGCACTCCATTTCTTCTATTACAAGCTGGGAGACAGGATCTGGACGGAGTATGGCTTTGCCGATGCGTTCAACCTCACCGAGCGGTGGTTCACCAACCAACACATTGCCATCAACCAGGGACCGATCATCCTGATGATTGAGAATCACAGGAGCGGACTGCTATGGAACCTGTTGATGAACGACAGTGAGATCAAGAGCGGACTTACCACACTGGGCTTTAGCTTTGAAAATCCGGATGTCACAACTGATCCCATAGGGATAGATTGACCGTTAAAGATGTTGATAAGATTGAAAACTGACTAAAGATGAAACGAGCATCTAAAAAACCAATTTGGCTAATTCTGCTCTATAGCACAATAGCCATCACTATCAATGCACAGCATGAAGAGTATGAAGCAAATAGTTTGATTTCGAAAGAGGGAGATTCACTCCATTATCGCCAGCTTTCACCCTTGCAGATTGAAGAAGGTAAAAAATACCCATTGGTGCTCTTCCTGCACGGTGCGGGGGAGAGAGGGACAGACAACAAATCGCAGCTGACCCATGGAGGGCGAATGTTCAGCAACCCGGTCAACCGGGAAAGATATCCTGCATTTGTACTCTTTCCGCAATGTCCGCCAGAGTTCTATTGGCCCAGCCCCAAACGACCGGATAGCTTCAATGAAGGAGATCCTTTTCCGCTCAACGCAGAGATATCAAGACCCCTGGCATTGACCATGGAGTTGCTTGAAAAGACCATAAGAAACTATCCGGTAGACAGAGAGAGAATATATGTGGTGGGTCTCTCAATGGGTGGAATGGGCACGTTCGACCTGATTTGCCGCTATCCCGACCTCTTTGCCGCAGCCATTCCTATCTGTGGAGGTATCCACAGGGATCGATTAAATAATTTCAGGACTGAAACTGTCTTCCGCATCTATCATGGTGATGCTGATTCAGTGGTGCCTGTACGCTTTTCTCGTGAAGCATACCTGAAACTGAAAGAATCGGGAGTAAATGTGGAGTATATCGAGTTCCCGGGGGTGAATCATAACAGCTGGAATCCGGCATTTAACCGTGACGATTTTTTGCCCTGGCTGTTCAGACAAAAAAAAGATAAAAACAAATAACGAGTGGTACGATGAATATTCGCAGACAATTACCCTTTTCCCTGCTGGTTATCAATGGATTTCTACTCCTCAGCTGCAACAGCCAAAATGACAAAAAAACAGTGGTTGCGGATGAAGGACGACCGGTCTCTTTTGCATCGGACGACGAGCTCTTCGATTACATACAGAGGAGCCATCTCAATTACATGTGGGAGGGGGCGGAACCTACCTCGGGACTGGCACCGGAACGCATCCATATGGATGGTGTCTATCCACAGAATGTCGCAGATGTAGTGACCACCGGCGGAAGCGGGTTCGGCATTGCCGGACTGATCGCTGGCTTTGAACGGGGCTTTATACCGCGGGAAGAGGGTATTGGC
>DPAC01000025.1 GCA_003517675.1 Porphyromonadaceae bacterium | reverse complement strand
GTTACGAAAACAATTTCAGTATTAACAATTTAAATGTATTTTTCGGGAACGATTAACGGCATTATCGGTAGCAACGGCGCTGGTAAAAGCACATTCCTTCATTGCGTTGCCGGATTTATACCATACTCTGGCAATATAATACGCAAAAACATCCGTACCCTTGGATTATTAACGGCAAACCCCTATATCTTTCCTCGCATTACCGGACGCGAATTTATCGATTTTTGTTTATCCGCAAAACGATGTAACCTCGATGAGAGGCAATTACGGAGGCTCAATGAATTGTTCGAGCTACCTCTTACCCGGTATGCAGACGAATACTCAACAGGGATGCTCAAGAAATTACATCTGCTGGCACTGCTATTGCAAAACAATGACCTGTTGCTGCTCGATGAACCCTTTAACGGACTGGATATCTCGTCATCCGCTATCCTTTCAGAATTACTGGACGAGTGGAAAAAAAAGGGTGCTTTTATTCTTATTTCTTCTCATGATCTTAATCAATTGATTAAAATATCAGATACACTGACTGTTATAGAAAACAATACGGCTTACATGAAATCCGAATCATTGCCTGCCATCGGACAAGAAATACAAAAAGCAGCCCACTGCAAAGTAAAAACAATCTTTAACATAGAGACCCATATTTAATTCAATTAATTGATGAAAGTGTTCAAAGAAAAAAAAGTCAGGTACAAAAATGAAATATAATCTAAAATGCAATTTTACTTTACTTTGTCCCGCTAATTTTACCTCTGTAATTTAGATGCGAAAATAAGTTACAAAAAAAATTTCAGTATTCACAATTTAAAATTAATTTTGTATGAAGAATTTAGGATTTATGGAGCTGGATGCACATGAATTGGAAGAAGTGAATGGAGGAGGAATTGAGGGTGCTTTGCTGCTATCTCTTGCTTATGATATTGTGAGCAATTGGGATGATAGCGCACGAAGTTTAAAAAATGGTATGAATTATGTAATGAACTTGTAATTAAAAAAAATAAACAAAACTTTTTAATATGAAGCTTAATTATAACTTGTTCAAAGGGAAAACTACCTGGAAAAAAGTCTTAATCTTTTTAATGGTCTTGCTATTCTATAACATAATCAGCAATGCACCTGACAGCATTCATAGTTTTAAAAAGGGGATGAATTATTGTTTAGGATTAGGTAAAACTGATTAACATGCCGAAGAAACAACAACCACTCATTATCGACCATAATCGAAGCTAGGTGAAATGTTTGTTCAATCCCGATGCAGAATATCAACGCCATGTTCAAAACGACAATCTTACGCACGAAGAGCAAAAATACTTGAAACAGTTCCGGGGGCTATACCTATTGTCTGTTTTTATAGATTCTTTCTTACTTTTTCCTTCCGTGTGTACTAGAGTAAGTGGATATTTGTGGATGGTGGCTGTTATTGTCTTATTTCTGAATTTGGCACTAGACCTGTCGACACAACGAATGGTCACATTGTTCGGAACATTTGTGTCAATCTTAATTTATTTATGGATAAAGAGATCATACAATTTGAGGAACAGAATATGATAAATAACGTGAGTTTTGCATTATTTTGTACAATTAACCCTCCAGTTTAATCGGGTGCTGTTTTTTGGGTCGCCCCGGTTTCTTCTTCGCCTTCTTTTTTGACTGGTATACCGGGGCACAGCCCTGCGGCACATCGAAGCCAAAAGCCTTGCAGATATCCAACTGGGAGCCCACGAAAGGGGTGATGAAACTTGCCTTGCCCTTGTGCTCGTCGCGCAGTCCATACGCATCAAGAGCCTGCATCGGGTCCATGTCAACTCCGAGGGTCATGTTGGCAAAGAATCCTGAGGCACGCCTGGCATTATCCACCTTTTTCTCGTTGACCGTGAAGGCGACAAGGGTACGGTCAGAGGCCTTGTACTCGATGTTGAACCAGTTGTAGTTTTTCTTGATTGTCACATCATCATCCAGGGGTTCCCCCGCATCCTTGATAGCCTGAAGGGCAGCCCGCGAAGGGACCCAATTCAAGGATCTTCTCCATGACCAGCCTCTGGTGCACCTTGACAAACATGATCATCGGCTGCCTGCGCAGGATGTAGCGCTCCAAGTTGGCGAGCGACTCGTATCTCCTGTCTGTGACCAGAATCACCTTCGGGAACCCGGCGTGGTTCAGGTCGGTGAGTATCGTCTCCATAGGCTGAGCGGCTCGTGGAGTCCACGGCACAAAGCTCACCCTTTTCCAACCTCCCGGCCCGTAAACGGAACACTTCCATCCGCTCTGATTCAGTGATGGATTGTGTCAGGCGGGTGATCATGGTTGGTGTCAGTTCCTCCCGGGAAGGTGTCCTGGCTGCGCTTGCCGGACAACTTGTCGGCCAGGCTCATATCCCAGCCTTCAGGGAATATCAGTTACGAGCGTTCCTCGTGACTTGCATACAATGTGAGCATCATCCATATCATCCCGGATGGAATCAACGGCTACACCTTGAGAAAGATCCGCCTCTTGTAGAGAAAATAGAGGAATAACCATCCTATCATCACATAACCTATGGACATGATAAGAGGTGCCCATGTTTCTGGGAAGATGTTGGCGATACCTCCGACGATAAACTCGTTGGCATCTTCCCAACCGATAACTCTGTTCGCCAGGTAGATGGTGATGGGGTTCACTCCTATCACCACGAAGAAGAATGCCCACTTACGGAGTTTCCAGATATCGATAACCAGATAGAAGAGTGCCAGCAGCAACAGGCTCAATCCTCCTACCCAGCAGACGAATGAACTGGACCAAAGTATCTTGTTGATAGGGAAGGTGAGGTTCCAAAGCTGACCAACTATCATCAATGCCACACCTGCAACGGTCATAGATAACACTTTCTGCATCGGCTTTCTGTTTGTAAGTAACAGCTCACCTGTGAGCATCCCCAGCAGACCCGTACTTGTAGCGGAGATCAATGCCAGTATCCCTTCATTTTCACCATACTCGAAACAACAAAAACGGCCCGGCAGTAACAACCGGTCAATATAACTGGCAATATTTCCACGCATGGAGTAGGGATCGGGATCACCCAGGTCGGGAGCTTTAAACAACACAAACAGCAGCCAGTAGAAGATCAGCAATCCCCAGAACCAGATCATCCTTGTTTTCCAGCTTTTTGTTTGCATAAAAATCAGTGCCGCGAACATCCATGCCAGCCCAATCCTTCCCAGCACGCTGGCGTAACGCAGGTTCTCAAAATCGAAGCTGATGCCGTTATTGTAAACAATACCAATCAGCACCAGCAAGAGTCCCCTTTTAAAAATATGCCTGTAGAGTGAATGTCTGCCTCCCTCCGTCTGCCTCCGTTTCTTTGCAGAAAATGGAAACGAAACACCAGCAATAAACAGAAACAGGGGGAAAATCATATCGTAAGCGTGGAAACCGTGCCACTCTACATGGGACATCTGGCCTGCCCACCATTGCAGTGCCGGTAAACCGGTGAGAGAGCCAAGGAGGATAAAGACCTCTTCTGCTCCCATGATCCAGAACATATCGAAACCTCTCAGTGCATCAAGTGATTTCAGTCGCTCCGGTTGTTTGTCTGTTTCAGGTTTGTCTGTTAATGTTTCTTGTATCATACGATTTATCATTTCGTCTCAATGGCCTACTATTTTATTCTGATTAGCAAAGAGCAAAAATCAAACATGCCCTGGTTATGCCGTTGAAGGGAATATTACAAAGGTACCAACCCCGTAGTAATTAGCTTTTGATTTAACTTTCGCAAGTTATACGTATACAGCCAAATCTTTCGATTGTCGATGTTTCGCGACCCCTGTCTGCACGCAATCGCTAAAAGAGAAGAACTCGCTTCGCTTCAAACAACTTCTCTTTTTATCTCTCTTCGCGAGCAGTGGGTGCCCCACACAAAATTATTTTTTTTATTCATTTTCCTTCAATTAATTGAAATTGTTTAATGGCTTCACGGGAATTCACATCTTAAGGGAAAAAACAAAGGATTGAGATCGATATTTCAATCCTTTGTAGATTTCGTAATGGCGTATGTTTATACTTTTCAGTAGCCTTCGTTCTGCACAATCGTTCCGCCCGATTTATCAATCTCTCTTTGAGGAATAGGGTATAGGTGATGCACATCCTGAAATCCCCGGCTGCCTAAAACATCATCTGCAATGCCCCATCGTTTGAGATCACGGAAGCGGTGAGACTCAAAAGCCAGCTCCACTCTTCTTTCGTGTATCAGCCAGCCGGTGATGACAGCGCTGCTTGTCTCATTCAGATCTCTGTCCGGCAGTGTGCCTTCAGGAGGATAGGTGCCATCAGCAGTGATTGAGTTACGTGCTCTCCGGCGGATTTGATTGATCAGCTCAATGGCTCCTTTACTGTCTCCTGTCTTCAGCAGTGCTTCCGCTTTCCAGAGAATTACATCCGCATAACGAATATAGATTTTATTGCTTGGAGCGTCATCGTCGCCCTTAAATTCCCCGTTCAACGTCCCCAATAATTTATTGACGTTTTTCAATTCCATGTCAACGGTATAGAACAGTCGCGGGTCATTTACCTCGAAAGCTTCAATCAATGAGTTCTCAGGTGCCACAAAGCCCCAACCCAGAAGTGCGCACAAACCATTTCCTCTCCGGGGTGTCTGAGCCGGTTGGTGATCGTAACAGAAGATAACCTCCTTCTCCTGGAACTCTTTATCCACGTCGAAGGAGTCAAAATAGTTGTCGTTAAGAGAGTAATAGTTGGTGGCTTCAAGCGTGGTTATATGGTTGATCACCTCCTGCCAGTTTTCATTGAACAGTGCTACCTTAGCCTGAAGGGCAATCACTGCTCCCCTGGATGCTCTCCATTTCTCATCCTGGTGCGAATACCTGGAGTCGGGGAGCAGGCTCTTTGCACTGTTTAAATCCTCATTGATCTGCGCCCATACCTCTTCGGCGGTAGCACGTACCGCTACCTCGTAAGCCTCTTCAAAAGAGGTTAATGGCTTCACCAACAAGGGTACACCACCGAAATTGGTCACCAGGTCGAAATAGTAGAAGGCCCTTAAAAAGTAGACCTCTCCCAAGAGCCTGTCGATTTCAGCCGCATTGAGAGTGAGTTTCGACATCATCTCTTCATTGGTAAGATAGTCGATAGCGGTATTGGCCCTGGAGATACCTTCGTAATTATATGCCCATTGACCGTTAAAGCCTCCGTTGGATGCGATAAAGCTGAAGTTGTTCAGTTCATCCATCCATGCCTGGTCACCATCGGGGTTCCACTTCTTCTGCATATCATCCGACGCGATATCCTGAAGGATAAAATCATTTCTTGTGACGGTACCATCGTTCCAGGCCCACTCACCGATGATGTTGAGGGTGCTGGAGAGCAACTGGTAAGAGGAGCTGACGGCATATCGTACCGTCGTGTTGGTGGGTTGCATATCCACCTGGTCGGGGGTCAGCAGGCCAATGGGGTCTTTGGAGAGATAATCTTCACATCCTGTGAAAAGGAATGTGCTTATGACCAGTAAAAAAAGTGTATGATAAGATTTCATTGTTTATAGGATTTAAGTTGTTTAAAAAGCCAGGTTTACACCAATAATAAACGCTCTTGACTGAGGATAGGTACCCATATCCATCAAGTCGGTCGATTCTGCATCCAGACCGGTGTAATCAGTAATGGTAAACAGATTTTGTCCCGAGAGGTAGAGCCTGATATTCTGCAGGCCCATCTTTTTCACTTTGTCGAATGAATATCCCAGCTCAACATTCTTCAGCCTGAAGTAGGAGGCGTCTTCCACAAATATGCTGGAGACCTTGCTGCTGCCGTTGTCGGTGAAGCTCACCCGGGGTACACTGTTGGTCGATCCCTCTCCATCCCATGCATTGAGAATGTTGGTCGTGTAATTAAACGGCCGGGTGTCATAATCGACGATCTTCTTGGAATCGTTGTAGCGGTCCACCTTCCCCACACCCTGGAACAGAATTGCCAGGTCAAAATTTCTATATGATCCTGAGAGATTCAGTCCATACAGTAAGCCGGGATTTGGGTTACCGATAAAGTCCCTGTCATTGTCGTCTATCCTGCCATCACCGTTCAGATCCTTGAACCTGATGTCACCCGGGACAACCGTAGGATTGGCGGTGCCGAAAAGATGAGAACTTATCTCACTACTGTTCTGGTATATCCCCTCGAAGAGATATCCGTAATAGGCGTTCAGCGGATGTCCCTTTTCTGTTCTTGTCACCTGCCCGATCAGGCTGGGGAGGTTGGGGTGCAGCTTCTCCACACGGTTTTCCACCAATGCCAGGTTCGCATTGATGTTGTACTTGAATGCATTTTCACTGTTGCGCAGGATCACACCAAACTCCCATCCACGGTTACTCACCTCTCCGGCGTTCACGATGGTTGGCTGCACATCACCCACGATGCTTGGAAGGCTGATTGGCAGAAGAATATCGGTGGTATATTTCTGGAAGTAATCGACGGTGACATAGAGCCTGTTATTGAACAGTCCCGCGTCGAAACCGGCATTGTACTGCGTGGTTGTTTCCCATTTTAAATCAGGATTGCCATACCTGGAAATAAGATATTTGTCTCCCTCTTTTTTAATTAATGTGAGGTAGGCATAGTTATCAATCTCCTGATTTCCCAGCCTGCCTACACTTCCTCTTATTTTCAGGTCTGTGAGCCAATCATATTGCTTCATGAAGTTTTCTTCCGATATTTTCCATCCTGCCGACAATGAGGGGAAGTAACCCCACTGATTGTTTTTCGCAAAACGGGAGGAGGCATCGGCCCTGAAGTTGGCGGTGAGCATATACCTCATATCATACACATAGGTCAGTGAAGCGAAATAGGACATCAACGCCCATTCCGAACCGCTGCCTCCATTCCAGAGGTCTTGTTCCGTGCTGCCGAAATCAATGTATCTGAAGGTCTTTGCATCATACTCATATCTTCTTCTCGATGCATTGATGCCCGAACCGAAGTTATTGATAAATTCACTTCCCACCAGTGCATTCACAGAATGTAGCTCCAGCGTTTTGTCGTAGTTAAGGGTGTTGTTCCAGGTGAATGTCAGCTCATCACCCCTGTATTCATCCAGCCCATTGGGTCTGTTCTGACGTCCCAGACCTCTGTCAATGGTGCTTCCTCCGCCATCGTCATCTCCAAAATTGGTATAGAATGCCTTGTTGTGAATGTAGTTCAGGTCTATTCCTAAGTTAGTCCTTAGCTTTAATTCATTCTCCGGCAGAAAGGAGATCTCACCATAGAGATTCCCGAAAGTCTTAAAATGGGAGCGGGTATCATCGGTGAAATGGGCCAGCGCTATCGGGTTCTGCGTCCATTCATACTTATCGCTCTCCCAGCCTCCGCTGTCTCTGTTGTTATGAAGATAAAAAGGGAGATCTGTAAAGGGATCTTTCTCCGACCAGGTGGGGTCGTCCACTGACTTGTAGACCGACAGAACCGGCGGGCGCAGAAGCGCATGGCGAATGATGCCGGGTGCATCCCCTTTCGATGACAGCTTATCCTGCGCTGCGTGAGAGAGCTGCAGATTGGTTCCCACCCTGACCCTTTTTGTCAGGTTCGCATTGATGTTGGTACGGAAATTGAATCTTTCGTATTTGTCATTGTCATACACCACAATGCCATCCTGATGATGGTATCCTGCCGAAAGAAGGTATTGCAGTTTGTCACTGCCTCCGCTGACGGTCAGCTGTATATTCTGTGAGTAACCTGTTTCGAATACCTCGTCGAGCCAGTCGGTATTGGCAAAATCACTCCTTCCCTTATCCCCTGTATAGGGGTTGGTTCCTGCATAGCCGGCATTACTCCAGGCTTTCTCCACCACATCCATGTATTGCGTTGTGTTCAACATTTTGGGCAGGTTGCTGGCATGCTGTATCCCAGCATAGTAGTTGATATCTATTTGCGTTTTTCCTGAGACACCGCTCTTCGTGGTGATCACGATCACACCTGCCGAGGCTCTTGAGCCGTAAATAGCAGCAGCAGAAGCGTCTTTCAGCACGGTCATGGATTCAATATCAGACGGATTGATAAATCCCAGCTCTCTGGTGGGTACTCCGTCAATGACATAGAGTGGATTGTTGTTGCCGATGGTTCCTTCTCCTCTGATTCTTATATTGATCTCGTCTCCAGGTGCCCCCGTGCTCTGGGTCACCTGAACACCTGCCACCTGACCCTGAAGAGCCTGCCGCACATCGGCCACTCTACGCTTACCCATATCTGCCACACTTACCGGTGATACTGCTCCGGTGAGAGTGGATTTCTTCTGTGCTGAATAACCCACCACCACCAGCTCATCCATCATTTGTGTCTCCGGCTGAAGTTTTATCTCCAGCGTGGTCTGTTGGGTTACGATAAGCTCTTGGCTTGTGTAACCTACATAAGATATTCTTAATCTACTGTTGACCGGCACTGTCAATTGGAAATTGCCGTTAAAATCGGTCACGGTTCCTGCATCTGATCCGACCACGAGGATGGTTACACCAATCAACTCCTCATCCGTCATTGCATCCTTGACAGAACCTGTCACATCAATCGTTGTTTGCGCCTTTATTGTAAAAGCGTAACAAATTACCAGTAAAATAGTAAATACTTTTTTCATGTGATTAATTATTGAATTTATTTGTATAAAATAATATTCCCGTTCACTGAAAGTCTCTCCTTATCCCTTTCAATTATAGCTCCCGAAGGCAGTTCTACCACTACGACAGCCTGATCGGCAGGGATCTCAATTTCCGTTTCTCTATCGACCGATTTAGCGAGATAACTCTTTGAAATGATATCAAAAAGATCAACCTCTTCATTGCCGGTGTTGTATTTGATTTTTTGTCTTTCGTTGTATGGATTATATAGCAGATAAACGGGATAGTCATTGTCTGCATAAAAGTCGGTCACGTTGCAATTCAGTTTGAGTATCCTTTCAACATTGGTCGTGTCAACAATTGCCCCCATGATACCCACAGGGGCTGTGCTGTAGACGCTGAACATAGACTCTTTGGGATTCTCCTCGTGCCATTTTGGTCCGTCACCCAGCGCTACAGGATGCACGCCCGAGAGCTCCGGCTTGTTATAATCATCCTCATACCTCAATCCTTCATAGGCTATAATAGAGTTGGTATAATCCTGCATTCCGGGAAGCCATTGATTTTCATCCGGTATCTCATCAGGGAAGAAGAGGCGTGAAGCATTCACATTGTTCAGCATCCACCGGCCAATGGCCCGTGCAAACTGAGGCTCATATTTCACCATGGGGACAAGCGGCATTGTCATCTTGATGCTGTTCATCAGAAAGGCATAACCACCCCTGTCGGTGATGCTGCCCTGTAAACCGCTCACATCATACCTGCCCCATTTATCCACGATCACACCCCAGCCGTAGCGTCCATCTCTGTTTGTTGTACCTTCAAAAATCCAGTTGAGCATTTTGCCTACATCATAACTGCTGCCTTCTTCGGCATTCAGCCGGGCTGCAGTATATGCCCCCACCGGCAGCAGGATCTCATAGAACCGGCTCTCCTGCTGACTGTTCAATGCCTCAATGGCCGACTTTGCTCGTTTCAGATAACGAGGGTCACCAAACTTTCTGTATGCTGCGTACAACACATATCCATGTCCCCCTGCAGCATCCTGCTGTAGCGGGATTTGATTGACCATCCCCTTCATTTGAGCGTAGTCGAAGTAGGAGTAGTCGTAATTGCCGTTCAGGACTGAGTCGGCTTTACAGAACTGCTCGGCGATGATCCTCTGCAGGTTCTCACTCTTCTCCACGTCAGGATACAGATCACACAGATTGTAGAACAAGACGTTCGGGAAAACATCATACCACCAGTCTCTGCCATAGCCTCCGCCTAACTGTGCCACCTCAGGAGTAGTATTGTTCATCATGATATTCCAGCCGTTGTCGGAGTTGAAGTAGTTCTGGATCATTTTCACGAAATTGTATCCGTTCTGATTTGTTTTGTCGATGCCCATCAATCCTCCTCCCAGTAGAGCGGCGAGTGAGTTCAGGCTTTCGTGAAATTCGCCGTTGTTTTTGTCGTGCCCCTGTCGTACATCATTGATGGCAGTATACAATCCAAAAGTGACCTGAGGGATATTACGTTGATTATGATCTAACCATATAAGCGGCCCGGCAGGTAAATCAGCGCTCATATCAAAGAGGTAATCATCCAATGCCAGTGCTTTTTGTTTCCAGTTGATGATTTTATAGGGTTCGGGACTCGCCGGCATCAGCTCTATTCGTTCAATCGTTGTCTGCATCACGGGTGTCCCGTAATCTCTCTCTGTTGTACAGGAGAGTAACAGGAGGGATGCAGTGAGTAATAATAACAGTTTAGCGTTAACTTTCATAAGTAAGTGGTGTTTTGAGTTGTAATTAAGTATGACTTGTAGTTGGATGGTTTCTGTCAATATCCCTGATGATATTTTTTGCAAGAGGCAGAGATAACAGTTGCACAGCACCCACGATGACCAATGCATATTTAAGTGCGAAATCTTCAGAGATGAGGTAGACGAACGATATGAAGAGCGCCATACCGAACGCTCTGCCAAAAAAGAGGCCTATCTCATGACTAAGGATGTAGGCATATTCATTTCTTTTCTCAATCGCTTTCACCGCATCAATGGTTTTCATCATGGTTGGGAAGTAGGCCAGGTCGTGTATCGGCTGAAACAGCACCTTGCATAACACAAAGAGAATCACACCCACCGCTGAGAACAGTATGGCATTAAAGAGGGTACCGATGAAAAATACCAGCAGCCCGAACCCGAAGATAGACATGCGGTGTTCCGGTTTGGCGATCCTCCCTAACGTATATACCAACACAGCTGTCAGCGCTCCGCCCACACCCTGGATCAATCCCAGAGAGCCTTCGTCGCCCACCAGACGCATCACCAATATTGCCGGGGCAGTCACCAGGAAGCCCTGAACCATCCCCTTTAAACCTGCCAGCAACAGCAGTTTCCGCCACAGCCTGTGGAATTTTATATGAAAAAACTTTTTCTGAACAGGGTTGTCGAAGGTGCCCTTCGATAAAACAAAACAGGCTGCGATGGCAATCAGCAGGCTGAAAACCGTAATGATCTGATATCCGTTGTTTACTTCCAGCAGTTTCCCGAAAAAGTACTTACCATCTATCGAAACCAGAAAAGCACCTACAATAAGCGGCACCGTGATGCTCCAGAGAGAAAAGAAGAACGATTCCAGTCCGAAGAAGTAGTTTCTGTTGTCATCGTTGGTCGCGTTCAGTGTCAGCAGATAGCGGTTTGTCCAGAAAAAACCGGTGGAAGCTCCCAGGATCAGGCCGGTGATTCCCAGCTCCACGATGCCGATAGAGCTGACAAACATCATTGTCATAAGAATGATCGCGGAGAGAATAATGCCGATACCGTAGAGCAGCGCCGCTCTAAGCCTTTTAAGCATCACCCCGTTCAATATAGAAGTCAGCACTATGCCGATATACATACAAAGCTGGTAAATAGCTACATAGGCGGGGCTGCCCGTGTTGCGCATGATGTAGGCCCCGACGAAGATCTCGATGATGGGAAGCAGCAGTGCATAGAGCATGTTCGTGGCCAGCAGTGTCCTGATATTTAACGGCTGAGAACGGAAGAACCTGAATTCACCCACGATTTTGTTTGACATCTGACTTTACTTTAAACTGTTTAATACTCCACTAACAGAGAATTCAGCCCCGCAGATCACCTCGTCGCTGGCACCATAAAAGATTCTGATTGTATCACCCTCCACGTAGTGTCCATTGGTGAAGACCACATTGCCGAAAAAGCCGGTTTGCTCATAATCGGCAGTAGGCTCCATGATCGGCTCCACGCTCCGTGCAATAACCTTCGACGGATCATTCAGGTCGAGTAATAATGCACCCAGACAGTACCTGTGCTCCGCATTGGCTCCATGGTATATCTCAAGCCATCCCTCCGCTGTTTTTATGGGTGGACCACCCGCACCCACACGGGCTGAATCCCATGAATTTTCACGTGTGACGGCTATGCACTTGTGCTTTCCCCAGTGTATCCGGTCAGGTGACTCTGCAATCCATATATAGTTCCCTCCCAGTTCGGGACTGCTGGGACGGTGAAGCGCGTAATACCTGTCGTTGATTCTCTCTTCGAATAAAGCACAATCCTTATTGTGAGGCGGGAAGATCATTCCCATCCTCTCCAGCTTTTTAAAATCGTTGGTGATCATCAGTCCAACACCCACGGCTACCGGCGATACCTCAGTATAGGTGAGGTAGTAACCATCGTCCATGGTGGCCACGCGACAATCTTCAATGCCGAATGATTCCAGTGCTCCCTCTCCAAAAATGGGGGGATAGGAGGGATCTTCATGAAAATGAATATCATCTTCACTATAAACCAGTCGCAGATAGGATAGGGTGGTGAGGTAGTTCTCTCCTTTGTATTTGATTACACGAGGATCGGTTGCATCCAGTAGCGGATCGTTGATATCGAAATTCACTATTTCGATTTTCCCCTCTTTATTGTATACAGGAAAGCTTATCTTATCCTTAATCTGCCGGGGTCTCTCCGCCACCCGGAGCAGGAGCCATGTCTTACCATTCATCCTGAATACTCCGGGATTGAGCAGACAGGTAATCTCCATTCCCTCAATACCCGGCTTTAAGTCGGAGGGTGAAAGCAGTGGGTTCTGCTGAAAACGTTTTGCGATATCCATGATGATGTTTTTTAGATTTAGTCAAAATTAACCGATTATGATTTACCTGTGGTATACTATCTGTTCAAATGAGTATACATATCTTTCAAAAGATTAAATCTCATTTATATTTTATTTTTGACTCTTCAGAGAGAACGGATTCTCAATCTTAAGTGTTACATTTGAACGTAATATTGTTTCAAAATGAGATATACTGTTAACATATTTTTCCTGCTTCTGTCATTAATGAGTGAAGCCAACAATTACGATATCCGTGTACTGAGTAATAAAGATGGATTGTCAAACAGTTCTGTGAATGTTGTTTTTCAGGATTCCAATAAGTTGATGTGGTTTGGTACCTGGGATGGACTGAATATGTACAATGGCAAAGAGTTTAGGGTCTATAAACCCTCCACCGGTAATGCTGAAAGTATCAGCAATAATATTATCAGAGATATTATTGAAGAAAAAAAAGATATTTTATGGATTGCCACCGATTTTGGTATTAACAGGCTGAATATAAGAGAGAACAAGTTCGAACGCTTTTTTGTGGATTCATTACACAGAGAGGTTACAAATGAGCATTCCTATCTCATTGCCGGGAACAGATCAGGCCGGATTATTGCTTCAGTGTATCAGCAGGGCATATATTTCTTTCATTCCATAAACAATCGTTTTGAGCCGCTTGATATAGATGAGCCGCTGAATATCAGGAAAATTATTATTGACGATAAAGATCAGCTCTGGATCCTGACAAAGGAGAAACTCCTCTTTAAGATAGCACTGCGTCAACATGAGGATCAGCTCATTGTTACCGATATAGATCAATTTACGTTGCTGAATTCTATTGAGAATGTCTTCCTCTCTTCATCGGGCAACCCTGTTTTTCAGACTACCGATGAAACAATATATCTGTACGATGAGAAGAATGAAGATTTGAAGAGGATCACTGTAAATGAGAAAATAGGCTCCCTGAACGATCTGGGATTCCTTGATGAGTCAATTTACCTGGCCACAAGCAAGGGATTGTATCATTACCACCCTGTAAGCGGTATGCAAGGGGTGATCAGTAACAGTACTGTTTTGGATATTCAGATGGGTAGTCAGAACATTATATGGGCAGGCACCGATATGAAGGGAGTCTATAAAATTGTTCCTTTCAATGAGCTTTTTAAAACCTATTCGCTGGAGAATTATCAACAGTTTAAACACTTCGGAAGTGGTGCTGTAAGAACTTTTATTGAAGATGAACACCAATTACTATGGGTTGGTACAAAGGGAGCCGGGATTGTCAATTTTACCCAAAACAGGGAAACCAAAGAATTGGAATACAGTAATTGGTATAGTACCGAAGATGGGCTTCTGAGTAATTCAGTATTCGAAATTGTAGAAGGTCAGAGGAATGAGTTGTGGATTGGCACGGATGGTGAAGGGATCAACTATTACGATAAGAAGGCGAAACGCATATATTCATTGGTTTTTCCCAAGAACCTTAGACTCTCTTCTGTCTATGCCATTTTACCTGATGACGATAATGTTTTGTGGGTGGGCACCAGTGGACACGGTATGTATAAACTGAAACTTGATTATTCCACACACCCTTACAGTGTTATTGATTACAGTCAGTTTGTATTCACCGAAGGTGAATCTTCGTTGAGTAACAATATCGTATACTCAATTATTCAAGATGGGAACAGCCATTTATGGATTGGTACCCGTGGTGGTGGTGTGAACAGGTTCAATAAAAACAGCCTCGATTTTGAGGTCTTTAAATTATCCGGAGACAATCCTAACTTTTACGGTAATGATGATGTGTTGTGTTTATTTGATGATCATAAAGGAAATCTATGGGCCGGTACAAGTATGGGATTAAACAGATTAACCTGGAAAAGTGGACAGAAACCTGAGATTGTACATTTTAATGAACAGGATGGAATGCCCAATAACACCATCCATGGTATTCTTATGGATGCAAAGGATAACTTATGGGTAAGTACCAACAACGGATTGGCGAAGCTCATGCCTGAGCGTAACACATACCGTATAGTCTCCTATTTCACTGATGATGGTTTGCATGACAATGAGTTCTCTGACGGAGCCTATTATTCAAGCAGTGTATCTTCTGATTTCTTTTTCGGTGGTGTCAGTGGATTTAGCAGATTCAATCCCCTCGAGATCATGCAGAGTGAATATATGCCTGAATTATGGCTGGATGCTTTTTATCTGGATAACATGCAAATGAACCTGTCTGATTATTTAATAAAAAAAGAAGATAGAGAAGTGCTTACGCTATCCTATAAAAACAACTCCTTTGGTTTTTCTTTTATACCTATCGATTATCTGGCATCCAATAAATGTGAAATAGCATATAAACTGGAGGGATTTCATAACGAGTGGGTGAACATTGGCACCTCAAATGCGGTGATGTTCGCCAATATTCCAAAGGGAGATTATCTGCTTAAAATTAAAAGCAGTAATGCGAACAAGATCTGGGGAGAAACCATCTTCACTCTTCCTGTGCAGATCACACCTCCCTGGTGGAACAGCAACATGGCATATCTGTTCTATACCATACTGTTTCTGGCACTCTTGTTTTTTGTAAGAGAGATCATTTTATACAGATTAAAAGTGAATAATGATCTTAGAATGAAGGAACTGGAAAAACAGAAGATAGAAGAAATTCATCAGGGTAAACTGAGCTTCTTCACAAATATTGCGCATGAGTTTTCAAACTCATTGACACTTATTTACGGGCCTTGTGATAAGTTGATTAAAGAGAACAGGAACAACAATATTACCAGGAAATATTTACAGGTCATCAAATCGAACTCGGAAAGAATGCAAAATCTTATCGAGCAGCTGGTAGAATTCAGGAAAGCTGAAACCGGACACCTTCAGCTTAAGGTGGAGACTGTTGATGTGCCGGAGTTAATAAAATATGTGGTTGATAATTTCCTTGAGATCCTTGAGCAAAAGAAGATTGACTATGCTATTATTTCATCTCCTGAAACGATCTATTGGGAAACCGATAGAGACAGTCTTGAAAAAATCATCTTCAATCTGTTGTCTAATGCAGTGAAATTTACTCCTGAAGAACATTCTATCGAGATCACTACCTCTGTGGCAGAGAATCAGCTTTACATTGAAGTCAGAAATAGTGGTGTGGGAATAAAACCTGATAGTTTTGACCGGTTGTTCGATAAATTTGAGGTGTTGAATCAATTTGAAAAGCAGCTCTCCTTTGGGAATTATCCCAGGCATGGTATCGGGCTGGCATTGTGTAAAAGTATCGTTCAGGTTATGAACGGAGATATCCGTGTGGACAGCGACGGCGTGTCGTTCACCTCGTTTGTTGTTGAACTGCCGGAATTAACGCGCACTGCTATTTCAGAAGAGGATACTTCATCTCGGGAAAAGGGTTTAACGCAATACCTTACGGACAATTGTGTTCATGGGGAATTGTTACACGAAAATTACGCTCAGCAGGAAGATATAGTACATCATGGTGATGAGTTTATACTGGTGGTGGAAGATGATGTGGAAATTCGTTTGATGATCAAGGAACTGTTAGAGTCAAGTTATGCAATACTGGAAGCTTCCAATGGCAGAGAAGCGCTGGAGATTATTTCCGAACAAAGACCCATATTAGTTATCAGCGATATTATCATGCCGGTGATGGATGGTGTTGAATTTGTGAAAAAAATGAAAGCCTCAGATTTTACACGTCATATACCTATCATACTATTGTCATCCAAAAACTCAATTGAGAGCCAGATTGAAGGCTTTGAGACAGGTGCAGATGCCTACATCAACAAGCCATTCAACTTCAGACATTTAGAGGCATTGGTGAAAAGTCTCCTTAAAAAGAAAACCGTACTGGAGGATTATACGAATTCGCCCTATTTCGCGCTGGAACAATATGAAGGATCTCTCATCCATAAGGAGGATAAAGAGCTAATGGTAAGCATCCTGAACGTGATCTATGGTAATCTGAACAATGAAGAACTTTCTATTGAATTTTTAGCCAACGAGACAACTGTAAGTAAAATACAGCTATACCGGAAAATTAAACAAATCACCGGTAAAACACCCACAGAATTAATTCGATCAATCAGGTTGAAGCATGCAGGAAAGCTATTGAGAACAACGAATAAGAATGTGAAGGAGATCATGTATTCTTCCGGATTCAGTAACAAGGCATATTTCTACAGGGAGTTTCTGAAAAAATATGGTAAAACCCCAATGGAATACAGAGAATCGGGAACAGAGGAGGGTATCGAAAAAACTATTTTCAATGTTCCGTAAGAGTTTTTTTACGGTAAAAGGGTCACAAATTATTCATAACTTTGTAATTGCCGTAACAGTTACGAGCGTAACTAAATTGAAAACATGAAATTTTATAATAGAACAAGTGAATTAACAGAATTGCAACGGATACAGAATTTATCGTTTAGTGACCATTCCCGTCTGACAGTAGTAACGGGAAGAAGAAGAATTGGCAAAACAAGCCTTATTATGAAGTCGGTCGAAGATATGCCGACTGTCTATCTATTAGTCGGTCGCAAAAGCGAAGCAACACTCTGCTCCGAGTTTATTCCAACTATCAGTCAATCGCTCGATACATTTGTTCCTCCGGAAATACGCACCTTTCGGTCATTGTTCCAATATCTAATGGAACTAGCTTCACAAAAACCGTTCAATTTGGTTATTGACGAATTTCAGGAGTTCTATAATATCAATGAATCGGTATATAGCGACATGCAAAACGAAATTGATATTCCATGTTAAACTCTTTTTTTCCTCCCAATTCAATATCTTGCGCTTTTTTCAGGAACGGTATGATATGGCACAGACATTTGCAGAGAAGGTAATCGATTTCAATCAGCAACTCTCTTTTACCGGCAATTTTCCGGAAGGTTTTCAGGTGATCAA
>DPAC01000020.1 GCA_003517675.1 Porphyromonadaceae bacterium | reverse complement strand
GATCTCTCCTTTTTCTACCGGTACGGAGAAGATATCCCCCCTTGCCTCAATCAGTGCCCGCTTGCCGGTAGGTGAGAGGCCATAGCTACCCACAAACTCCTTCACATTACGGTATGTGGCTTGCAGATGGGGGTTGTCGTAGTGGATGCCCACTTTCACCCTGCGATTCTCACCCGTTGCAAGCTCCAGCAGGTAGAGTGCGCCACCCATCTCATAAACCAGCCGCCCGTTATCGCCTGAGGGCCACATCACATCGAACGCACGATGATGGGTGATCTGCTCTTCCTGGCCTGTTTCAAGGTTGAGCCGCCAGATGTTCAGGCGACTGTCGCGGTCGGAAGCGTAGTAGATATGGTTATCATGCCATACCGGCCACTGATCGCTACCGGCCCAGTGGGTGAGCTGTCGTGATTCGTTTTTCGCAAGGTCATAGCTCCAAAGCTCGGTGGCACGTCCTCCCTTATACCGTTTCCAGGTGCGGAACTCCCGATCTACCGGGGTAAAGCAGAGTTGACGACCGTCGGGAGAGAAAACAGCGAACCCGCCATTGACAATTGGCAGTGCCATTTCAAGTCCCCCATTCAGGTCGATGGTGTAGTAACGACCGTTACGTTCGCCGTAGCTGGTGCGGTTGGCACGGAAGAGGATGCGCCGGCTATCGGGGCTCCAGTCAAGCACCACATGGTCGTATCCGCCGCGGGGTGGCATCTCTCCCACGGAGTTGTAAAAAGTGAGCTGTCTGGCTGGACCTCCTTCAGCAGGCATCACCCATAGCTGCCTGCTGCCGGAATATTCGGCCGAAAAGGCGATCCAACGGCCGTCGGGTGAGATCTTGGGAAAGAGTTCCAGACCGGGGTGGGAGGTGATACGGCGGGCGTCACCGCCGGCAGCATCAACCGTCCAGATGTCACCGGCATAGACAAAGGCGATCAGGTTGCCATTGATATCGGGAAACCGCATCAAGCGTGCATCATCAATGGCGAAAGCCTGCATGGTGAGCAGGCTTGTCAGAAGGATAAAAGTTATTTTTTTCATCGTGATACAGAATCAAATGTTCAGAGGCAGCTGAGCAATATCTCGCGCGTTACATCGCCAGTCACGTTGCCTTTCTCACCGAATGCGGCACCCCGTTCGTTGAAGCGTGTGGCAATGGTCTCGATGGTATTCTTTCCGATCCCCACTTCCGAGAGACGGGTGGTAAGCCCCAGTGAACGATAGAACTGCTCGGTCATTTCGATCGCTTTATTCACCCGCGTGTCTTCTGTACCCTGAGTGATGCCAAAAATGCGTTCGCCATACTGCATCAGCTTTTCTTTCTTCTGTTCTTTCAGTACCCTGAGGGTACCAGGCATCACGATGGCCAGCGAATGGCCATGGGTGATGCCGTGCAGTGCTGTCAGCTCATGGCCGATCTGGTGGGTAGACCAATCCTGTGTGATTCCCATGCGGATGAAATCGTTTAAAGCCAATGTGGCAGCAAGCATGTAGTCGGCCATCAGGTCATAATCTTTCGGATTCTCCTTGATGGCTGGTGCAATCTCTTTTATCGAGAGCAGTATACCTTCAGCCCAGCGGTCCATCAGTCGCGACTGACCGGGGGTGGTCATATACTGTTCCAGCACATGGGTATAAGCATCGGCCAGCCCGCATGCAATTTGATATTCAGAAAGTGAGTAGGTAACCTCCGGGTCAAGTATCGAAAACTGGGGATAGCTACCGGAGAACCCATACTTCTCCTGTGTCTCATCGCACGAGATCACCGCTGCCCCGTTCATCTCAGAACCGGTGGCCGGTACGGTCATCACCGAGGCAAAAGGGATCTGTCTCTTCGCTACGCCCTGCTTCACTATTTCCCATGCATCCATCTCATCAGCGATGCCGGCGGCGATTAGCTTGGTGCCATCGAGCACCGACCCACCACCTACTGCCAGCAGGTAGTTGATATTGTTATCCTTGCCCACTTGTATCGCCTTGCGGAGTGTCTCCACCCGTGGATTGGGCTCTATGCCCCAGAACTCAGTATAATTACGTCCCTTGAGTGCCTCCTTCACCTGGTCATAGACACCGTTTCTAGTGATGCTGCCCCCACCGAAAGTGAGCATCAGGTTGATGTTATCCGGCAGCAACTCTGCCAGCCTTGCAATTTGTCCCTTCCCGAATACCAATTTGGTCGGGTTCTGAAAAATGAAATTGTTCATGTCTGTATATTTAACAAGTTAGTTTTTCGCGTTGATGATGTATGGTTGAGTGATTAGGTTAAAACGATTTTCATTGCCCGGTTGTTCAGTAAAATCGGGTAAAACCGATTTCAACACAGTCAGTCACGCTGCCGCTTCGCTGTCATCTTCACCGAAAGAAGGCAACCGGGGTAGCGGTTCCTTCATCAGCGGCTTCTCAGGTATGGGTGGCGGTGGCAGCAGTGTGAGTTGGTGAACATACCCCCTTCCGCTATATGCAGTCTGATGCAGCGGTAAAAATACAACAGGCCGATTACGAAACAGACGAAGAGGTGACACTTTCATGTGAAGAGAACTGGGGCGATGCTTATACTACCGGTCGCAGCCTGCCGTTACAACTGGCGGATGTGGTGAATGACCTGCTCAGAGGAACGTCCGATAAACGGATTTTGGATCTGAATGCCGAAAGGATGGAGAGCCTGTGAAGAAGTAAGTATCAGTTGAACCACCGGGTGAGGGCGCTGAACACGTTTTCATTCTCCTTCCTTTTTTGTTCTGCCAACTCGAACGAGGATGGAGCAAATACGTTGAGCCCCTTGTGGATCATGCGGACATCGACTTCAGAGCTTGTCATCACCGGATCGCCGTCGATGTGCATCACCCCCGGTCGGGCACGTTTTATATGAAGGTTGCGGGTAAGCAGAGTGATCATCTTGCTGTTTTTATCGATATTCTTTGTAAAAAGTTGCAACGTTGTTTGCGGTATCTCCAGCGCGTTCAACGGTTTCAGGATGGCGACATTCATCATGCCATCGTCCATGCTCGCCCCGGGCGCGATAAACGCGTCGTTCCCATATTGTGATGCATTGGCACAGGTGAGGATAAACGCCTTTTCGGTGATGGTACCTTCGTCGTAAGTGATTTCATACTCTTCCGCCCTAAAGTCGACCACACTCTCCAGCACATTGCGTAAGTACCCCAAAGGACCTCTTTTTTTCTCATCGGCAAACCGGTCACTCACAAAAGCATCGAACCCGAAGCCACAGGTACAGAAAAAGATATGGTCGTTGGCTATCCCATAATCGATGGTGCGGCTCTTCCCGTTGAGGATGATCTCAAGGGCTTTCTCCGCATCCATCGGGATATCAAGCTCCCTGGCAAGTCCGTTGCCGGAGCCGAAAGGGATGATACCCAGCGTGGTGTCGCTGTTGATCAGCGTCCTGGCCACCTCGTTCACTGTGCCGTCACCCCCGGCGGTGAGCACATAGCGGTAGTGCTCCTTGACAGCCTGACGGGCAATCTCGGTGGCATGACCCGGGTAGCCGGTGATGCGGATCACAAGATCGAATTTCTTCTGGTCGAAAGCGGTTGCAACCAACTCCGGGATGTTTTTCTTTGACTCTGTTCCAGAGATGGGATTGATGATCAGACAGACTTTTTCTTTATCCATGATAGGGGATGTTTCGTTGACAAGGAAATGTTTTCTTGTAAACGCCCAACGCATCTCTTTTGTTTTAACCCTTTTTATTTGCCCTTTCCTGCATTGTTGCGTATTTTTGCACCCATTAAGAAAAAAATGATGTTGCTACCCGATAGTTTGATCTTTGACTTGGATGGTATCCTCTTTGAGCTGCAGTTTGACGCTTTCACCGTGTTGATGAACCATTTCATGAATCTGTAAATTAAACAATGATCCGATGAAGCCGATCTT
>DPAC01000104.1:25007-29511 GCA_003517675.1 Porphyromonadaceae bacterium | reverse complement strand
AGAGATGATTGCAAAAGCGCTGGAACGTCACAAGGGTAAAAGGAAGCTGGCAGCTGCCGACCTGGGTATCTCCGAACGTACGCTCTACCGCAAAATCAAAGAATACAATCTGGAAGGATGATGAAAAAAATCCTGTTTTTACTCATATTATCCATGATGGCCAGCTCCTGCAGGATATCCTATTCATTCAGGACCGCTTCAATCAACTATGATCTGACCAAAACACTCTATATCGGCCACTTCGTGAACCAGGCTCCGCTGGTTTATCCACCTCTCGAACAACGTTTTAACGAAGAGATGAAGGATATGTTCACCCGCAACACCCGTTTGCAACTGGTTAACCAGAATGGCGACATGGAAATAGAAGGAGAGATCGTGGGATATGAACTCACACCGCTGGCAGTGCAGGAAGATGCCTTTGCTTCGGAGACCAGGCTCACAATGACTGTACGGATGCGTTTCCGCAACAACAAAACCGATGCCCCCGAGATTGAAGAACGAATCTCTGCCAACCGCACTTTCTCCAGTAACACCGTTTTCGACAATGTGCAGGATCAGTTGATGGGAGAGCTGATTGAGGAGATCGTGGACCAGATATTCAACGCAACCATGGCAAACTGGTAGTGTATGACAAAGGAGGAACTATACAGATTGATGGAGGAACCAGACAGGCTCAGTGAGACAACTGAGCAGGAGTTGGAAAAAGTGGTGGAGAACTACCCCTGTTTTCAAACCTCACGGTTGCTCTACACCATGAAGCTGGACCATAACGGGAGTGACCGTTACGGGGAAGAGCTGGCAAGGACAGCCGTGCTCTGCAGCGACAGAAGACGACTGCTCTATCTGATTCGCAGGGAGCAATATGCCAAATTTCTGACCACTTCCACGGAAAGTGACAAGCAAACAGGTGACCGTACCGAAGCACTGCTGGACTCCTTTCTCAGTACGCTCCCGGAGAAAGGTCCAAAGGATGGTTCGCTTTCGGTCAGCCATCAACATGTGGCCGGAACCGATTATTTTGCCTATCTTGAATCACTTGGAGCAAAATCACTTGAAGATGTTGAAGAGGGATCGGAAAGGGACAACCACTCCTTGCAACACCAGGATATTATCGACGCTTTCATCGAACGGGCAGCGACCGATGATCTATTCACACCCCCGGAGCAGTCTTCCCGGGTAAAAACGCAGGAGGACGACAGAAAAGATGATGGAGGAGAGTTTCTAACAGAGACACTGGCACGCATCTACATCAAACAGCAAAAATATGAACAGGCGCTCACAATAATTAGACGATTAAGTTTGAATTTTCCAAAAAAAAGTGTTTACTTTGCCGATCAGATTCGTTTCCTGGAATATTTAATTGCAAACGAGAAGAATAAAAACAATTCATAAGAGATATGTATATTTTTATCACCATCCTCATCCTGCTGGCTGCCATCCTGATGATCCTTGTCGTACTGGTACAGAAGTCAAAAGGGGGAGGCCTGGCAAGCGGATTCTCCTCTTCTAACCAGATTATGGGAGTACGTAAAACAACCGACTTTCTGGAAAAACTCACCTGGACCCTGGCTGGCGTCATGATTGTGCTGAGCATCCTGACAGCCAAATTCACCACCTCGCAGGACGACAGCCCTCAATCGCAGGTAGAAGTGCAGCAGCCGGCTCCACTGAGCCCCTCCACAGCACCCGATGTAACACCGGGATTGCCCATTCCGACAGATATACCGGTACAACCGTTACCGGAGGAAGGCATGCCTACAGAGTAAGCCTTGTCACAGAGGGGCAGGTGATCCGGCATTCTGCTGAAAAGTGTACATCGCGCTACCTCAACGCGATGTCACTGATAATGTTCATCCCCGCATACTCGTTGATCTTCTCAATCAACCCTTGTTTGTTCATCAACAGCTCAGCACGCAACACCGATGAAGAGAGCTGCACATAAAGCACCCCACGACTGAAATAGGCATTGCGGGTATAGTTTGCGACACCCTCCCCCAACAGCTCATACCAGGCCCTTACAGCCCGGTGTTCCGCCAGCTTTCTCTTCAGCGGGCTGTTGCTGTCAAAAAAGTCAGAGAGTGCTTCCGACATGGATTGTGCATTTTTCTTCTGCATACGCATCTACTCATTTATGCGGGTGATCTCCCCATCAACAACATGATAGATATGGGAGTTATTGCCGGTACGCAACAGAATCCGGTCGAGCGACTCCCGGTTGGTGTCGGAGAGAAAAATTTGTCCGAATTCAGGTCCTGAGACCAGCTTCACAATCTCCTCCACCCGTGCGGCATCGAGCCTGTCGAAGATGTCATCGAGCAACAGGATGGGGGTGGTGTGACCCTTTTGCAACAGGAAGTGGAACTGGGCCAGTTTAAGGGAGACGAAAAAGGTCTTGTTTTGCCCCTGCGATCCCACTTTCTTGATGGGATACCCATCCAGCAGCATCTCCAACTCATCACGGTGGACGCCCACGGTCGTATGCCCCACCAGGATGTCACGCTGCCTGTAGTGCCTGATCCTTTCCTGAAAATCATCCTCGTTAAGCTGTGAATTGTAGGCAAATGAGACATTTTCATGAGAGGAACTGATGCGCGCATAGAATTGGTTGAAGATGGGAGAAAAGGCATCGATGAAGGCTTTCCGCTCTCGGTAGATATAGTTGCCTTCCCGCACCAGCTGCTCCTCCCATAACTCCAACAGATCGGGGTCGATCGCTCTCTCTTCACTCTTGAGGAGCATGTTACGCTGCTGAAGCGCCTTGTTGTAGCGCACCAGGGCACGAAGGTACTCCCTGTCGAACTGTGAGATGGCCATATCCATGAACTTGCGCCGCTCCTCACTGCCACCAGTAATCAGCTCATTGTCGGTGGGTGAGATCATCACCAACGGTATCAGTCCGATGTGATCGGAGAGGCGCTCATACTCTTTCTTGTTGCGGCGGAACTGCTTCCTCTGTTTGCGACGGATACCACTGTAGATCTCTTCTTCTGTTCCCTCCTCCGTGAGGTAATATCCCTGCAGCATACATACATCGGCATCATGAGAGATGATCTGAGAGTCGATGGGGTTGGTATAGCTTTTACAGAACGAGAGGTAATAGACCGCATCCAACAGGTTGGTCTTGCCCATTCCATTGTTCCCGATGAAACAGTTGATCTTGGGGGAGAACTGCAGTTCAGCCTGTCTGAGATTTTTATAGTTGATGATGGAGAGTGCTTGTAGAATCATTCAATACATTTTTTTTTGGGATCTCATCTTGCCCCGGGGTGAGCAGTGGCTTTTCCCGGGGGGTCACCCCCTGTTACGCATCAGTCAGCAAGAGCCGCTGCAGATCTTCGGGGGAGATGTTTATCTTCAGGCGTCCTTTTGAGGCAAACGAAATCTTACCGCTCTCCTCAGAGACGATGATCACCCTGGCATCGGTCTCCTGGGAGAGGCCCAGTGCAGCACGATGTCTCAGTCCCAGGTGAGCTGGAATATTGGGGTTCTGGGAGATGGGCAGAATACAACCTGCGGCCTTGATCTTATTGCCCACAATAATCATGGCGCCATCGTGCAAGGGGCTGTTCTTGAAAAAAATGTTCTCGATGAGGCGGGAGGAGACCTCGGCATTCACAATCTCACCGGTCTGCTCATAAAGTCCCAGGTGTATATCACCCTGTATGGCAATCAGGGCCCCCGTATTGGTTTTCGACATGTTCATGCAGGCCAGCACGATCGCTGTGAGGTGTGAATTGTCTTTCTTTTGCCGATCGTTCGGGGAGAATAGCTTCGAGATAAAATTCCATCCCCGCCTTGAGCCGAGTGACATCAGGAAGCGCCTGATCTCATCCTGAAAGAGAATCACCAGCAGGAAGAGTCCCACGCTGACAAACTGATCGAGGATGGAGCCCAGCAACACCATGTTGAAGACGCGGGACACCAGGATCCAGATCACCATGAAGACCAGAATACCGATGAAAAGAGGCCTCAGTCCGGAGATCTTCACCAACCGGAAGAGGTAGTAAAGGAGAAGGGCCACCAGCAGGACATCGATGAAGTCTTTTATTCCGAAATGTGCGAACATAGGGTAGCTATTGAGCAGGTTGAGAATCAAATTGTCTTATCTGATTTGTAAGTTCCACACACTCCACCGCTGCTTTCACGTCATGCACGCGGAGGATTGATGCTCCGGAGAGAAGGGCTACGGTATTGAGAACAGTGGTACCATTGAGGCTCTCCTCCGGTGAACAACCCAGCAAGCGGTAGATCATCGACTTTCTGGAGATGCCCACCAGTAAGGGTTCATCAAAGATATGAAAATATTTCAGATAAGCCATCAGTTCATAGTTTTGCTTCACCGTTTTACTGAAGCCGAAACCAGGGTCAATGATCACATCATTCACGCCGAGGTTGTTGAGGAGAGCCTTTCGTTCAGAAAAGTAGTAGAGCAGATCCTGGATGAAGTGATCGTAGGAGGTCAGCTGTTGCATGGTCTGCGGAGTACCCCGCATATGCATCAGGA
>DPAC01000104.1:22540-24706 GCA_003517675.1 Porphyromonadaceae bacterium | reverse complement strand
TCAGTGCCGGCATCAGTCTGTCAGCCTCCTCTTTCGCTGTAAGCATGGTGGAGGAAGGAGCTGTTGACTGTGCTCCCACATCGATCATCGCTCCACCCTCCTCCAGGATCTGGCAGCAACGCTGCATGATCTCCTCTTCGGTCTGCTTCCTGCTGCCTGAGAAGAAAGAGTCCGGCGTCACGTTCAGGATCCCCATCACTTTCGGGGTGGTGAGGACCATCAGTGTTCCCGCTATGTTGATTGTTTTCCTCAAAATGATTTATTTTAGCTGTAAGTGATAAGCTGTTCCTGGTTCATAGTTCCTGGTTCCTGGTTCCTGGTTCCTGGTTCTTAGTTCTTAGTTCCTGGTTCCTGGTTCTTGGTTCCTGGTTCCTGGTTCTTGGTTCATGGTTTTCGAACTTCAAACCTACTAACCTACTAACCTGCCAACCTACCAACCTACCAACCTACCAACCTACTAACTAACTTACCAACTTACCAACCTACTAACTTACCAACCTACTAACTTACCAACCTAATAACCTACCAACTTACCAACTTTTATAACACCGAATTGGGATCAGGGTCAGGATAGTCAATCGTGTAGTGGAGCCCCCGGCTCTCCTTTCGCGCCATCGCCTGCTTGATCACCAAATATCCCACCTTGATGATGTTGCGCAACTCACAGATCTCACGAGACACCACCGAGCGGTGGAAAAGATCCTCTGTTTCGCGGAACAGAATATTGAGACGATCCATGGCACGGTGCAAACGCAGGTCGGAACGGACAATCCCCACATAGGAAGACATCAGCTGTCCCACCTCCCGGTAACTCTGGGTGATCAGTACCATCTCCTCGGGTGAGCTTGTACCCTCCGCATTCCAGGCGGGGATATCCTCCCTGAACGGATAATGTCTGAAAAGCGGGAGCGCGTGACGGGCAGCCGCATCGGCAAACACCACTGCCTCTATCAGCGAGTTGGAGGCGAGCCTGTTGGCGCCATGCAGGCCGGTGCAAGCACACTCACCGTTGGCATAGAGCCGACCGATACTGGAGCATCCGTTCAGGTCCACTTTTATTCCACCGCAGAGATAATGGGCAGCAGGTGCTACCGGAATCATATCGCGGGTGATGTCAATGCCATAGGAAAGACATTTCTCATAAATAGCTGGAAAATGCCTTTTGGTCTCTTCAGCATCCATGTGCGTCACATCGAGGCAGACATGCTCGTCACCCCGCTCTTTCATCTCGCTGTCGATGGCACGGGCCACGATGTCGCGTGGAGCGAGTGAACCACGGCGGTCATACTTCTGCATGAACTCTTTCCCATCCACAGTTTTCAGTACGCCGCCATAACCACGCATTGCCTCGGTGATCAGAAAAGAGGGACGTACTCCGGGATGATAGAGGGCGGTGGGGTGAAACTGTACAAATTCCATCCCTTTGATCTCACCCCTGGCACGAGCCACCATGGCGATCCCATCGCCGGTGGCCACCAGTGGATTGGTGGTGGTCTGATATACAGAACCGATGCCACCGGTAGCCATCATGGTGACGCGTGAGAGGAAAGTGTCAATCTCGTTGGTCTGTTGATCGAGGATATAAGCCCCATAGCATTCAATCCCCGGCGTATGGTGTGTGACCACCTGCCCCAGATGATGCTGCGTAAGAATTTCGATAGCAAAATGGTGATCATATACATCGATCTGTGGATGACGCCGGATGGCATCGATCAGGCTCATTTGTATCTCGGCTCCGGTACTGTCTTTGTGGTGAAGGATACGATTTTCGGAATGTCCTCCTTCACGGTGCAGGTCGAAGTTGCCTGTTTCGTCACGGTCGAAGTCCACCCCCCAGCTAATCAGCTCCCTGATCTGTGCAGGCGCTTCCCGAACCACTTTCTCCACCACCTTGCGATCGCAGAGGCCTCCACCGGCATCTAGCGTATCAGCTATATGCTTTTCAAAATTATCCCAGGGGTTGGTCACGGAGGCAATCCCGCCCTGTGCATAATAGGTGTTGGCATCCTCCAGCGGGTTTTTAGCCACAATTGCCACTTTACCCTCTTTGGCTACCTTCAGGGCAAAACTCATTCCGGCTATACCGGAACCGATCACCAGAAAATCATACCTGTGTACCATTGACGATCATTTTTGTTTAGAATTCCACAAATTTACACAATTATT
>DPAC01000104.1:0-22312 GCA_003517675.1 Porphyromonadaceae bacterium | reverse complement strand
ATATTGCAACCTTTTGCTTACTTTGTACGGATGTTACAGTTGCTCCCTGTAAGGGTCTCGACTCACCACGGATGGCAATATGAAAGCGGCATTGGATGATCTGACATAAAAACAACAATATGATGAAACTTCCGGTATTTCTCTTTCTCGTTTTTTTTATCACACTCCCTACTCTCTCAGAGGCTGAGACCATGCAGCAGGCTGACAGCACCTACCTACTGAGAGGAAGAGTGATAGGAGGTGACACAAACCAGCCACTGGTCAATGCAAGCATCATGGTGGAAGAGATCAGCGTATCGAGCATCACCAACCAGGATGGTTATTTCTCCATTCATGTGCCCTCATCCTCCCGCTACGCACAACTGGTGATCCGCCACCTTGGTTATCAAAACAAGAAGATCCCGATCATCACTCTGATCGACAGCCCCAACAACCATATTGTGATGAGCCCCTCTCCCATTCAGCTGAGTGAAGTGCTGGTGGTATCTGGCGACGGCAGAAACCTGGTTCGTGAGGCGTTGCAGCGCATCCCGCAAAATTACCCCACCGATCCCAACATGATGATCGCCTTTTACAGGGAGTCGGTAAAAAAAGGGAACAACTACATCTCTCTTGTAGAGGCGGTACTGGATGTGTATAAGGCATCTTACCGCTCCTACAGCAACGACCAGGCTCGTATCTACATCGGGCGGAAAGCAACCGATATCTCCCCACGCGATACAGTACTGCTCAAGTTCCAGGGAGGGATCAGTGATGCCCTGTTGCTCGACATCGCCAAAAATCCGGAGATCGTCTTTGGTACAGAGGGTGAGGAGTACAGCTTCCATATTGAGGGTCTGATTAACATCAACAACAAACCTCACTACATCATCACTTTCAAGCCCAACGAGGGGATCAAGGATATCCTCTTCCGCGGCACCATCTACCTGGATGCCGCAACGCTGGCTTTCGGCCGCATGACGTTCAACATGAATGTGGAGAACCGGAAAGATGCAGCAGGCATCTTTATCAGGCGCAAGCCCTCCAGGATGAGGGTGGAAGTTACCAGCGCCGGCTATGTGGTGGACTATACCGAGCATGATGGAAAATGGTACTTCAACTATAGCAGTACAGAGGTATCGTTCCGTGTCAGGTGGACCAACCGCTTTTTTGGTCTCTTTTCCACCAGTTACACCATCCGCTCGGAGATGGCTATCACTGACCGATATAACGACAACGTGGTGAAGTTTCCACGCAATGAACGGATTCGCTCCACCGACGTGATTGCAGAGAAAGTGGAACATTTTCTCGATCCCAACTTCTGGGGTACTTACAACGTAATTGAACCGGATCAGGAGATCAGCCATGCAATCAAACGTCTGAGTGGCAAATTGAAACGCAGGAGTGAATAAAAAAAAGAAAAGGGTTTGTATTTAAAAATATTAGGCGTATCTTTGCATCCCAAATATTTTTATACAAGCAATATATTACAAAACAAGTATGTATTTAGATTCTGCAAAAAAGAAGGAAATCTTTGCCAAACACGGGAAGTCTAACACTGATACTGGCTCACCAGAAGCGCAGATAGCATTGTTTTCATACCGTATTTCGCATTTGACTCAGCATCTGAAGTCAAACAAAAAAGATTATAACACGGAACGTTCATTGAGAATTTTGGTAGGTAAACGTCGTCGTTTACTTGATTACCTGATTGAGAAAGATATCGAAAGATATCGCTTAATCATCAAAGAATTGGGTATCAGAAAATAATTTTCTCAGAGAAAGAAGAAAAAAAGAGGGTAGCATCAAGGTTCTATCCTCTTTTTATTTTTCAGTAAGCGACTCAGGATCTGTATGATAGCAGAAAAAAGAGGGGGTTATTCTTGAAAACATATTGTAAAACTATGTTTTATAATATGTTTTTTTATTTTGCTTATTCAAAATAGTCCTATATATTTGCATCGATAACCTAAAACAATCTTTTTTACCTTAATGCTGATATCACGTTAACCATCACAAAAGGGGCCTTCTCGTTCGAGGTGGCCTCTTTTTTATTGTGATCCCAAAAATAAATATCCGGGGTTTTATTTTTTAAATGATTATTTTACTTTCCATACGAAGGTGCATATTGTTATACTCGTTTTGTGCGGATATATTCAATTGCGCTGAGGGCCGCGATTGTACCGTCACTCACGGCAGTCGTCACCTGGCGGTAGCGTTTCGCCACACAGTCGCCCGCGGCGAAAACACCCGGCAGACTGGTTTTCATCTCCTGATCGACGACGAATTCACCTCGCTCGTTGGTCTTGACCAACCCTTCAAAAGCCTCCGTATTGGGTATGTAGCCGATAAATACAAAGACGCCGTCGGTTTCCAGATAGGTCAACTCACCGGTTTTCAGTTGCTCTACCTGCACTTTTTGCAGGGTTCCGTTCCCCAGATAGGCACGCAGCTCCGACTCCATCACAAAGCTGATTTTGGGATTGCGCTCCGCCTCTTCCACGGCATGTGCAAACGCCTGAAAATGGTCGAACTGGTGCACGATGGTGACCTGCGATGCGAAATGCGTAAGGGTTACCGCCTCTTCCAGGGCAGAATTTCCACCCCCGACCACGATCAGTCGTTTATCCCGGAAGAAATCGGCGTCACAGGTAGCACAGTAGGAAATGCCTCTTCCTTCAAACTCTTTCTCGCCCGGAATATTGAGCGAACGGGGTTTCCCGCCGGGAGCAAGAATAACGGCTCTGGATCGGAATACTCTTCCGTCTTCGAGCTCCACCTCCTTGATCTCTTCCGTCAAACGGTATTTCACTATTTTGACATTCGTCTTGAGCGTACAGCCAAAACTTTTTGCCTGTCGCTTCATGATATCGGCCAGCTCATACCCCTTGATCATCTCCACACCCGGATAGTTGGCAATTTCATTCGTCAGTACCATCTGTCCTCCGGTCACCCCTTCACTCAGGATCAGCGTGTCGAGCTTTCCGCGTGATGTATAAATCCCGGCAGAGAGCCCTGCAGCACCGGCACCCAGAATCATTATATCATATATCTTTTCCATTTCATTAAGAGAGATACTGATTGAGATTCTCCTCTACCTGCGCCATTGTCTGAATGCTGGTTGTTGCCTTGGCCACCTTCCCATTCTTATAGTACATGGTGAACGGCAATCCCATGAATCCGCGACATTCCGGGGCATTCCTAATTACACCCGATTCGGGACTGTCGAATGCCATGGAATAAAATTTCACTTCGGGACGCTCTTCTTCCAGCTCTTCCATAATCTCATACACCGGGATACACATCGGCCCCATGCGTCCGCAGCATACCATCACATTTTCGTTCTCATTGATGATCTTCTGCAATTCGGCTGCAGTTTCTATTTCCTGAATATTGGTTCTTAAGTACTTCATTTTTATTTTTGTTTAATTGATTAATTTCCGGATACAAAGGTAGGAGATAATGCTGTGGACAACGAAAAAATGAGGCTGACAGATTCCATGGTTCAGAATGAAATGCAACAGTCATTCAGCTGATGGATATCAGTTTCGGGAAAAGGTGGTATCTTTGTCCACATTTCATCATGCAAAGCGAGGGACAACAAATGGATAACGAAATGAAGAATTGCGAAAAGATGGTGGCCTGCTTCCGTGACCTGAAGCCGGAGGAGCTGGAGCTGATCAGCTCCGGCAAGACAGAACTCACCTACCTGGCAGGAGAGAACCTCTTTAAACAGGGCGCCTTCTCCACGCATGTTATTCTGGTGATGGACGGACTGGTAAAAGTGTATCTTCAGGCGGGAAGAGACAAGCAGCTCAACCTGCAACTGGCGAAAGCGGGCGATTTCCTGGCTTTCTCGTCTCTCTTTGGCGAGACGATACATGCCACTTCGGCTGTCGCGCTCACCGACACCCTGGTATGTATGATCGACAAGGAGAAGATGCGGACACTGCTGCTGCGCAATGCGGAGTTCGCGATGCGGATCACTTCACGCAACTACCGGAACGAACGGCAGCTGCTCACCGTGATCGGGAACATGACCTACAAGCAGATGCGCGGCAAGCTGGCCTCTGCACTGCTCTATCTCAGCGGCGATGATTTCTCGGGACAGGATATCTTTGTCCACCTCTCACGTCAGGACCTGGCCAATTTTGCCTCTGTGGCCACGGAAAGCGCCATCAAGCTGCTGAAGGAGTTTGAGCGCGACGGGATCATTGCCCTCGAAGGAAAGGGGATCACCATTCTCAACAGAGCGGAACTGGAGAAGATAGAACGGCTGGGATAAATGCCTTCCCTATCAACCGTTCTGGCTGATCATTTTCAACATCTTTTTATCGGTAATCTTCACCTCTCTCCCCTGCATCTGAATGATGCCATCCTGGATAAACTCGGCGAGGGCACGGTTGATGCTCTCCCGGCCCGCATCCACCCAGTTGCCGATATCCGACTGAGAGAGCGGAAGCGTAAACTGATCTGATTCGAAGAGATGCTCTGAGAACTCGAGCAGCACATCGGCGAGATTCCCACTTATCTGTTTCTGGGTACGGTTGGCACAGCGCCGGTAAGCCTCCAGTTCACTCTTGGAGAGCTCCATCAGGATGTAGGCAGAAAAGTCGTTGTTCTCTGCCAGCAATTTCTTGAAAGCCCCGATATCGACGAAGCAGACATCCGACTCGGTTACGGCAGTGACGCTATACTGGTTGATCTTGTCACCAAAGGTGGTGGGGAGTCCCAGGTAGGTGGGCGCTTTCACCAACTTCACAATCTGCTCACGGGCAGGTCCGGTAATATGAATCTTGGCCATCCCTTTGCGCAAGAAGATCACATTGGTCGAAAAGACACCCTGCCGGATGATGGTATCTCCTCTTTTAAATTTAACCACCGTATGGCTCCCATCCAGCAGCTCCAGCTGGCAATCCTTCATCTGAACAAATGATCTCAGGACACAGACACAATCGTTACACTCATTTTTCATTACTGCTGCTATTTAAAAACAGATTCAAAACGGATCTCCAATGAAGGCGATGAAATTCACCCGGTTAACCTGCCAACCCTGCAAAGATAGAGAAAGATGTGACATATCTCACAAAATAAAGTAAAAATCTGCACTTGGCGAAAAAAAAATATTGAGGAATTATTTCTTTAATTTGCACATGATTCATTCATAAAATTATAAGGACAAATATGGAAAATTCAAGCACCCCCACCCTGGAAGCACTCCAGCAAGAGTTGGAAAAGCTCAGGGCAAAAACCACCCGTCTGGAAAAATCACGGAAGGATCAGCTCTCCATCGCCATCGTTTCGGGCGACATGGACAGGATCCTGGCGGCAATGATCATCTCACTGGCAGCCGCAGCGATGGACTCAAAGGTGAAGCTCTTCTTCTCTTTCTGGTCACTCTCCGCACTGCGCGACCCAAAGAAGAAAGCAAAGGGCAAGAATTTCATCGCGAAGATGTTCGGCATGATGCTCCCCAAGGGACGCAACAAGCTGAAGCTCTCCAACATGAATATGTGCGGCATGGGACGGGTGATGATCAAACGGCTGATGAAACAGCAGAACGTATTGTCGCTGGACGAAATGTTTCATCAAGCAGCTGAACTGGGTATAGAAATCACGGTCTGCGAGATGTCGATGAACCTGATGGGATTTAAGAAGGAGGAGATGATTGATTATCCGAATCTTCGTTTTGCAGGGGCTACCACCTTCGTGGCCGATGCCGGCGAGAGCAGCATGCAATGGTTCATTTAAAAGCTTACCGCTTATAGCTTACAACTTACAGCTTACAACTTACAACTCACAACTTACAACTTACAGCTTATAGCTTACAACTTATAGCTTATAGCTTACAACTTACGACTTACAGCTTACCGCTTACGACTTATAGCTTACAGCTCACAACTTATACAAATAATTATCAAACATTTACAATGATGACAACAGAAGAATTAAAAGCATTGAAATCGAATTTAACGGTAGATGCACGCGGTACAGCCTGTCCCGGCCCGCTATTGGCGGCCAAAAAGGCCATCGGCGAAATTGAATCGGGCGAGATCATGGAAATCTTGTCAGCCGACGAAGGAACGAAAAACGACATCCCGCGCTGGTGTGAGAAAGTGGGGCATGAGTATCTTGGTTTTTACGATGAAGACAGCTTCAGCCGTTTGTTCCTGGTCAAAGATTAATTTTATACTGACCCGGCTTTCACTCCCTGCTGCCGCTCCCCGTAAAGCGGGCACGGCAGCAGGGTTCGAAGTAAGGTTTTCAATGTTTCACAGCTATGGCGAACGACAATACATCTCCCAAAATTTTGGTCTTCTCCACCGATAAGATTTCCGATCCGGGAATCGACCAGGCCGGATTGAGAAAAATACATTATTCTCCCTCCGTGTATGTGATCAACATGCCATGCTCATCGGGAGTCAAACCGCGCTGGATCCTTCGTGCCTTTGAAAAAGGATTTGATGGTGTGTTTATCGCAGCCGACGGACACGAATGCTCCTATAGTGCAAGTTGTCCCGAACGGACAAACGACATCATCATCGCGTCTCAGAAACTGATGGCAGAAAAAGGCATCAATCCGAAACGGATCCGTATGGCAGCACTCTGCTCTGTTTGTGCAGAGCCGTTTGTCAGCCACATGGAAAATTTCAGTAAAATTTTAGCCGGACTGGAAGCGTAAACCCAATGGCGGTTGAAATCGATATTTCAGATAGTACATTATGAATAAACAACAAGACAATCATTACGATACGCTGGTGATAGGTGGCGGCATTGCAGGACAGGAAGCCGCATTGAGTCTGGCCGATATGAATCACAAGGTGCTGCTGGTGGAGAAAGGGCTTTCCATCGGAGGGAAGATGATTCAGTTGAGTAAGGTGTTCCCGACGCTCGACTGTGCAGCGTGTATCACCACGCCCAAGATGTCGGAGACGGCACGTCATCCCAATATCACGTTGATGCTCAACAGCGGGATCGACGGCATCAGTAAAAATGCAGCCGGCAATTTCGATATCAGCGTCACCACCAAACCGCGGTATGTGATTCAGGAAAACTGCACGGGATGCCAGGAATGTGAAGTGGTGTGCCCCGAGGTGCGCAACGATGAATACAACATGAACCTGGCGGGACGCAAAGTGGCTTACATCCCCTTCAGCCTGGCAAACCCGCGCATTGCCACCATCGACCGTCAGGGACACTCGGCACCCTGTATCCATGCATGCCCGGGCGGGGTCAAAGCATACGGCTACATCACGCTGGCCCGCAACGGACAGTATGAGGAAGCGATGAAGCTTCATCTGGAGGACATACCGTTTCCCGGGAGCCTGGGACGTGCCTGCTACCACCCTTGTCAGAATGCCTGTACCCGCGGCATGGTGGAAGAGCCGGTCGATATCCGCAAGATAAAACGGTATTTTTCCGACTGGTATTATGAAAAATACCCGCAGGCCCCCGCAGTGGAGATCAAGGAAAAAACCGGGAAGAGGGTCGCCGTGATCGGTTCCGGCCCTGCCGGAATGACTGCCGCCTATCACCTGGCACTGAAGGGTCACACCGTGACGATCTTCGAGGCTGCGCCGGCGGCCGGCGGCATGCTGCGCCTGGCCTTGCCCGAATACCGCGCACCAAAAGATGTGGTGGACAGGGACTTGCAAAACATCACCGTATTGGGTGTTGACATAGCAGTCAATAAAAAAATTACCAACCTGAAATCGCTTCACGACCAGGGATTTGATGCTGTGTTCGTGGGTATCGGCACACACAAGGCGATGGCCTCGGGCACGGAAGGATCGGATCTGAAGGGTGTGGTGGATTGTCTGACCTTCCTTCGGGAAGCCAACATTGGCAGGCGTGAAAACTTAACCGGCAAAAAGGTGATGGTGATCGGTGGCGGAAATACGGCGATCGACGCTGCACGTACCTCGTTGCGTCTCGGCGCCGAAAAAGTGATCGTAGTATATCGCCGCAGCCGTGAAGAGATGCCCTGTTTTGCTCCGGAGATCGCAGAAGCGGAAGAAGAGGGTGTAGAGATCAAGGTGCTTCGCAACCCGGTCAGATACATCGGAGAAAACGGGCAGCTCACCCAAATCCGGCTGACGAAAATGCAGCTGGGAGAGAAAGACGACAGCGGACGCCGCAGTGCAGAGCCCATCGAAGGGTCTGAATACACCGAGGAGGTGGATTATGTGATCGAAGCCATCGGGCTGCGTGCAGATACCGGCGCATTTGCCGGACAGGTAGATCTGAACAGGAACGGAACCATCCGCACCGATGCCAGGACATTACAGACATCGGTGGAATCTATTTTTGCCGGAGGAGATACCGTCACCGGCTCCACCACGCTGATTGAAGCTGCCGGACAGGGAAAGAAAGCGGCGTTCTACATGGACAAGTGGTTGCGCGGATTGAATATGGACGACTTTGAAGAGGGCGATAAGCTTCCTGCCATCGACAAAAATATCGTGTTGAACCGATTCAAAGGCGAGAAACATCCGCAGGTGAAGAATGCGGTGATGCCCCTGGCAGCACGTGCCCGCAGCTGGGAAGAAGTAGAAAAGACATTCACCGAGGAGGAACTGAAGGCGAGCACGCAACGCTGCCTGGATTGCAGCAACTGCCGCGAGTGCCACCAGTGCGTGAATATTTGTCCCGCCAACGCAATCGATTTTTCCCAAAAAACGAAAACGCAGGAGGTTACGGCTAAATCGGTGGTCATCACCACGGGTTACAAGCTTTTCCCGCCATCGGCCAAACCCAATTACGGGTATGCGCAATACGCCAACGTGATCGATTCCATGCAGATGGACCGGCTGATCGCCCCTACCCGTCCCTTTAACAATGTGCTTCGTCCGGGCGACGGAAAAGTACCCGACAACATCGCTTACATCCTCTGCACGGGTTCGCGCGATTCGGCCATCGAAAGCGGCGGCTGCGGCTCCGATTGCAGCAACAACCCCATTTGTTCCCAGATCTGCTGCATGTATTCCATCAAGCAGGCGCAGCTCCTGATGGGTGCGCTGCCGATGGCGGATATCACCATTTATTATATGGATATCCGTGCATTCGGCAAGGGTTATGAGGAGTTCTTCCAGCAAACAAAAGGGATGGGCACGAACTTCGTGAAAGGGAAAGTAGCGAAAATCCGTGAAACGGAAGATGGCAAAGGCGATTTAATTGTGCGGTACGAAGATGTGACCAAAGGTGTCGTGAAAGAAGCCCGGCACGATCTGGTGGTACTCTCCGTAGGGGTGGTGCCAAATAAAGAGGTACCGGAGATGTTCCGGGGAGAAATTCTGGAGCTGGATGATTTTAGTTTCGTCAAGCAAACGGACGAACTGGTGAGTCCCGCGTTGACGAGCATCGAGGGCGTGTTTGTGGCAGGCGCCGCATCGGGACCGAAAGATATCCCTGATTCAATCCTGTCGGCAGGTTGCGCCGCATCGGAAGTCGCCGGATATCTGAACCGAAAAGAGACACTGTTGGATGATAAAAAGGGCCGGTTCAGGGTAATGCAGCAGTCAACGAGTCAATCTATTTTACAACGGTAAGGAGGAACGACAATGAGACAAAGAATAGGGGTATATATTTGCCATTGCGGCGGAAATATTTCCGATTATGTGGATGTGGAAGAACTGAGTAACATGTTCCACAAGGAAGACGGGGTAGTCGTCTCGAAGGATGTCATGTTCGCCTGTGCCGACTCCAACCAGAAAGCGATGGTGAAAGACATCCAGCAGTACAACCTGGATGCGATCGTAGTGGCATCCTGCTCGCCGAAGCTGCACCTGCACACGTTCAGAGCGGTGGCCGCACGGGCCGGACTGAACCCGAACAACTATGTGCAGGTAAATATTCGCGAGCAATGTTCCTGGCCGCACAGCGACCGCCCGCGTGAGGCGACGGTGAAAGCCGCCGGATTAATCCGCGCCGGCATCAACCGTGTCGCATATTCCGAGGCGCTGGACAGCATCGAGATTGAGGTAAAAAAAGCAGTCATGGTGATCGGTGCCGGCGTTTCGGGCATGAAAGCAGCCATAGACCTGGCACGCTCCGGCAATGAAGTGTATCTGGTGGAGAAAGATTACTTTGTGGGGGGCCACATTACGCAGCAGGAAAAACTCTTCATGACGGGACAAAGCGGCAAGGAGATTGTGAAAAAACTGTACGAAGAGATGAAAACGTACAAAAACATCACCGTCTTCACCGGAGCCACCGTCGAAAAAGTAACGGGCAGTCTGGGCAGCTTCAATATCGAAATCAAGGTGAAGCCGCGCCATATCAATGGGAAAATCGACAAGCAGACCGTGAAAAGGGCGATGGATGATTGTCACGTAACGGTGAAGGATGCGTTTAATGAAGGCCTCACAACGAGAAAAGCGATCTACAAAAATTATCCCGAAGCCTTGCCCGATGTGCCGGTCGTGGACATGGAAGCCCTCAGGGATCACCCCGATTTTCTGGAAAAATACAAGGCGGTCATCAATCCGAATGAGCAGGAGGAAACCATTGCCCTGCTGGCCGGGTCGGTGCTTGTCACCACCGGGTTTGACAACTACGAACCCAAAGAGGGGGAATTCGGCTACAAGCATATCCCGAACGTGATCACCCTTCCCCAGTTGAACCGGTTGATGGAATTGTCGCCGGAGAAGCTGATTTACAACGGAAAAGAAATCAAAAGCGTGGCGTTTATCTACTGCGTGGGCAGTCGCCAGAAAAAAGGCGAAAACAAATACTGCTCCCGCCATTGCTGCACATCGACCATTTACACGGCCTTGCAGCTGAAGGAGAAATACGGAAAAATCCAGAATTACCATCTCTACCGCGATATCCGCACCTATGGCAAACAGGAGATCCTGTATGAACGGGCATCGAAACAGGGTGACTTGTTTTTCAAATACGAAGAAAAGGAGATGCCCACCGTGGAAATGAACGGCAAAGCGATCACGCTGAAGGTGAAAGACTATCTCACGGGCAAGAAGGAGATGGAAATCACGCCCGATCTGGTCGTACTCGTCACCGGCATGGTGGCACGGGCCGATGCGCCGCACATCTCCGGGCTGTTTAAAATTCCGATTGGCAATGATAGGTTCTTCAACGAAATACACCCGAAACTGAAACCGGTGGAAACGGTGATCAAGGGGGTCTATATCGGGGGGACATGCCAGGGTCCGAAGAATGTGAGCGAATCGGTGCAGTCATCGCTGGCAGGAGCCTCCAAGATCACGGCGCTGCTGAAAAGCGGTACGGTGATGGGCGACCCCGTGGTGGCACGCGTGGACGCCGATGCCTGTACCTGGTGCGGCAAATGTGCCGAAGTGTGCGATTACACGGCAATCAGGGAGACCGTCACCGAAGCCGGGAAACAGATTGCCGGCGTGAATAAGGGTGTTTGCACGGGTTGTGGCATCTGTGCGCCGGTCTGTCCGGTGAACGCGATTGAAGTGGCCAAATATACCGATCACGAGATAGAGGCGATGATCGATGGTTTTGCTGCGAAAGTGGATATCAGGACAGAGGAGGGTTCCGCTGTTACCGAAGAAAAAGAAGAGTTCGTGGCAGCACACATGAAAGAATATCCGCAAATCTGGAAAGATATCCTTGCCACCATCGGTACAGAGCAGAAAACGATTCCCGAAGTGGTGGATGCACTGAACATGGATCCCGAAATGGTTACCTGGCATCTGATGACGATGAATAAATATGGTGTGGTATCGCCAGCCGGCACAAACGACAAAGAAGCGTATTATTATTACAAATTTAAATAAGATGGCAAAAGTAAATCCTGAATTTGCGACAGAGCTGACCAAATACGGCGTAGGTGACTTCAACGCATGTTTTAACTGCGGAAATTGTACGGCCACCTGCGCTCTTTCTACCAACGACAGTTCATTCCCGCGGGAGATGATACGCTACACCACACTGGGACTGGAAGATGAACTCAGGTCATCCCTGAAACCGTGGGAGTGCTATTACTGTGGTGAGTGCTCCCAGGAGTGTCCGCGCCAGGCAAATCCCGGCGAGCTGATGATGACACTGCGGCGCTGGCTCACCGCACAATACGACTGGACCGGACTCTCGGGACTGCTCTACCGGTCGCTGATGTTCACCATCGCAGCGCTGCTGTTGGTAGCCGCCGGTGTCTTCCTCTTTGCCCGCTCCACTGGTTTTGATGCCGAAACAATGCTCCATACGGGACACCGCTTCGAGATGCTGGCCATCGGCGCCGTCTTTGTGGCGATCTTCATCCCCAACCTGCTGCGGATGTGGTATTTCACCATCGTGAAGAACGGGGTGAAAGCACCAGTCAAGCGCTATTTCACGGCCCTGTCCGAACTGTTTGTCCATATGTTCACCCAGAAAAGGGCCAAAGATTGTGACAATAAGGACAACTTCCGCTGGCTGGAGCACCTGGTACTGGTCTTCGCCTACCTGTCACTTCTCTTCACCACCGTCTTCCTCAACTGGTTCGGGACGGAGAGCCTTTTTATCATTGTACTCGGGTATGTGGAGAGCTTCCTGATTTTCGTCGTCACCACCCATTTTGTCTCGGACAGAGTGAAGAAGAACAAGGCGCTGAACACGTTCTCGCAGCCATCCGACTGGCTCTTCGTGATCTGGCTGCTGCTGATGGGGCTGACCGCCTTTGCGGTGCGCCTCTTCATCGACCTTCAGCTCCTCGAAAACAATATCTGGATGTACATCATTCACCTGACCGTGCTGGCACAGTGGGCGCTGATCATTGTCCCCTTCGGCAAATGGACCCACTTCCTGTATCGTTCGTTTGGTCTCTATTTCGCGAAGATCAAAACAATGCAGAAACCGGGGTAAACGGCAATTTCCCAGGTTCCCGGCTATACAACAATCGAAAAGAGGGCGCTTTACACATTGCCCCTTCTTTGTATGAACGGGGAGCATCCGTGTGATAGATTTCGTCTCTATTCAATAAAACAGACGCATTGAGAAATTCCATCGTACAGGTAAGGGAGTTATTTGCTCAATGAAACAACATTTTATCCAAAAATCCCGATGAAATATGTTAAATAAGTGGTTCAATGCTGATTTGATTTTGGATGAAAAGCAATCTCTCACCGCGAGAGCACAAGTAAACTTTTTGGATCACTCCCTGTATAATGCGGACGAAACACTGCGAAAGCAAGAGAAAGCTTTTCTTGATTATAACCGCGGATCGCAGATCGCTTTTTTACCGTCCGAAAAAATAAACGACTTTTTAGACGGCTTCACACAGCATTTTAATGACTCTTTGAACCTTTCCGGCGAAGAGGTCGAACAATCGAAAAAGAGATTCCGGGCAGATGGCCTCACCCTTGAGAATACTCCCCTTGATCTATCAGATGCGTCCGATATCTCAGAATCGGGATTGGTCTTTTTTAATCCCAAAAGGGGATGTGAACTGCTATTTGGCGTAAATTCAGCCTTCCCTTTACCCAATAACCCCTATTTTCAGGACAAATTAAGCCAGGAGCATTTTTTACATCTGTTGATGGATCCAAGTATTTCTCCGGAGATAGTCCTGTTTTGCATCAATCAGTGCAAGAAGAAACTGACTGTATTGAAAACATCCCCTCTGAAAGAATTTTTAAAAGATATCGATTTCCTGCTACGCTTTTGGAAAAGAGACAATTATCACACCACCCCGGCCATCACTTTTATCGGCGGAAGGGAAGAGTAATAGAGACTGATGCAATCCGGGTTCCATCATTGCATTATTTTTCGTAATCTTATAAGCGCCTATTTCGATAAGCTAAATATGTATAAGGAGTTGATGACAACGAACCGGCAGAATACCTTGTACATGCACCTGACATCGAAGGTATAAAAACCTTACTCATCTCTTCTGTTAATTTTGTCGTTTAATCCCTTCATATCATTCAAAAACATCTATATTTGAGAATTAATATTGTTTTTTTTCGCAAAATGAAAACGCAATACTTATGAAGAAAATACTTATCCTCTTTGACTACTCCAGTGAATTCAGCCGACGACTGTTACGGGGCCTGATCCAATATTCCAAAGAACACGGCCCCTGGATCTTCTATCGGTTACCTGCTTACTATAAAACGCTATATGGCAAAGAGGGTATTGTGGAGTGGGCAAGAGAATGGAAAGCCGATGCCATTATTGCACGTTGGGACGATGAAGGGACAAACCTATTAGCGACGTTAAACATACCGATAGTGCTTCAAAATTACAAAGAGCGAAGCCCCTATTTCTCCAACCTGACCGGCGATTATTTTGGCACAGGACAAATGGCTGCGAATTTTTTCATCAAACGGCGCTATCGTAATTTTGCCTTTTACGGCAATAAAGATGTTGTTTGGTCGCGTGAAAGGGCGGAAGGGTTCAGAACCCAAATAGAAAAAACAGTCGAGAATTACTCCTATTCATATTTCGAAAGTGAGAATCTGGATGGAGAAGAATGGGGAACCAGCCACATACAGCTCGATGAATGGCTCTTGTCGCTGCCCAAGCCGGTGGGGCTGTTCGCCTGTGACGATAATTTTGCTTTAAGGATATCACAGATATGCAAAATCAACAACATCAAAATACCTGAAGAGATATCATTGTTGGGGGTTGATAACGACGAACTGATCTGTAACCTGTCAGATCCACCCATCTCTTCCATTGTTACGGATGTGGAAAGAGGCGGTTATGAAGCCGGAAGGTTAATAGACAGGCTGATGAAGGGAGAGCGGAAAGAACCCTTTAACATCGTCATTAAACCCACAAGGTTCGAGCTGAGAAAGTCCACCGAGAAATATAATGTCTCCAACGAGCACATCTCAAAAGTTGTCAACTATATCGAGAACAACTTTACCTCGGATATCAATATTGAAGCATTCTCGGAAATGGTTCCGTTATCGCGGCGCAATCTGGAAGTGAAATTCAAAGAAGAAATGGGAACTTCCATTTATCAGTTTATCCTGCAATGCAGAATCGATTATTTCGCTCATCTGCTGTTAACTACCGACAGGACACTCTTTGACCTTGCCATAGAATCGGGGTTCAATGATTGCAAAAACATATCCCGTATTTTTAAAAAGATGAAAGGCTATACGCCTGTTGAATATCGTAAAAAATACATCGACAAACGTCAACAGGAATTATTTCACTAAACGAGATCGGCGAAGACAGACCTGTTCAAAAGCGATATTGCATCGAAAGCCACTTTGGAACTACATGCGAAAAGATCATTTTTTGAGCTTTGCCACAACAAACATTCAAACATCTTCACCTGAATGAACGTTTTTTGAAAACAGAATTACGTTTTTAAAGTATTCTTTTCAGCCTACAAGCCATAATTTTGCAAAAAGCAGCCGGATGGAGCTTCCGCTTCATCCATTTTTAATAATTCTATCATAAGATGAACACTACTCCCCCAATTAATCACGTGCAAGACAAACGCACTACGGTACAATCCATGATCATCCTGGCGTGCCTGTTTTTTATTTTTGGTCTGGTGTCCTGGGTAAACACCATTTTAATACCCTATTTCCAGTTAACGCTACAGCTTTCCAATTTTCAATCCTACCTGGTCACCTTCGCCTTCTATATCGCCTATCTGATTATGGCCATCCCATCCTCCTTCCTGCTGAACAAAGTAGGATATAAAAGAGGAATGATGTTCGGGTTATGGTGTATGGCATTGGGTGCATTTCTTTTTGTACCTGCCGCCTACTGGCGTATCTACCAGGTATTCCTGCTGGGACTGTTTTTGCTGGGTGTGGGCCTGGCTATACTCCAGTCTGCAGCCAACCCTTACGTAACCATCGTGGGACCAATTGAGAGTGCTGCCAAACGAATGAGCATTGTAGGCACCGGCAATAAGCTGGCCGGCGTGATTGCCAATCTGATATTTGCAGCAGTAGTCATCCGGGAATCAGACAGGGAGCTGATGAGGCAAATCGAAGCGGGAGTATATACGGGAGAAGATTTGAATACAACTTTGGACACGCTCATTCAAGGGGTGATGACGCCTTACCTTATTTTGGCCATTATTTTATTTTTTTTCGGTACCATTATTCGTTACTCCTCTTTTTTACCGGAATTAGATCCGAAAGTGATTAACAAAAGCTCTTCCGAGGCGGAAAATGCGTATACCTCCATTTTCCAATATCCACACCTGATACTTGGGGTAGTAGCCATGTTTTTCCACATTGGTACGCAAATGATCGGGTTGGGCACAAGCATTCAATATGCCGGCACCATGGGGGAAAGCCTTGCGGGCCCGGCTCAGAACATCCCTTCTTACACCATGCTCCTTACCTTCATCGGATATTTCACCGCAATTGCGCTTATCCCCAGGCATCTGAATCAACGCCATGCGCTGATCATTTCCGCTTCACTCAACCTGATATTTTCCGTACTGATCATCACCACTTCGGGTACCGTAAACTTCCTGGGGATGACCACCGACATTTCACTCTGGTTTCTGGTGATGATGGGATTTCCAAACGCTTTGCTGTATGCCGGAATATGGCCGTTGGCCATCAGGGGGTTGGGAAAATACACCAATCTCGGATCGGCCTTTCTGGTGATGGCCTTGTGTGGAAGCGCAATCATGCCCCTCGTTTACAACGCTTTTGTAGAGATGAACACATCCCTGTCCCTCTTTGAGGCGATGAAACAGGCTTACTGGATCCTGATCCCCTGCTTTGCCTATATCGTATGGTATGGTGTACAAGGATACAAAATCACCGCGTGGAAGAAAGCAAAAACTAATGTGATCATTGATTGATGTGATGATTCGGTGATTCGATCGTTGAATCGTTGAATCAGTAAATCAATAAATCAGCAAAATCAACAAATCGTCTTTGTACTTAATTCATTTCTATTTACGCTAAAAAAATATGAACAATCGAATCATCATAAAAAATGGGAAACTCATTTTCCCCGATGAAATTAAAGAAAATCTTACACTTGTCTGTGAGAACGGGAAAATTGCCCGAATCAGCAATCCCGGTGAAATGGTTCCTGAAACGGGAGCCAGGGTCATTGATGCACAAAACAAATACGTGTCGTCAGGATTCATTGATATCCATACGCATGGCGGAGGCGGGCACGATTTTATGGATGGCACGGTGGAAGCCTATCTGGGCGCAGCCGAGACCCATGCAAAACACGGGACTACCGCTCTGCTGCCAACCACACTCACCAGTACTTTTGAGGAACTGATGCAGACATTCTCTATTTACCAGCAGGCGGTTCAAAAAAATACCAAGGGCGCGAAATTTCTTGGCTTGCATCTCGAAGGTCCATATTTCGCGTACAACCAACGGGGTGCGCAAGATCCCAAATACCTTCGGAATCCCGAACCGGAAGAATACAATAAAATATTGGCTGCATCCAACGACATCGTACGCTGGAGTCTTGCACCGGAGTTACCGGGAGCCTTTGATTTCGGGAAGGTGCTAACCTCACAAAATATACTCACATCCATCGCACACAGTGATGCCATCTACGAAGAAGTGCTGGAGGCCTATCAGGCAGGATTTACCCATGTGACGCATTTATACTCGGCCATGTCGACAGTAACCAGAAGGAATGCCTTCCGTTATGCCGGTGTGCTGGAAGCAGCGTATCTGATTGATGATATGACGGTTGAAATCATTGCCGATGGCGTGCATCTGCCAAAACCACTGCTGCAGTTTGTCTATAAGTTCAAGGGGCCCGACAAAACTGCGCTTTGCACCGATTCCATGCGGGGAGCCGGTATGCCCGATGGAGAATCTATCCTGGGTAGTCTCGATAAAGGCCAGAAAGTGATCATCGAAGACGGTGTGGCCAAGCTGCCCGATCGTACCGCTTTTGCAGGGAGTGTTGCTACAACGGACCGACTGGTACGGACCATGGTAGAGTTAGCCGGGGTTCCGCTGGTGGAAGCTGTCAGAATGATGACCCTCACCCCTGCCCGCATCATGAGGATAGATCAGCAGAAAGGATCTATACGGGAGGGCAAAGATGCCGATTTTGTAATTTTTGATGATCATATTCATGTTTCACACACAATCTTAGAAGGAAATGTCATATACGGAGACTAACGCACATGTTATCACATTCAGAAAAGGAATGTTGGAAGTAAGGATCTTCCCCCACCGGGAAGACATGGGCAGGGAAGCAGCCGGAAATGTTTCGGATGCCATTCAAAAGATGCTTGAAAAAAGAAATGAGATCAATATGATCTTCGCTGCGGCCCCCTCTCAAAGCGATTTCATGAAAGAGCTGATAAACGATAAGCGGATTCAATGGGAAAAGATCAATGCCTTCCATATGGACGAGTACATCGGCCTGGACGAGGATGCGCCGCAGGGATTTGGAAACTTTCTCAGGGAGCGTCTCTTCAGCAGGGTACCATTCAAAAGCGTACATTATATCAACGGCAGGGCAAAAGATCCTTTGGCTGAGTGCGAAAGATATGCAGGTCTCTTAACCCGATACCCTGTCGATATTGTCTGCCTGGGAATCGGCGAGAACGGGCACATCGCCTTTAACGATCCGCCTGTGGCCGATTTTAACGACCCCAAACTGGTGAAAGTCGTGGAGCTTGACACCGCTTGCAGGCAACAGCAGGTGAATGAAAACCTTTTTGACGACATAGATCAGGTGCCCACCCACGCCATCACGGTGACAATCCCCGCATTACTCAAGGCAAAATACCTGTTTTGTATGGTACCTGCCGAAAATAAGGCTGAGGCAGTATATCACACCCTCAATGACGAAATCAGCGAAGAATGTCCTGCCACTGTTTTGCGGACAAAAGAGGGCACGATCTTGTACCTGGATAAAGAGAGTGCCTCATTACTGGATCAGAAACCGGCTCATACGGCCTCAGCTGCTCATTAATAAATGCTAAAAAAAATAATCTGTTATGAAACTCAAAATTGTATGTTCAATCATTTTGTCGGGCCTTTTGTTTGTGGCCCAGGCACAAATAAAAATCGGGATCATCGGGCTCGATACCTCCCACGCCATTGCCTTCACCAAGTTTTTAAACGGGGAAGACAAAAAAGAGGAATTCAAAGATTTTAAAATTGTCGCCGCCTATCCCTACGGGTCGAAAACCATCAAGTCGAGCTACGAACGCATACCCGGTTATATAGATCAGGTGAAGGAATTGGGTGTGGAAATTGTTCCTTCCATTGCCGACCTTTTAAAAAAGGTGGACTATGTGATGCTGGAAACAAATGATGGAAACCTCCATCTGGAACAGGCATACGAGGTTTTTAAGGCGGGGAAGCCCATGTTTATTGACAAGCCGCTGGGGGCTACTCTGGCTCAATCCATCGCCATTTATCAACTGGCAAGGGAATACAACGTGCCCATCTTTTCCTCCTCCGCATTGCGGTTTGTCCCGCAAACTCAGAAACTGCGCAAAGGAGAATACGGAAAGATTTTAGGAGCTGATTGCTACTCCCCTGCGACACGGGAAAAAACTCATCCCGATTTTGGCTGGTATGGCATTCATGGGGTGGAAACACTTTTCACCATCATGGGTACCGGATGTGTATCTGTAAACCGGATGTCGGCTGAGGGTACCGACGTGGTGGTTGGTTTGTGGAATGATGGCAGAATCGGAACATTCAGAGGCATTCGTACCGGAAAAAGTGGCTACGGAGGAACAGCCTTCACGGACAAAAGCATCGAACCGGTCGGCCCTTACCAGGGATATGAGGTACTCCTGACAGAAATACTGAATTTCTTTAAAACCCTTGTTCCCCCTGTGTCGGAAGAAGAGACGCTGGAAATTTTTACTTTCATGGAAGCTTCCAACGTAAGCAAACGGAATGAAGGGAAAATCATTTTGATGGAGGATGTATATCGCAAAGGCATGGCGGAAGCCGGGAAATTACTTTCGGAATTAAAGTGAAACCATCATGAAAAGTGCATGATATGAAACCTGGTGAGTGGAACATATTGCCTACTTTCGTGAATTAAATGAAAAAATGAAACCATCATGAAAAGTTATTGGATGGCCGGTATCATAGGCCTGATGTTTCTTTCCTGCATGCAACAAAACAAAGAAAAGGGCGGGAATGTCCCGACTTTTACCGGCAAAGCAGGCGAAGTGAAACTGATCGTCCTCGCACCCGGCCATTTTCATGCCAACCTGCTTCAAAAAAGCACCATCGCCCAAGTGAATGATACGGTTTATGTGTACGCCATGTCTCCCGATGATGCCGGACTAAGCCAATATCTTTCAGCTATTGAATCATTCAACAGCAGAACAGATAATCCTACAAACTGGCAAACGGTTGTTTATACTGGTAACGATTTTCTGAATAAGATGGTAACCGACAAAAGAGGAAACGTAGTTGTACTTGCCGGTAACAACAAAGAGAAGACCGAATATATTCTCAGTGCCGTGGATGCAGGATTGAATGTGTTGTCCGACAAACCGATGGCCATCAATCGGGAAGATTTTCTCCTGCTGGACGAAGCGTATAAAAACGCTCAGTCAAAAGGGGTGCTGCTGGCTGATATGATGACGGAACGCTACGATATGCTGAACATCATCGAAAAAGAGTTGATAAACAATCCCGACTTCTTTGGAGAACTGCAACCGGGAACGCCGGAAGATCCCGCCGTGTATATGGAAAGCGTGCATCATTTCTATAAAGAAGTATCCGGAGTACCCTTGATCCGGCCGGCATGGTATTACGATGTGGAACAACAGGGAGAGGGTATTGCAGATGTAACCACCCACCTGATCGATTTGCTGTTCTGGAAATGTTTCCCGGAACAGCCTATCGATTATACCCGTGACGTCGGAAATATATCATCCACTCACTGGCCGACCTACATCTCTCAGCAGCAGTTCACCCAATCTACCGGAGAATCCACATTCCCTGATTATCTGCAGAAATACCTTGATCATTCCACGTTGAAAGTCTATGCCAACGGAACGATTCACTTCGATGTGAGAAACCACTACGTGGGTTTAAAAGTTATCTGGAACTATGAGGCATCTGAGGGGGGAGGCGACACATTCATGTCCACCTTAAAAGGCACAAAAGCTGTTTTGAAAACCATTCAGGATAAAGAACAAAACTTTGTCAAACAGTTGGTTGCACAGAAAGCCGAAGGCATTGATGAGAAAGAGTTTGCTCACAACATAGAAAAAGCGATCGAAAAAATACAAGCAACATATCCTTTTGTCTCCGTTTTGCCTACCTCCAATAGCGGTGAGTATCATATCAATATTCCTGTTGAGAACAGGGAGGATCATGAGTCGCATTTCAAATATGTGGCGGATAGTTTTTTCAACCATCTGGTAAACAGGGATATGCCTGAGTGGGAAATATCCAATACACTGGCAAAGTATTATATTACCACCCAAGCCGTCGAAGTGGCCATCGAGGTGGAAAATAAAGTGCAGATGTAGTGATAGATGAATGAATTTGAAGACGGAAAATTCAGTTATTACGAATCATCACTGATGTTCCATGGCTCTTTAAGGAACATCATGGGGACCCGGTTCGATATAATCATCATTGGCAAAAGCAAGTGTGAATCAGAAGCTGTCTGGTACAAAGTTGAATCTGAGCTGAAGCGTCTCAATCGCATGCTGAACCGGTTCGATCAGGCAAGTGAAGTCTCCAAAATAAACAGAACAATCGCACATCAGAGTATTCGTGTGAGTGATGAGATGTGGGAGATTTTAAACAGCTGCAAACGTTATCATGAGGAGACTTTCGGGCTATTCGATATCACGCTGAAAGATTTCGACACCATTCAGTTACATGAGCAAAATAAGTCTGTTTCATTCTCACAACCGGGCATTCATATCGATTTTGGGGGATACGGCAAAGGGTATGCTCTCAAGAGTATTAAGAGAATTCTGGAAGATGCAACTGTTCATCAGTGTTTTGTGGATTTTGGGAATAGCTCGATACTGGGAATGGGACATCATCCTTATGGCGATGCATGGACAGTCAGCATCGAAAACCCGTTTGTCATAGGTCAGACAGTTGTTGAAATACCCCTGTATGGTGCAGCACTTTCTGTTTCAGGGAATACCCCGTCATACTCAGGACACATCGTTCATCCAAAGTTAGGGAACCCTGAAACAGGACGAAAGCTGGTATCTGTACTGATTCATGATCCACTGGATGCCGAAGTTTTATCGACAACTTTTTTAATAGCCGGTGAAAGTGAAAAAAAACAACTTAGAAATAGTTTCAATATTCTTAGCGTAAAAGAATATAACTTGTAAGTGTAATTAAAAATGACAAACAAACCCAAACAAGTTGACACCAGCTTGCGACAATTTATCAAGGACTTGGGTTATATTTCGGGAGGTGCCGCACTATTGGCA
>DPAC01000041.1:10715-11184 GCA_003517675.1 Porphyromonadaceae bacterium | reverse complement strand
ACCGGTGATCTTTAACTTCGGAGGTAAATAGAGCTGGCAATCAGGCAATGGAGACATGCGGCAGCTCCCCGAAGAGGATGCGCGCCCGGCAGGCAACACCTTTGTCACGCGTCACAATCTGAAAATAATGATCACCGGCAGCTTTCTCCTGCCGGTAAACCTGACCGCTGTCCCCAAACATAATCTCTTTCAGAAAATTGATCTCGAAACGACGGATATGGTGTCCGCTGTAATAATCCAGTGAGAAGCAGTCGGAGAGCCATTGTACATAATTGAGGCTGTTGGCATGACTGTTGATATCGATGTCACTATATTTCACCTGAAACTGATTGGAAACCTCTCCCTCGATATGAGCGATGCGTCCCGGCTCACCAATGGGCGTTGACTCATCCACCACAAAACGTTGCATCCCCGGCAGCGTGTCAAGCAATACACTGCGTCGTGTATCCATGTCGATCACCGCCCAGGA
>DPAC01000041.1:9664-10452 GCA_003517675.1 Porphyromonadaceae bacterium | reverse complement strand
AAATTGGTCAGCGAGCTGAGCGATACCTTGCGACGGAAATCAATGTCCTGTGCCTCTATCTCGTAACGGTAGCTTTTCTTTGCACTCATTCTTTCTCTTGTTGATCTGCAAAAGTACACAATTTATCGTGCAGCGAGCAACAATCACGATTCAATTTGCGGTATTGTGCAGGATTGTTTTTATCGCTATCTTTGTGTCAAGCGTGCAACAGAAACGGGTCAAGGAGAGCTGGCGAGGGGACACCTTCACCCATCAACAGAAAGGCATGGTGCATCGGCTGAACATGCCGGGGGCTCCTTTTTATGCCTTACATATACTTTTAGGGCAACTGGGTCGTTATATGATGGTATTACGTAATCAACCAACTGTTAAGAGAAAATGATAGACTATATCAAAGGAGCGGTAGCTGATCTGACACCCGCCGCTGTGACGATTGAGTGCAACGGCATCGGATACCAAATGCAGATCTCTCTCAACACTTTTGCCGCCATCAATGGCAAAACAGAGACCCGGCTCTACGTCTATGAGTCGATCCGTGAGGATGCCCACCTGTTGTTCGGTTTTGCAGAAAAGCATGAGCGGGAGCTGTTTCTACACCTGATCAGCGTCTCAGGCGTGGGGCCCGGCACGGCCAGGATGATTCTCTCCTCCCTGAGCTCACGCGAGTTGGAGAGCGTGATCGCCTCGGGCGATGCCGCACAGCTCCAGTCGGTAAAAGGAATCGGAGGCAAAACGGCCCAACGAATCATTGTGGATCTGAAAGATAAGATTCGTTTCAGCGACGAAAG
>DPAC01000041.1:6389-9434 GCA_003517675.1 Porphyromonadaceae bacterium | reverse complement strand
ATGCTGGGTTTTGTACAAACGGCTTCGCAAAAAGTGATTGCCAAAATTATCAGGGAAGATCCTACCCTGCCGGTTGAAGGGTTGATCAAGGAAGCATTGAAGAGACTTTAACAGTTGTAGGTTATGTAATACGCATTTTTGGTTACAAAAATCGTATAGGACTGTGTGCTCTTTGAACAGATCTTATTTATTCCTTGTGCTTGCGTTTTTGTTTGTGATGAACGGGACGCAGCCTCTCACGGCCCAACAGCAACAGTTGGGAGTACATACCGTAGTGCGGTACGATCCCGGCACAGCACTTTACATTTTTGAGAGGAGGATTGGAGATCATCTGATTGACACTCCCGTCACCATGACGCGAAAGGAGTACATGGCCTATCGGCTGCGAAAGATGCAGGTCGACCAATTCAGGGAACGTAACAGAGGAAATGCCGACAGCAGCACTCCGTCCTACCCCACTTTTACAATATCCGGACTGCGGAGACAAGAAAAAACACCCACAACGCTGTTCGGACCGGGAGGTGTGCAGCTCTCCACCAAGGGATCTATCGATATCTCTGCCGGCTTGAAAAGAGATGTGACAGACAATCCCACACTCCCATTGCGTGCACGCAAGCGCAACATATTCAACTTTGACCAGCAGATACAGCTCAACCTGAGCGCAACTGTTGGGGAGAAGATCAATTTCAATGTGAACTACGACACCGAAGCCACTTTCGACTACCATAGCAAGGAGCTCAAACTGGCATACCAAGGGGATGAAGATCAGATCATCCGCAACATCGAGGCGGGTAATGTAAAGATGACCACCTCCAATCCACTGATTGATGGCGGTGCTGCACTGTTCGGCATCAAAGCAGACCTGCAGTTCGGGAAACTGCAGGTAAACACGCTCTTCTCCAGGCAGCAGTCGGAGGTGCAGACCATCCACAGCAGCGGCAGCAGACAAATCACGCCATTCTCATTCAGTGCCGATAACTACGAGGAAAACAGACACTTCTTCCTTTCCTATTGGTTCCGAGACAACTACAACCATGCGATGAGCAGCCTGCCCTACGTAGAATCACCCATTTCAATCACTCGTATCGAGGTGTGGGTTACCAACCGGCGGGGGGATTACAGTCAGGTGAGGAACATTGTTGCGTTGGCCGATCTGGGTGAGCATCGCACCATTCATAACCCCAGATGGCAACCAATGGGAGCCGAGGAGATTCCATACAACCGAGGCAACACGCTCTATGATGAACTGACCACCACCTATGCCGGAATAAGAGACATCCGCCAGGGGATGAACCTGTTACCGGGAGATGTGGTGAACGGCACCGATTATGAAAAGCTGGAAAATGCCAGGCTGCTCTCGCCTGCTGAATACAGCTACCATCCCCAGCTGGGGTACCTCTCCCTGAACATGCCGCTACAACCTGACGAGGTGCTGGCCGTAGCCTTCGAGTACAGCTATGGAGGAGAGGTCTATCAGGTGGGTGAATTCTCAGCCGATATCGGCATGGAAAATAGTCAGGATGCACTTTTTCTGAAACTGCTGAAACCAGTCTCGCTCTCCCCCACATCACCTGTGTGGGATCTGATGATGAAAAACATTTACTCGCTGGGATATGGTGCCTACAACCTTGAAGCAGATCACTTCCGTCTGGAGATCACCCGTCAGAGTGACTCTGCCGGCGTTTACCTGAGCTATCTCCCCGGTAGCGGCATCGATGATGAGCTGCTCCTCCGGGTGATGCAACTGGACAGGTTAGATGAGCGGCAAAACCCCTACCCTGACGGCATCTTCGATTTCCTGGAGGGGTACACGGTTGATACCCAGCAAGGAAGGATCATCTTCCCGGTAACCGAGCCGTTCGGTTCCCACCTGAAGGAGCGGATAAAAAATGAAACCATCGCCGCACGCTATCTCTTTCAGGAACTGTATGACTCCACGCGGACTGTGGCCCGTCAACTCGCTGAAAAGAACAAATATCGCCTCAGCGGTGAGTACCGTGCAGCATCGGAGGCAGTGATCAGCCTCAATACGATGAACGTGGCACGTGGCTCGGTGAAGGTAACCGCCGGTGGCATCACCCTCACTGAAGGGGTAGACTATACCGTGGATTATCTCTCGGGTAGCGTTACCATCTTAAATCAATCCCTGTTGGATACAGGTACGCCGTTGAGTGTAACCCTGGAAGAGCAGACATTCTCACAGATGCAACGCAAGACACTGATGGGTGTGAACCTCCTTTACAACTTCACCCATGATTTCTCGTTGGGTGCCACGCTGATGCACTATACAGAGAAACCAATGACCATGAAAACCGCTTTTGGAGAGGAGGCAACCAGGAACCTGCTATGGGGATCCAACCTGAGTTGGAAGAAAGAATCGGTTGCGTTGACAAACCTGCTCAACCTGCTCCCTTTCACCGATGCTACCACACCTTCACAGCTCACAGCAGAGCTGGCTTTTGCACAGATGATCCCGGGCCACTATAGCAGTCAGCATGCAGGAGGATATTCCTATCTGGATGATTTCGAATCGACGACCTCTGTGATCGACCTGCGCAATCCTTACGCCTGGTCACTTGCCGCCACGCCCATCGACAACAGTGCGACCTCACTCTTTCCGGAGGGAGCGCTCACCAATCAGATCGAAAATGGAAAAAACCGGGCACTGCTATCCTGGTACCACATCGATGGCATCTTCACCCGTAAGAACTCCTCCCTGACACCCACCCACATCAGAAATGATCCGGATCAACTCTCCGACCACCGGGTGCGTGAGATCTATGAACGGGAGCTCTTTCCGGAAAGAGAGCTCCCCTACGGGCAGCCCGCTACCATACCGGTACTCAACCTAGCCTACTACCCCAATGAGAGAGGACCTTATAACCTTGACAGAGAGGTAGATCGTGACGGTTATCTACTGAACCCATCCAACCGATGGGGTGGCATTACCCGCCAGCTGGAGACAAGCGATTTTGAGACAGCCAATATTGCCTATATTGAATTCTGGCTGATGGATCCCTTTGCAGGAGACACGCTGGCAAATTT
>DPAC01000041.1:5426-6084 GCA_003517675.1 Porphyromonadaceae bacterium | reverse complement strand
GATAACTCGCTGGGTGCGGAGGCACGTCGGTTACAGGATGTGGGTCTAAATGGCCTCAACAGTGAACAGGAGAAACAATTTCCCACCTATGCGCAATATCTGGAGGAGCTGCAACCACGCCTCTCGGATGCAACACTCGCGCGGATGCGTGAAGATGCCCACTCGCCACTCAACGACCCCGCGGGTGACCGCTTCCGCCATTACCGCGGTGAGGAGCAGGACAGACGGCAGCTAAGCATCCTGGAACGTTATAAATACTACAACGGGACGGAAGGGAACTCCCAGGCTCCCGAGAACGATGATGGTTATCACACTGCATCACGCAACACGCCCGATGTGGAGGATATCAATCGGGACAACACACTCAATGATCAGGAACGTTACTACAGCTACCATGTTTCATTGCGCCCTGAGGAGATGCAAACAGGCTTCAACCACATAGCTGACAAGAGAGAGGTGAGCGTGTCGCTGCGCAATGGCCGGCAGGAGAAAGTGACCTGGTACCTCTTTAGAATCCCGATCAGTGATTACCAGTCGAAAATTGGCAACATGGAAGGGTTTCACAACATCCGGTTTATGCGAATGTTGCTTACCGGGTTCAAACAACCTCAAGTTTTTCGTTTTGCCACACTGGGACTGGTACGCAGTGAATGGCGCA
>DPAC01000041.1:3838-5121 GCA_003517675.1 Porphyromonadaceae bacterium | reverse complement strand
ACAGCCGCGCCATCTACAAGGGTGCCATGCATGACCTGCGACGCTACAAGCGGCTGCAAATGTTTGTGCATGCCGAGCAGCCGGAGGGAGACGCAGGCCGCCTGCAGGATGGTGATCTCTCCCTCTTCCTGCGGATTGGCTCCGACTACCGCAACAATTACTACGAAATGGAGCTTCCTCTCTCTCTGACACCTGAGGGACACTACAGCCCTTACATCAACGCTGACAGAGAAAAAGTATGGCCGGAAGCGAACAGGATTGATCTCCCGCTGGAGCTGTTCACCCAGCTCAAGCTCAAGCGAGATAGATTGCTGAAAGAGGGAGAACAATCGGGCTACTATACCCCTTACAGTGAAGCCGATCCCGATCAAACGGAACGACGGATTACCGTCACCGGCAACCCGTCGCTGGCGGAGATCAAGGTGATGATGATCGGCATTCGAAACAACAGTGCCGCAACACGCTCGGGCGAGGTATGGGTGAACGAGATGCGATTGAGCGAGTTCGATGAAAAAGGAGGCTGGGCTGCCCAGGGAAACATGGGATTATCGTTATCTGATATCGGCACGATACAGCTCTCCGCCAGGAGAGAGACAGCCGGGTTCGGGTCGCTGAGCCAGGGCTTGCAACAACGCCGCAACAACGACTTCTCATCGGTCAGCCTGACTCTCAACCTGGACCTGGGTCGTTTTCTGCCACGAAAAGCCAGGATCACGGCACCTCTCTTCTACGCTTACAGTAACAACCTGGAGACCCCTCTTTATGATCCCTACAACAGTGATATCCTGCTATCTGAATCAATGGAGCAGATGAACCTTCACACCGAAAGAGACTCTATTCAGCGCATCGCTCAGACCAAAACGTCGTACCGAAGCATCAGCCTGAACAATCTGAAGATGAATATCCGAAGTGCAAACCCGATGCCCTACGATCCGGCAAACTTCACTTTTTCCTATTCCGGAAACTTACAGCAACAAAAAAACCCGGAAGTCGCATATGCCACAGAAAGTGATCAGCGTTTACAGCTCGTTTACTCCTACTCACCCCTGATAAAACCGTGGGAGCCATTTCATTTCCTGAAAGAGAATGGCCGAAATGCCCCTCTCCGCAATCTTCAGTTCCGCTACCTCCCCGACCAGATCAGCCTCAGCCATAAACTACACCGCAACTACCGCGAAAGACAGCTGCGCAACCTGAATCTCTATGCGGCGGGTGAAACTGAAAGCCAAACAGCTTATCTCAGTTACAGTCATAACTTCTACTGGGACCGACAGCTCAACCTC
>DPAC01000041.1:0-3576 GCA_003517675.1 Porphyromonadaceae bacterium | reverse complement strand
CAATCAACCGGGACGACTATGAGATTTGGAAAGATTCAGTGATGCACAGCCTGCGCGAGCTGGGCAGACCGCTCAGGTATGATCAGACAGTTGATGCAAGTTTCAAGCTCCCCTTTGAGAGGATCCCATCACTGGACTGGATCAGCAGCAGCGCGGCTTATCACTCACAATACCGGTGGGAGCGGGGTGCAACAATCGAAAATAGAGAGATTGGCAATCAGCTGCAAAACGATCTCTCTTTCACACTCAACAGTCGCTTCAACCTGCCACGTCTATACCAAAAATTGCCATCGATGGGGATGTCATCCACCCTGTCACAACTCTTGACGATGATCCGACAAATTAACCTCAATATCGGACACAAAACACGCACAAACCTTCCAGGTTATCTCCCGATGAGTGGTGATCTGTTTGGACAAAAAAGAGTGGAGGGGGTATTGCTGCCCGGCTTACCTTTCGCTTTAGGTGTTGATGGAGGAAGGAGCTTCGTGGAAAAGGCACTGGCCGAACAACGACTGGTGATCAATCAGGAGCACATCACTCCAGCCATTTTCAACCGTACCAGGAATGTAAGGATCGAGACCGCTCTTGAACCAATCGCCGGTATTCGCATCAACCTCCACGCACTCCGTGAGCAGAACCACCGCAGCGAATATCAATACATGTTTGAAGGTATTCCCGAGATCCAGGGTGGCAGCTTTGCCATCAGCACCATCTCTCTCTTCTCGGCATTTGAAAGAGGAGATGCCAACCGGCAATATTACTCTGCAACCTTTCGCCGGTTTCTGGAGAACAGGTCTGTAGTGGCGAGTCGCATCAGAGATCAATATGCAGGTAAACAATATCCGCAGCAGGGGTTTCTCCGGAGTAGTTCACTGGCGGGAGAGACATTCTCCATGAACAACGGTGATGTGAAGATGAACTCTTCCGATGTACTTATCCCTGCATTTCTGGCTGCCTACACGGGTAAGAATGAGCATAAAATCGCACTCACCCCTTTTCCTTCCCTCTCATCGATGATGCCCAACTGGAACCTCTCAATCAATCTAACAACCATGATGCCGGCGTTGCGCCAACAACTGGCCGAACTGATGATCACCCACAGTTACCTCTCGCAATACCGGATTGGATCTTACCAAACACATCTCAGCTGGGTAGGAACAGAACAACAGGACCTGGGGTTCATCCGTGATGCAGTCACCGGTGACCCACTCCCCTCTTCTCCCTATAACATTCAATCCATCAACATCATGGAGAGTTTCAATCCCCTGTTCGAGTTGCGCGCAACGTTTCATAACAACATGAACCTGACGCTACGAATGAATCGCACCCGTTCACTCAACCTGGCAATTTCTTCACTTCAGGTGATGGAGATGCATGACAACGACCTGGTTATCGGAACCGGTTACCGCTTTCTCAATTTTGGCCGTCTCATCGGCATCAGGAGATCATCTCCTGAACGGTATCGCATGTTACCTCTATTGCAGCAAGCTCCAAATGATACACCAGAAAAAAATGAATCAACATTTCGGAACGATCTCACGCTTCGCCTCGATATCTCAATGAAGAAGACAGAGACACTCATCAGAAGAATCGAAGAGGAGACCACTCAACCGGCAAGTGGCATTCAAACCAGCACCATTCGCTTCTCGGCCGATTATGCGGTGAGCAGGCTTCTCACCCTGCGTGCCTTTTATGACCACAAGGTACATAAACCGCTGGTCTCTTCACTCTCCTCAGCTACCACCAACAGCAATGCAGGCATCGCCCTGCGCCTCAACTTCCGCTGACCGGGAACAATTGCCCTGTTAAATAAATTCAAAATCAGGTTGTCATGTAGCTTATTTTCTTAATATATGTTTAGATCCGGCTAAAATTCGTATTTTTTTAATTTTAAGAGGATATGTTAAACAAAAAAGCGGTTTATTTGTTAAATAATAAGGCAGAAAAAAGTGATCTTTGAAATAAAAAAACAATTTAAAGGAGGTAAGGAATTATAGCATATGAAAAAATCAACTATCTGGTTGCTTGCCATTGTGATGTTCACGGCTTTTTTCGCATTGCTGTTTCTTCAGGTCAGGTACATGAGAACCAGCCTTGCTATCCGCACTCAACAGTTCGACGAGCAGGTGAACCGGAGTCTCTACAATGTGATGAGAAATTTGGAGATGGACCAAACACGAAAATACCTGGAAGAGGATATGATTGAATCGGAAAACAGATATTCACGGTATAATCAGCCACTGAGTTCACAGGAGATCATCAGGGAGCAGACAACCATCTCCCACCCCGATGAAAACAGATCGAACATCGAGTTGAATCCCACGGAACGTTCAATCATGCCGGAAACGGAGCGTGAGAAGGCATTGCTCTCACCCAATCAGGGTGCCAGCACCATCTCCAAGACGCAATATGACATGCAACAATCGCTCTCGAAGCGTTACCTGCACGAGCGGTCACTGCTCTATGAAGTGATCTTCAAGATCCTGAGTCGCTCAAGCAACGAACCGATTGAGGAACGGATCGATTTCAACAAGCTGGAACAGTATATCCGCCACGAACTCGCCTACAATGGGTTGAATGAGCCATTTAGCTTTCAGGTTGTGAATTACAACAATCAGGTGGTCTATGCTTCGCCCGGCTTCTCTACGAAGCAGCGGGATGCCATCTACACGCAGATCTTGTTCCCCAATGATCCGCCGGCGAAGTTAAACCAGTTGAAAGTGTACTTCCCCACCAAAAGGAATTATGTTTACAGTGAACTGACCTTTTTCATCCCGTCGCTGATCTTTACTTTCATCTTGTTGATTACCTTTATCTTCACAGTGGTATCACTATTCCGACAAAAGCGTTTGTCTGAAATGAAGAATGATTTCATCAACAACATGACACACGAGCTGAAGACACCCGTCTCCACGATCTCGCTTGCATCACAGATGCTCAAGGATGAGTCTATCCTGAAATCGCCCGAAGTATTTAAACATGTCACCGGCGTGATTTACGATGAGACAAAACGATTGAGTTTTCAGGTGGAAAAGGTTCTGCAAATGTCGCTCTTCGACAAGCAAAAGACAACACTGAAGATGAAAGAGATAGATGCAAACGATCTGGTGGTGACAGTGGCCAACACGCATGCCTTGAAAGTAGAGAAGCTGGAGGGCACACTCGACATTGACCTGCAGGCAGAGAATTCTACCATCAGAGTGGATGAGATGCATTTCACCAACGTGCTGTTCAACATCCTGGACAATGCGCTGAAATACCGAAAGAAAGATGTTCCGCCGGAATTGATGATCCGCACCCGCAACGAGGGGAACAAGCTGATCATCTCTATAGAGGACAATGGCATCGGTATGAGAAAAGAGGATGCGAAGAAAGTATTTGAACGTTTTTACCGCGTACCGACCGGCAACCGCCACGATGTGAAAGGCTTCGGGCTGGGGCTGGCCTACGTGAAGAAGATTGTAACAGACATGAACGGCACCATTCGTGCCGAGAGTGAATTGGGAAAAGGAACCAAATTTATCATTAGTTTACCCGTAATAACAGAAAATTGATATGGAAGAGAAATTAAAA
>DPAC01000150.1 GCA_003517675.1 Porphyromonadaceae bacterium | reverse complement strand
TTTATCAATTTCCTTATTTCTTCTCCGCGCACATCATCATTCATTTCAAAGCGGTGTCTGTTGTGTCGCAATTTGATGGAAGTTCTTTCATCCACCTGCGATGAACGGAAAGGGGTGGCGGTGCGTATGGAGCGGGCAGCTTTTGTTGCACCCGTAATCATTGAGATTGCTTTTCCGAGTAACGGATCGTTGGTGTTGCCAAATTCAAAGAGGAACAGTTCATCACCGGTTTTTTCCATACCATCAGGATTAAACTCATCGATTTCATAATTGGGTGTAAAGCCGGCAGTGAAATCCGACTCGCCCTTACTGTTGAAATATTTCACCACAATAGGTTGCATCCCCCATTTATTTTTTGGATCATTTTCTTCATAGATAGAAATAGAGCCCACGTTTTTACCATAGGTTGTTTCACCGATCAGGATCACATCCATGTAAGGCCGGAGCCCGTTGATGACGAACTCGCTGGCGGATGCGGTCCAACCAGAAGTCAGGATAAACAGACGCGGTAAATTTAAGGACGGGACATCTGTAACCTTGACCCATTCAATTACATTGCCCTCGTCATCTGTTTTGGCCGTATCAATCTGTGATATGAAATAATCTTTGTTGTAATTGGCGCCATATTCCTTCAGCAATGAATTATGTACAATTGAATTATATTGGGAGGTGGTGAGTACATTGCTTGTGGATCTGTTTTTCACCAGAGCGCTTGCCAGGGCAATGGCAGAAGAGACAGCTCCCCCGCTGTTGTAGCGAAGGTCGAGTACCATCTCATTTGCGCCTTGTGCCTTTAGTGCATCCAGCCGGCTCATCAGCAGTTTATCGTAGTCGTAACTGTCATCCCCCCTATCCCGTGCAAAGAAGTTATATACAAGATAGCCGATCTTCTTATTGTTGATGGAGTACACGCTGTCTTTATAGACCGGATTTTCGGCATAATTGCTGTGCATCTGGATCGTTACGTCTCCGGAATCTTGCAGGTAGTAGGTAGATTTTGCTGGATTATAGCTCCAGTCCGCCATCGAGAGTTTTTTTGTCCCTGTGCCCCCGAACAGCGTTTCATAATTCTGAGGAGTGATATTCTGGCCATCAATTTTGGTGATAAACCGGCCCCTATCAATTCCTTTTGCTTCGGCATCGGTACCTTGCTTTGGGTAAAGTACCAGGGCATAATAATGAGTTTTTGCCTGATCCGCCCAAGCAAATATATATTCAAATCCGATTTCATCGGAACTGACCCCACTTAAATCATTCAGCAACTCCACGTAATCCTCCTGTATCCAGGAGAATCTATCTCCTTCGGGATTTGAAATGCTATATTTATTTAGTAAGGAATAAAAAAAATCATCCGGATAAAGAGAAAAATTTGGATTTTCTGGCAATTTGTAATTCCATAAATAATACACCAACATATTCTCATATATCCACTCATTTACGTAATTGTTTCCACTTACGGGTTGGATTGTTGTGTCAACAACAGCTTCTCCGCTTTTGGTTGCATCATCTATGTATATAAATGTTCCATCTATTAAAGTAATATAGGCACTGACTGGATTCGTGGAATTGTCAATAAACGCTTCTACAGAGACTCGATATCCGGAATCATATCGAAGTGTAAAAAATTTATTATTCTCTTGATTATTGTATGAGGCAGAAACAAGTACCCCCTTTCTGGTAAATCGTTGTACACTTTCAGTTGGATTAGAAATATTAAAAAGTAAAAAACTGCCATCCGCCAGATCACGGATTGCAAAGGATTCATCTAAGTCATCAATTAGGATAGCTTTTAATACCTCCTTAAATCCGCTGTCATAAATAATTGTAAAAGAACTAGTATTTGGGTCGTATGTGGCAGATTGGTAGTTTCCCTTGCCACTAAATATTATTTCACCGGCTTCACTGGCATCATTTACGCTTAATTGGGTGCCATTTTTCAATGTGACAGTAGCTCTTGTAGGGCTGTAACTCGTGTTTAAAATAGCTTCCAGGATTTCCTCTTCTCCGTTACTATATGTCACTATAAAAGTTTTATTGACAGGATCAAAAGACGCCGTATTGATTTTATCATCCAAACCAAGTGGACCATCATCTTTGCAGGAACTGAATAGGTATGGGAGTAGAAAGAATATGAAGAAATAGAGGATTGACTTTTTCATTATGAAATGATTGATATGTGAACTTATATTTGTGAATGCAGCAAAGAATTTAATCTGACAAGGAAAATATCAAAAAATTAACTCTCCCTTTCCCTGTCGGACGATAACTGGTTCACCGGAGGTGCAGTCCACAACCGTGGATCCTTCTATGCCGCCGGGGCCTCCATCGATTACCAGGTCGGCAAAGCTGCCCCACTTTTCGTGAATCAGCTCGGGATCGGTGTTGTATTCACTCTCCATCTCCTTGTCGATCACCGAAGTGCTTAGCACCGGATTGCCCAACTGGGCGACGATCTCGCGAATGATATTGTTGTCCGGCACACGGATCCCCACAGTCTTTTTCTGCTTGTAGATCTTCGGCAGCGAGGAGGTGGTGGGCAGGATGAAGGTGAATGGGCCAGGCAGATTCCGCTTCATCAGCTTGAAGACCGGTGTGCTCACCTTGGCATATTCACTGATGATGCTCAGGTCGTTGCAGATGATGGAGAGGTTGCTCTTCTGGGGATTGATCCCTTTCATATCGCAGATCTTCTCCACAGCCCGTATGTTGAGGGCATCACAGCCGATGCCGTAGAGCGTGTCAGTGGGATAGATCACGATGCCTCCTTCACTGAGTACCGCTACCACTTTCTCTATCTCCCGCGGGTTGGGGTTTTCGTTGTATATCCTGATCATCATATGCATGCAAATGTATAAAAAAAAAGCTTCGGTCGACCGACCGAAGCTAAATTATATATAGGTATCCAGAAGTTTGCTTACCCGTAGATCACTTTCCCGTTTTCGTCGCGGTTTTCATCCAGACCATTGCTGTACTGCTTCATGGCGCGCAGGCTCATGCCCATGCTGGAGAAGCCGCCGTCGTTGTAGAGGTTCTGCATGGTCACCTTACGGGTGAGGTCGGAAAACATCACAATACAGTAGTCAGCTGCATCATCGGCATCAGCGTTTCCGAGAGGCGACATCCGTTCGGAAAAGTCCATCAGGTCGGCCATCCCTTTCACGCCGCTGCCGGCGGTGGTCATGGTAGGCGACTGTGAGATGGTGTTCACGCGGACCCCCTTTTCGCGGCCGTAGATATAGCCGAAGCTGCGGGTGATTGACTCCAGCAAGGCTTTTGCGTCGGCCATGTCGTTGTAACCGTAGAAAACACGCTGTGCCGCCACATAGGTGAGTGCCAGCATCGAACCGCCCCGTTCCACGGCATCCATCTTGCGGGCTACCTGTAGCATCTTATGAAACGAGATAGCCGAGATATCGAGTGTCTTAATCAGCATATCGTAATCCAGGTCATCGTAGGTTCTTTTCTTGCGCACGTTGGGCGACATGCCGATGGAGTGCAGCACGAAGTCGATCTTCCCCCCCAGGATCTCCATCGATTTGGAGAAGACCATCTCCAGGTCTTCCACGTTGGTGGCGTCTGCAGGCAGTATCTCAGCGTTCAGTTTTTCGCCCAGCTTGGCAGTGTCGCCCATGCGTACCGCTACCGGTGTGTTCGACAGGGTGATAATGGCACCCTCTTCCACGGCTCTTTCGGCCACCTTCCAGGCGATTGACATCTCGTTCAGTGCTCCGAAGATGATTCCTCTTTTTCCTTTTAATAAATTGTGAGTCATAATTGATTCCATTTTGATAGCCCGGTTTTTACTGTCATTTGAGAGCAACCGGGGATACTTTTGATAAAACTGCGCAAATGTACGAAAAATGTGCAATTATTAAACAGATTGAAAAGAAATAAGTTCTCAAAATGGGGTAAAATCCCGGAAACAGCTGCTTTGGGAAAAAAACCGAACCCCTTTTATCAATTTTTATAGAAAAAGGACAGAACTTTTTGCCGCCAGTTTGTTATTAGGAGTTATGAGAGTCACATATATTTATCATAGCTGTTATCTGATTGAGTTCGGTTCTTTTTCCGTGATCTTTGACTACTACAAAGATGCGCCACGGGATGATGGCACCGCATGGATCAATGACTACCTGCTCGGTAAAGATGAGGACCTCTATGTGTTGTGTACCCATTCCCATTCGGATCATTTCAATCCGGAGATCCTCTCCTGGAGAGAGCAGAAAAAGAATATCACCTATATCTTCTCACATGAGTTGTTCAGCTCCGTCAAGGGTGCTGATGCCGATGTCGTTTACCTCAGAAAAGGTGAGGTTTACAGGGATCACAGGATCTGGTTGAAAGCGTTTGGTTCAACCGATGAAGGGGGTTCTTTTCTATTGGAATGGAACAACGTTCGTATCTTTCATGCCGGTGATCTGAATAACTGGCACTGGAATGAGGAGGTGGGAAAGGAGGAAGCGCTCACGCACGAGAACAATTTCCTCTGCGAACTGGAGTTGCTTGCAGAACAGAGTGACCGGTTAGATCTGGTGATGTTCCCGGTGGATCCCCGTCTGGGAAGAGACTACATGCGAGGAGCGGTGCAGTTTGTCACACGTATTCAAACCCGTTATTTTCTTCCGATGCATTTCGGGGAGCAATATGAGAAAGCAAACCTGTTTTCTGAAGAAGCTGAACGTAACGGTGCCATCTATCTGCCGTTGACCCAACCCGGACAATCGTACGAACTTGATTGAGAATGACCCGGCTCAATCTCAATCAATCTCAATCAATCTTTTTCAATATGAATCAATATGGAAGTAAAAGCAAGATTTGACCATTACAACATCAATGTGTTCGATCTGGAAAAAAGTTTAGCGTTCTATGACAAGGCGTTGGGATTAAAAGAGGTGAGGAGAAAGGAGGCCTCTGATGGCTCCTTTATCCTGGTTTACCTCGGTGATGGTGTCACCGGCTTCACCCTTGAGCTTACCTGGCTGCGTGACTGGGAGAGACCCTATAACATGGGCGACAACGAGCAGCATCTTTGTGTGCGGGTGGAGGGCGACTATGATCAGATGCGTGCCTACCATAAGGAGATGGGGGCTGTCTGCTACGAAAACCAGGAGATGGGGTTATATTTCATCATCGATCCTGACGGCTATTGGATAGAAGTATTACCTTTGAAGAAATAATAGATTAACAATGGATTTTTTCAATTACAAACGTCGTCCCACGGTTGATGTACCGGTGGGGAACATCACAATGGGAGGCAATCACCCGGTGGTGATTCAGACGATGACCAACACCGATACGCGCGATACCGAAGGTAGTGTGGCACAATGTGAGCGGATCATTGCGGCCGGTGCTGATCTGATACGGCTCACCACGCAGGGAGTGCGTGAGGCGGACAACTTGCGTAACATCCACCGTGAGTTGCGGGAAAAGGGATACACTACACCCCTGTCGGCTGATATCCATTTCAACCCGCGTGCAGCGCTCGTAGCTGCCACCGTGGCGGAAAAAGTGCGTATCAATCCGGGTAACTTCGTCGACAAACAAAAGACTTTTGCCGAGCTTGAGTTTACCGAGGAGGAGTATGCACGGGAGATTGATAAGATACGCGTCCAGCTGGTTCCCCTTTTGAATGTATGCAAGGAGCATGGTACGGCCATTCGCATTGGCGTAAACCATGGCTCTCTCTCCGACAGGATCATGAGCCGTTACGGCGACACCCCGGAGGGGATGGTGGAATCCTGCATGGAGTATCTGCGCATCGCGGTGGAGGAGGGTTTCAAGGACATCGTGATCTCGATGAAAGCCTCCAACACGTTGCTGATGACCAAAGCGGTGCGACTGCTGGTACATCGGATGGACCAGGAAGATATTCACTTCCCCCTGCATCTCGGGGTGACCGAAGCGGGTGACGGGGAGGATGGACGGATGAAGTCGGCTGTGGGTATTGGCGCCCTGCTGAGTGATGGCCTGGGTGACACCATCCGGGTGTCGTTGAGTGAAGATCCCGAAGCAGAGGTACCGGTCGCCCGCAAGCTGGTGGACTATGTGATGCAGCGCCAGGGACACACACCCATTAAGGGCAGCCATTATCCCGGATTCTCACCCTTTTCTACCGATCGCAGGGTGACCGACGCGGTCTGGAACATCGGCGGGGAGCATCTGCCGGTAGTGATCTCCGACAGAAGCCGGACAACGGATATGACAATCAATCCCCATTTCATCCCCGACTATATCTATGTTGGGCGCAGCGTGCCGGCCAGCTTTCCAAAAGGGATGAAATCGATCGTCGATTATCCTGCCTGGGAGGAAAGGATTGACAATTTCCCGCTCTTCACTGTAGATAATATGGCAGAGATGGCCGGTTGCAATGCTCCGGTGAAATTCCTGCGAATCTCATACCCACAACTGAATGAAACGGTAATGGCTCAGATCAAAGCCGATAAGAACGTGGCATTGATCCTCACCACCAACCATCTGAACGGAGTTGGGGAGCAGAGAGCATTTTTCCATGCGCTGCTCAATGCTGGATGTCGCGTACCGGTAGTTTTACAGCGTAGCTACCACGAGAATGATCCGGAGGATATCATGATCAAGGGGGGGGTCGACTTCGGAACGGTGTTGCTCGACGGCTTCGGCAATGGCATCATGCTCAGCAACGAGGGGCATATCGCTATCTCAGACCTGGATAATTACGCTTTTGGGCTCCTGCAGGCAGCCCGCGTGCGTACCAGTAAAACGGAGTTCATCTCCTGCCCCAGTTGCGGCAGGACGCTGTTCGACCTGCAGACCACCGTGGCACTGGTAAAAAAGCATTTCTCTCACCTCAGGCATTTGAAGATAGGAGTGATGGGCTGCATTGTCAACGGACCGGGTGAGATGGCCGACGCCGACTATGGTTATGTGGGTGCTGAGCATGGCAAGATCTCACTCTACCGTCGCAAGGAGCTGGTGGAGAAGAATATTCCCCAGGCGGAGGCGGTGGAGCATCTGATCCAGCTGATCAAGGATCATGGCGAATGGATTGAACCGGAGGTTCATTGACTTGACAGATCCGGAAATGTTATGCCAAACATTTTCCGGTTTGAAACCCAACCAAACGGCAAACATGATAAAGGAAGCGTAAAGCTTCCTTTTGTCAATTACTTTCCCACTGTGATATGCACCGGCGTGGGGTTGCTAAGGTTGTCGCTTACCGGACAACGCTCTTCAATGGTTTTGAGCCATTGATCCAGCGTGGCGGCATCGGCATCCGTATCGGGTATGATCTCCACCTCGATTCGTTTGTATCCCGCCCTTTCGGTAGTGGCCATACCCAGGTGTTTGGCCGGGTCGATCACGCCGGACAAGTTTATTTTTACACCTTTCAGTGTGAAATTCATCTCTTTAGCCACAAGGTGGCACATCACGTTCAAACAGCCCGATAGGGCGATAAGTGTATATTCAACCGGATTCGGACCGTCATTGGTGCCGTTCAGTTCCTCGGGTTCATCAATAATTGCTTCAAAACCCCTTGCCTTTGCAATGGTTTTGGTCGGGCTCTCGCTGTGCGCTTTTACGCGAAATGTAATGTCTGACATAAAGTGTACAATATTTATTCTGGTGACAAAGGTAAAGGTAGTTTTAGGATGATGAAATAGCACATTCGTGGTATTTTTCAGTGGTTCTGTAACTATCGGGATCAAGCTGCAATGTGGTTAAAAAGCGGATAATCTGGATCTGATGACTAAATTATCTTTTCTTTTGATCCCGTAGAGATTGTTTTTTTCATAGCGATCCCATGCTATGCCTTGTCCTTCTGAGGTGATTCTTAAAATCTTTTTCAACGCAAGAATAGATCCCATCTCTGGTAATTTCAGGACATAGACCCTGGTACTGTCGTGACCGGTTACATATAAATTGCCATCAGGTCCCCAGGAACCACCCGAGCAACTCATCGGTTTGAATTCCTGCAGAACGGACGCAGGAAATGTCCAGGATTCCTGTTCATGCCAGTTTTTATCGAACTGAACCAATATGGTCCACCTGTTATTTTTGTTTGTCAGTGGTTCAAATTTGTCATAATGGGCAAAGCAGACCCACCAGGAATCGTTGTAATAGTCGGCCCAGGTACAGGACCCATATTTTATCCCAAAACTGTGGGAACCGAGATGTTCAAGATTTTCCGTATCAAAGATCTCTATTGAACTGGTCATTGGGATTCCCGGATAATTTGAATGGGCGCAGTAAAGTTTGTCGTTCACGACTACGGCACCATCGAAATGGATGATCTGTCCTGAATCGTCCTTCCATTCTGCAACAAGATCACCGTTTTTTTTACGGTATTTTCCAATTCCTTTTGTGTTAATTGCATAAAAATAAGCCGAATCAACCGCAATACCCTGCCTTGCTTCCTGAATTTCATAGGTCTGTACTGTTTTGAAGGCGGCATCCTCCGTTTGGGAAAAAGAAATGGTTGTAATCAACAAAAAAAGCAGGAATAGGATGATTCTGGTGTGATGGAATATTTTATTTTTTCTCATAAATGAAGCTGGATTGATCAATTAAACTGCTGCAAAATTACCTCTTTTTTCTTTCCCGATAAGGGGAACTAATCCGGGAATAACTGAACCCATCGTCCGTCGAAGCCTCCATCGCTGGTATTCCAGTTCGCATATTCCTCTTTGCCCAGAAATATTCCCCTGTTTTCCAGTTCGTCCTCAACAGAACCATCTCCCTGTGTACCATTATGGGCAAAATAAAAATGTTGAAACCATGGTTCAGGTCCCAACTCGGAGTAGAAGTTATCGCCTTCCGTGCCATAAATATATACTCCCCAAAACCAGTGTTTCCGGATATAACCTTTCCGGTCTTCGTCGGGATCCTGGGTATCCAGTGCGGTATAATAGAATGTTGTTACTCCGGTTGAAACTTCCAGGGTGCCGTTCTCATCGGTAACCGGGGTCACCATATTGATGGAGAGATCATCTTTCCAGTTGGCGGGATCCAGGTGGGTGGGGATAATGTCAGCCAGATCCTGCAGTTCATAGGTAATTCTTTTTACTTCGGACATGGGAACACCTGAATACTGATCTTTCCCGGAAGCCAGGCTTGAGGCATTGTCATTTTGTATAGCCTGCGCCTTCCAGAAACTCGTTGCCTCGGTATCTGACTGATCAACAAAAATATAATGGAACCGGCTTTTGCCTTCGTTGTTAATATCAACTTTTGCCGTTGCATTATTCGCATCTAGTGCCGTGATATCCGACCAGCTCTCCTCTACAAAATGCAATTCTCCCTGCGATGGGTTGAACGGGTTGAAATCCCAGTCCGCCTGCCAGATCATCACATGTTTCCCGGCAGATGTTGTCATGAAATTGAGATCCGGATCCGGATATTCCCTGGCGTTGTGCAGGCTGTGCCGGGTAATGACCACGTAGTTAATTTCCTCACCCGAGCCCGGTCCGCCATGAACATTGTCAATTCTTATCTCTATCCTTTCCCAGTCGTGTATTTCGTAGCGCTGCTTGGCATGATATACATGGTAGAGCAGAATAATACTATTGGTTTGGAGGGATTGATCGTAAAAACGAATGGCTGCCGAATAGAGTGTCGGCCTGATCTGCCAGTCGGGATGTTCACCCTGGTTGACATACTTTTTCAATTCATCACTCCAGTTCTCTTTATTATTGGCCAGGTAATTGTCCTGGTCGAAATTGAAGTTGGTGATCCAGTCATGACCCTTGTGATTATCGTCATATTCATTCGCTTGTTTGAAAATTACGGGTGAATAATAATGCAGATAAGACCGGATTTGTTCATGTGATGATCCCGCGATCAGTTCAGATTGGCTGACGAACTGAACCGGTTGTTCTGCTGCGGTTGTCTGTCTGTTCACCTCCCACCGATCATTGGTACAGGCCTGCATTCCTGATAAAAAACAGCATGCAAGGAACAGCATAAATGTTCCTTGCATAGCTTGTTTTGAGATAAATTTTTTATTTCCGATTCCAAATTGTTTCATACAACAGATATTTTAGAAATCGTTAAAGTTTAAAAGAGAGCCCTAAAGTACCGTATCTGCCAAATTTTGCCCATTGCTGAAGCTTGGCATAATCGGCTGATGGTTTTCCGTAAATTTGTTGTTCCTGCTGATCCGTCAGGTTGTTAAGCTGGAGGAATGCAGACAGATGGTTCGTTATTTTTTGCTTCACCGATAAATCAAGATGATATTCCTGCTTAAAATAGGAATCGGTATATTGATCGTCACCCACACTTTGCAGGATATCGTCCCTGAAATTATTCGAAATAACGAACGACAAGCCAATTTTCGGATTATCATACATCAATGCCAGGTTTGCGATATTTTCCGGACTGTATCCCATCGGTACGTTTCTTCCGTCAACTTTTAATTCAGCTTTTGTATAGGTGTAATTGGCGTAAATGCTGAAATAGTTCAGGAAAGGCACGTTGAGAAAATCAAGTCGCCGATTCAGGGCAAGTTCAAATCCATAAACTGTAGCATCTTCATCGCCGTTAACCGGCATGGTTATCTCATAGACCTGTGATCCTCCTTCATTCGTCAATGTTTCGGTATGGGTTGAATTCAGGATAATATCAGTCATTTTTTTATAATAGATCCCCGCGCTGAAAAGTCCCAGGGATGAGCTATAGCTTTCGAACATGAGGTCCAGGTTGTTGGAAGTCGTTGGTTTGAGGTCAGGATTTCCCTGGCTGATTTCCCGGGCATCATCGTCCCTGAACTCATAAGGGACCAATGCTACATAGTCTGGGCGGGCAATACCTGATGAGTAGGCAAACCGAAGGTTCATCCTGTCATTCAGCCGGTAAGTAAGATGGGCTGAGGGTAAAAAATTTGAGTAACTGGCATCTGATTGCCCTTGATTGACGGATTCGGTGGCCAGTGTCTTGTATTTATTTTGCGTATTTTCATAACGCAACCCCGCCAGTATCGTAAGCTTGTCAGTCAGGTTTAAGGTTGTCATGCCGTAGGCGGCCAGCACGGTTTCGTTTGCATCGTAATTATCGTCCGACTGATCCAGGTATTCTGCTCTTTCTGCTCCCAGATACCCCGTATCGTCCGGATCGACGATAACATTTATAAAGCCGAATTCTCCTTCACCAATCGTATGTGCTTCCGGAAAATTTCTCAGCTGGAGCCTGCGGGCGGTATATTTCGCACTTTTGTCCGTATATTTCCCCCCGAACTTAATGGTGCTTTTCTCACCTGTTAAAAAATAGGGAATTTCGACATTGAACATTCCCGATATATCCTCATCTTCCTTCAGGTTATCGTCGACGCGGATCCGGTTGAGCGTGAGTACATCTTCCTGGGTAAATTTTGTATTCGGGCTAAATTCTTTTATTTCATCGTTTGTGTAACCGGAGAAATCAAAATCCCTTTGGAACCTGAAATAGGTTCTTGCGGGCATTTCTTCTTTTGCTTTAATCCAGCTACCGGTATAATCAAGTTTTATCCCGTTGAAATTGTGATTTCCACCAAACATGGCATTCGTGAGAAACTGATCTTCGACCCTGTTCCTGGTTTCTTTGGTTTCCTCTTCATCATCGATGATCCATTCGTTCAGACGTCTGATCTCTTTATCAAAATACCTGTTGTAGTTGGCATTCACGTATATTCTGTTGAACTGATCAAATTTAAATTCCGTGTTCAGGTTAAACCCGGTCCGCTCCCTTAAGACGTCATAATCGTTGGAATGCTGGGCAAAAATATGATCGGTCATGGTGATATCATCGTATTCCAGTTCTTTTAGCAACGAACCGCGGTTGGTTTTATAATAACTTGCGGCAAACAGAACCCCGAGTTTTTTATCAAAGAAACGTTGTCCGGCATAGCCCGACAGGTTCATGATGTCTTTGCCGTATTCATCAAAATAGGAATGCTGGGCATTGTACCCGCCGCCGGCATTGACCACAAGAATCCCCTCATCGGGTGCCTGTTTCATCTGAAAGTTGATGTTGCCTCCAATGGCATCACCATCAATATCCGGAGTCAGGGCTTTTGTCACCACAATGTTTTCCATCAGATCCTGGTTAAGCAGGTCCAATCCCACAGCTCTTCCCAGGTCGGGGTCTGGTGCAGGAATGCGTTGACCGTTTACGGTAAGGGAATTGTACTGGGGGGCAAGACCCCTGATCTGGACCAGTTCACCTTCTCCCTGGTCGTAGCTAATGGATATACCCGGTATCCGGGCTACTGTTTCCGCTGCATTTCTGTCAGGAAAAAGCAGGAACTGTTCGGAAGAAACGACATTTTTTATGTTTGGCGCGTTCTTTTGCTCGTTCAGAGCTTTTGCCTGTCCGCGTGTCAGCTGACCGTAAACAGTGACACCGCTCAGTTCTGTTGCAGATTCCTTTAAAGCGAAGTCAACAACCGTAACCTGGTTGGCCTGAACGGTTATCTCCAAAACCGCTTCCTCATATCCCAGGTAGGAAGCACTGATCTGATAGTTTCCGGGCTCTACCCCCGAAATGGTATAATTTCCCTGCAAATCTGCTGAAGCGCCCTCCGAAGTATTCAGCAGTATAACATTGGCGCCGATAAGAGGGGTTCCGGATGTCGCTTCAGTTACTTTACCTACAATTTTTCCATTAGACTGAGCAAATGTGTTCGGGGAACACAGTATGCTGACAATCCCTACTAAAATAATGAAATTAAACGTCAATCGAGTCATAGTTTTTATTTTTATGTTAATAGTTATATTTCGTGCCGATTTTCAGGAATTAATTCATTCGCAATTTTTTATTCTTTTTACATTAAATATTTTCTTGGGAGTTATGTTCCCTCTAACTAAATAAAAGATTTTGGGCTTCTTTTTTGGGGCAACAAAAAAATTACATTTATATTTCGATCCTGTTACGGACGAGAAATAGAATTGAATATCAATGCAGTATGTCCATACACTTTTTTTGTTTTATTTAAAAGATGTTTTATTTAGATTTGTTTAACAGGGTAGATTTTCTTCTTAACCGTTATGAAACATGATTGATTTACCTTTGCATCAACATTTTTACAGAATTGTACTTCAGATGACGGACAATAAGGCTATAGTTATGTCTGACAAAGAATTAATAGAAGAGATCTCACAAAAGAAAGATGAAGGTGCTTTTACGATATTTTACAATAAATATTACCGCTTATTGTACGAATGGGCATTCCGAAAAACGAGTGATGTGGAACTGGCGAATGAAATCACCCAGTATTTTTGGATCACGTTTTGGGAGGAACCGGGAATCATTAAAACAGATGCCAACGACTCAGCCAACAAGTTTTTGCTTCATCATTTTACCTACCGAATGCTCGATTTCTTAAAATCACCCTATGTCAAAACTTTATCAGATGCCGGCAGAATATCCTTTGAGGAATTAGAAAATGAACTGTCCTACACGCACGTATCGGAGGAATACGAAATAAAAGAATTTGAATCTGTTGTTACAGATTTTTTCAATGATATGCCGGATAAGATGGGAGAGATTTTCATGATGCTTTACCGCGACGGATATACCATCAGGGAAACCGCGGAAATATTGAAAATAAACGAAAGGACGGTCAAATATAAATCGAAAAATGCCGTTGACGCCCTCAAAAAAATGATGGATAAAAAGAGTGTATAGATACCGGATGATAGATTCCGGGTTATTCTAAATTGCTAAGAAAAAGGCATCATCCCGTTCGGATAAATAATATCGAAAATTTCCTTTGGTGTTTTGCCGAAAAAGTGGTAACATTGCACCCGCTTTTGAACGCTAGCGGTCAAAAAAAGGTCCCATAGCTCAGTTGGTTAGAGCACCTGACTCATAATCAGGGAGTCCTTGGTTCAAGCCCAAGTGGGACCACCTCCTTTCATCAAAAGGGTTTAAATAGAGGTGAACCCGTATGAACGAACACAACAGCCATATCCTGCATGAGATCATTCCTTTGTCAGATAAGGACTGTTTTTATATTGCTGACCGGAGGAAATCGGAGTTTAACTATCCTCTTCATTCCCACAGCGAATTTGAAATCAATTATCTTGAGAATGCCGAGGGAGTAAGACGAATTGTAGGCGACTCCGTTGAAATTATCGGCAAATACGACCTTACGCTTATCGCAGGTGAGGAGTTAGAACACGTATGGGAACAGCACCAATGCACCTCAAAAAACATCCGGGAAATCACCATTCAGTTTTCAAAAGAGCTTTTTATCGGCAATCTTATCTACAAGAACCAGTTTAGTAGCATCCGGCAGATGTTTAGCAATGCACAGAAAGGGATTAACTTTCCCATGGAGACAATCATGAAAGTTTACCCCATGCTTGACAACCTTTCTGTCGAGAAGTCGGGTTTTTATGCGGTGATCAGACTGTTAACCATCATCTATGAGTTATCCCTGTGTGATAATTACCGTACCCTCGCCAGTTCCTCTTTTGCCCACATTGAAGACAATACCGACAGTAGAAGGGTGCGCAGGGTCTATGAGTATATCAATCAACACTATCGGGAAGAGATTCGGCTGGAAGATCTGGCTGGCGTTGTCGGCATGACGCCGGTAGCGCTGAGTCGTTTTTTCAAACTCCGTACCGGTAAGACCGTTTCCGATCATATCATCGATATTCGACTGGGCAATGCCACCCGTCTGCTGGTCGACACTACTAATTCCATTGGTGAAATCTGCTACGATTGCGGCTTCAACAACCTTTCAAACTTTAACAGAATCTTCAAGAAAAGGAAGGGATGCTCTCCTAAAAATTTCCGCGAGAATTATCGCAAAACGAAAATGATCATCTGATTTTTTAACACTTCTCTCTTTCGTGTACAGAGTTAAAATAATACCATGTTGTTAAAAACATACCATGTTCATGTAATCAACCCCTGCAAGACAACGTCATCCCAATGATGCGCCTTGCTCTCAGTGTCAGAATCCAGTGGGAAGGGAGTATGGGTTGAACAAAGGAAACCACTTTCCGAAATATGCTACGAATTCGGGTTTACCAACTTAACCAATTTGAACAGGATCTTTAAGAAGAAAAAAGATTGCACTCCGAATTCAGGGAGAACTTCACAAAACCAAGGTGATAATTTTACTTTTCTTGCAAGAAAGTATCATTATTTGATAAATAATGCATATATATTCTAAATAATCTGTTCTAATTTTGCCTCGTGATATTAAGATACAAAATATGAAAACACATGTTTTGAATTTAGCGTTTTACCTTTTTTTTCTTGTATTACAATGCTGTAGTGTTAGTCAGAATAAAAGCGAAGATGAAGGTAAAGTTGTTACAAGGAAAACAATTGTTGAAAAACACGGAAAACTTTCCGTTGACGGTAGTTTTCTCTTGAATGAAAGAGGAGAAAAAGTTGTGCTGAAAGGGGTTAGTTTCGGATGGCATAACTGGTGGCCCCGTTTTTACAATGAAAAGGCTGTCGGGACATTTGTGAACGATTGGGAATGCACTGTAGTACGTGCGGCAATGGGGGTTGACCCTGACCAGGGATACATCCGTAATCCGCAATTTTCTACCGAATGTGTCACCCGCGTGGTTGATGCCGCTATCAAATACGGGATTTACGTGATTATCGACTGGCACAGTCATACGCTTCGAACGGAAGAAGCTGTCGGATTTTTCCGAGAAATGGCACAAAAATACAAAGATTATCCCAACGTGATCTACGAAATTTTCAACGAACCCGAAAAAGATTCGTGGATAGATGTAAAAGCCTATTCCGAAGAAGTCATCAAAGCCATTCGCGAGATAGACAAGTCGAACATCATTCTAGTGGGATCACCGCATTGGGATCAGGATGTCCACCTTGTTGCTGACGATCCGGTCTCTGGATATGACAACATCATGTATACCCTCCATTTCTATGCAGCCAGCCATCATCAATTTCTACGTGACAGGGGCGATTATGCCATTTCGAAGGGGCTACCGCTTTTTGTGTCAGAATGTGCAGGAATGGAAGCTACAGGAGATGGGCCTATAGACTATGTAGAGTGGCAAAAATGGGTGGATTGGATGGCTGATAACAGCATCAGTTGGGTGGCCTGGTCGGTTTCTGATAAAGATGAAACGTGTTCCATGTTGTTACCTTCGGCATCTTCAGACGGGAGCTGGAGCGATAACGATTTAAAAGAGTGGGGAATAACTGTGAGAGATGCGATAAAAAAAATATAAATTTTTTAATTTATAAATTAGTATTTTATGAAGAACGTTTTTGTGTTGTGTATGGCTCTTATTATGAGCTTTCAATTAATGGCCCAACAGCGAAGAATATCAGGCACTATTATCGACAGTAGAGACAGGTCTCCTGTGATTGGTGCTAATATTCTAGAAAAAGGGACTTCAAACGGTACTGTAACTGATGTAAACGGAAATTTTTCTATGGAAGTAAGTTCCAATAATTCTGTGTTGGTTATATCGAGTATCGGTTACAAAACTATAGAAATAAATGTTGGAAATCAAACAACATTTAATATAGTTATGGAAGAAAGCACTGAGCTATTGGATGAAGTCGTTGTTGTGGCATATGGTAGCCAAAAGAAAGTGACTGTGACGGGTTCTGTTTCCAATGTAAGTGGAACTGAAATTTTAAAATCGCCAACAGCATCATTGGGTAATGCTCTTGCAGGTAAACTGCCGGGGGTTTCAACTGTGCAATATTCCGGTTTACCGGGTAGTGACGACCCTATGATTCTTGTTCGTGGTGTGGCTTCTCTTTCAACGGGAGGTTCTGCTCCATTAGTTATGGTAGATGGCGTAGAGCGTAGTTTTACGCAAATTGATCCGAATGAAGTTGCGGACATAACTATTTTGAAGGATGC